>CALKRF010000041.1 GCA_937990665.1 uncultured Atopobium sp.
TCTTTGCGTCTTAACAAAGTTTCCACAAAACGAAGCACGATGGATTGGAGAAAGTCCCATCTCACCAATAGCCTCGATATGTTCAGCAGAAGCATATCCTTTGCATTCTGCCAGGTGATAGCCAGGGTACTCCTCATCGTAGGCCACCATTAAAGCATCTCGAGTTACCTTTGCCACAATTGAAGCAGCAGCAATAGATGCAATACGTGCGTCGCCCTTAACAAGAGTCTTCTCTTTAGGATGGATGTGCATAGGATTTCCATCAATCAAGACACAGTCAGGCTCAATACCTGTGTTTTTAACAGCTTGTAGCATGGCGTCTCTTAGACACTGTGCCATACCAACTTCATCAATCCTTTGAGGCGCAATATGAGCAATTCCAATTGCTGTAGCAATTTCTTGAATCTGTGCCGCTAGAATCTCTCGCTTCGTTGCGGTTAATTTTTTGGAGTCGTTTAGTCCATAGATGATCGGATTTTCGGGTAAACACACTGCACAAACCGTTAAAGGACCAGCTACAGAGCCTCTACCAACCTCATCAACGCCAACAACTAGTCCACCTCCAGAAAGCTCCTTCTGAAAGCGATACATTTCTTCTACACGTGCCTTCTCGACGTGTTCTTTTTCAATACGCTTTTTAGCTGATTCCAACGCTTTAATAACCTGTTTACGAGGGTCTTCACTATAACGAGCTATAAGTTCGTATACCTCAGCCTCTGGAGCGTCGCTTAAACGAGCAATTATGTCTTTAGCAGAATCAGCCATGTTTTCTCCAAACCACACGACTATGGTACTAAAAAAGCCGCCCGGAGGCGGCTTTAAAGAGCATATGAAGTTGATTAGCGCTTCTCGCGAAGACGAGCAGCCTTACCAACACGATCGCGCAGGAAGTAGAGCTTAGCGCGGTGAACAACACCGTGGCGAAGAACCTCAAGCTTAGCAATCTTTGGTGAGTGAAGTGGGAAAGTACGCTCAACACCAATGCCGAAGCTGATCTTACGAACGGTAAAAGTCTCACGGGAACCCTCGCCGGAAAGACGAATGATGTCACCCTGGAAGACCTGCTCACGAGTACGGTCACCCTCGACAATACGATAGTGAACCTTTACGTTGTCACCAACGCGGACCTCAGGAATGTCCTCGCGGATCTGCTGACGCTCAATAGCGCGAATGTAGTCCATTGTTTCCTCATCTCTAGAGGTGCCGACGCCCTTGCGAACGACACATAGTTAACACACAGACGGAAAGTATACGTGAATACTTTCCACTGTACAAGGGTTAGTTTGGATAAAACTTACTTTACATATCTTCTTTTACCCCAGGAACGAGGCAGACGAAGATCTTCAAACACTCTTGTTGCGTATCTATCGGTCATACCAGAAACATAATCTGCTACTTGAATCTCTGGATGATCAAAATCATGACACTTATATTCTGCAGGAACCTCATCTAAATGATTTACAAAATAATCGAACAGCTCAATGATAAGGTCATACGCCTTAGGCTCTTCATATTTTGCATCCCCTGATGCATACAAATTAGCAAACAAGAAAGCTCTCATGGTCATCATGGCACCCCACATGGAGTCTGTCATTTTAATGTCCCCCACGCGAGAACTCTCCGAGACAATATCGTGAACCATGTTTTCAATTCGCTCAGGAGAACTATTGCCCAACACCTCACGAGCTTCAGTTGGAAGATACTCCTCCGAAAGGAGTCCTGCTCGTTTTGCGTCGTCAATATCATGTGTTACATAGGCAATACGGTCCGATATGGCAACAATTCTTCCTTCTGCTGTTTCTGCACGTAGATTGCCTGAGTGACATCTAATACCATCGATGACCTCGTGAGAAAGATTAAGACCCTGTCCGTCTTTCTCCAGATACTCAACAATACGAGCACTTTGCTGGTTATGGGCAAAAATACGCTCATTTTCTGGGACGTCAGGGTCCATTCCCCTATACAAACTAATAGCGTGCGAAAGTGCCTTTTCACCAATATGACCAAACGGTGTATGACCCAAGTCATGTCCAAGCGCAATTGCCTCAGTTAGGTCTTCGTTTAAGCCAAGAGGGCGCGCAATTGAGCGCGCAATCTGCGAAACCTCAAGCGTATGAATAAGACGGGTTCTATAGTGGTCCCCTTCTGGGGCGAGAAAAACCTGTGTCTTGTGAGCAAGCCTTCTAAAACTCTTGCTATGCAGAATGCGGTCTCTATCACACTGATAACACGTACGGTACTGGTCAGGCTCCTCTGCTATCGCGCGACCTTTACTTTGATCAGAAAAAGCCGCCTCAGGAGATAAGATTTGATGCTCACGAGCTTCAAGATCTTCTCGTTGAATGGATAACATAGAACCTCCCTGTACCTGCATCTTTATCACATAATAGCAGGTTATTGCTCTCTAGCAAAAGAGGGCGACCGAAGCCGCCCTCTAGAGTTTGTTGCAGTGTGTCTAGAAGAAAACCTACTTAGTAGCAATCTTCTGTGGACCACCGTTAGCCTGAATCTTAGCCTGTGCTGCAGCAAGACGTGCGATTGGCACGCGATATGGTGAGCAGGAGACATAGTCAAGACCAAGGTTGTAGTACATATGGATGGACTCTGGATCGCCACCGGTCTCACCGCAGACACCAATGGTGAGGTTAGGATTACCCTTACGGCCACCCTCAACGCCCATACGGACAAGCTCTGCGACACCCTTATCAAGGGTTGCAAATGGGTTGGTCTTAACAATCTTGCGCTCAAGGTAGAGTGGCATGAATGCGGACTCAACGTCATCACGAGAGAAGCCAAGGCAGGTCTGGGTGAGGTCGTTAGTACCGAAGGAGAAGAAGTCTGCGTGCTTAGCAATCTCCTCAGACATGATAGCTGCACGTGGAAGCTCGATCATGGTACCAACTGGGATGTTGAGCTCAACACCGTACTCGTCAGCAACCTGCTTGATGGTCTGCTCAACCTCTTCACGGACCTGGATGAGCTCCTCTTCGAAGCCAACCAGAGGAACCATGATCTCTGGGCGAGGGTCAAGACCAACGCGCTTGAGCTCTGCAGCTGCACTTGCGATAGCGCGGACCTGCATAACGTTGAGCTCTGGGTAGACAAGACCAAGGCGGCAGCCACGGAGGCCGAGCATTGGGTTTGCCTCCTGGAAGGCGTCAAACTTAGCGAGAAGAGCACGCTTTGCAGCGGCGTCCTTACCCTGCTCCTCATCATGAGCAATCTCAACGTCAAGCTCACGTGGGGAATCAAGGAACTCATGCAGCGGTGGGTCAAGAAGACGGACAACAACGTCTTTGCCGTCCATTACCTTGAACATACCAAGGAAGTCACCCTTCTGAGCACGGCCAAGCTGCTCAATAGCAAGCTGCTTAACGTCCTCAGAGTCTGCAAGGATGAAGTCCTGAATGAGGTGCTTACGCTCACCAAGGAACATGTGCTCAGTACGGTCAAGACCGATTGCTTCAGCGCCGTTATCAACGGAAGTCTGAGCATCTGCTGGGTTATCAGCGTTTGCACGAACACCAATGACGCGACCACGGGACTCGTCAAGACGGACCTCGTCTGCCCATGCAAGGATGGTCTGAAGGTCACCAGAAAGCTCTGGCTGAACAAGCTCAACAGCACCAAGGATGACGTCACCGGTGGTACCGTCGATGGAGATAACATCGCCCTCGTTAACAACAAGGCCGGAATCAGCAACGGTGAAGCGCTTGTTAGCAGCATCAATGCGGAGTGTATCAACACCGCAGACGCAAGGAGCACCCATACCACGAGCAATAACAGCAGCGTGGCTGGTCTTGCCGCCGTGGGAAGTCAGGATGCCCTCTGCAGCAACCATGCCGTGGAGGTCATCTGGAGTGGTCTCCCAGCGGACAAGAATACAAGGCTTGCCTGCCTCTGCAAAAGCCTCAGCGTCTGCAGAAGAGAAGACTGCAGCACCAACAGCTGCACCAGGAGAAGCATTAAGACCCTTAGCAATGGTCTCATACTCAGCGTTAGGATCAAACTGTGGGTGCAGAAGCTGATCGAGCTGCTCAGGAGCAACACGAGAAACAGCCTGCTCCTTAGTAATACGACCCTCTTCGTACATCTGAATTGCAACCTTGAGTGCAGAGAGAGCAGTACGCTTACCAACACGAGTCTGAAGCATCCAGAGTTTACCATTCTCAATGGTGAACTCGATGTCCATCATGTCTGCGTAGTGATCCTCAAGAATCTCAAAGACGTGGAAGAGCTCCTCGCCTGCCTCCTTGAGTGCAGGAACCTTAACAAGGTCTGCAATAGGCTCAGTGTTACGAATACCAGCAACAACGTCCTCGCCCTGAGCGTTAATCAGGAAGTCACCGTAGCGCTCGTTGGTACCGTCTGCAGGGTTACGAGTAAATGCAACACCAGTTGCAGAGGTCTCACCCTTGTTACCAAAGACCATGACCTGAACGTTAACTGCAGTACCAAGCTCATCAGGAATCTTGTTCTGCTTGCGGTAAAGGATTGCGCGGTCGTTCATCCAAGAACCAAAGACTGCCTGCTCAGCAAGGCGGAGCTGGAGATAAGGATCAGATGGGAAGACAGCGTAGCCGTTCTTGGAGACCTCTGGGTGCTCCTTAACGTCAACGTTTGCAGCAAAGATGCCCTTGAACCAAGTTACAAGGTCACGAAGGTCATTTGCGTCCAGCTCTGTATCAAGCTTAACGCCCTTCTCGGCCTTCTTAGCAGCAATTGCGTCCTCAAAGAGCTGTCCAGAGACGCCCATAACAACGCCAGAGAACATCTGAACAAAACGACGGTAAGAGTCCCAAGCAAAGCGCTCATTACCAGTCTGCTTAATGAGGCCCTGAACGGACTCATCGTTAAGACCAAGGTTAAGAACAGTGTCCATCATGCCAGGCATGGAGAATGGAGCACCGGAACGGACGGAGACAAGCAGTGGATCTTCTGCATCGCCGAGCTTCTTGCCCATGCGCTCCTCAAGAGTTGCCATTGCGGCGTCAATCTCATCAGTGACGCCCTCAGGCCAGACGTTGCCGTTGTTGGAATAAGCAACGCAAGTTTGGCAAGTAATTGAGAATCCTGGAGGTACAGGCAGACCAATCTTAGACATCTCTGCAAGGTTTGCACCCTTGCCACCAACAATCCACTTTGCCTCTTCTACGGATGCGCCAGCGACCTCAGTAACATCGTTACCGGCGTGGTCCTTTCCGAAGCTGTAAACGTGCTTCTCGGACATAACACTCCAAACTCTCAAACTGTCACACGCAAAGCGTGCACCAACACAATTGAACGCAAAGACATCAAACCAAACAAAGTAGGTTCTGTCCTCACATTCATAGTATGTTACCAACCTACGCCATTCATCTGAACAAAATAACGGTGAGCGGTCAATATCGACCGTTCACAGAATGATTTACAAACTTATGGTTGCAAATTGTGAAATTCTCCATAAAGAAAATGAGCACCCAAAGTGGATGCTCATTTAACTTTTTGATATTTTGAGGCGTCAGCACTCTCTTAGCGTGTAACTCCCTCAAAGAAAGCGCCAATTGCATGACTTGGCTCTTCACCCGTAAGCGTAGAAATAACGTTTACTGCTGGTCCTAGAAGGTCAATAGATGGGATGAGGCGCTGATCAAGCTCACGACGAATCTCTCTTCTGAGAGAGCCATCTGCAAAGGTGTGGAAGACTGCACGAGGGCGATCCTCATCTTCATGCTCATTGAAATACGCGCGAACGTCTTCAACGTTATGAATATTTGGAACCCTTACAATCTCTACGGAATCATCGCCAAACTGAGCAGCAGCAGCCTTAACTACTGCAGCACCAGTCTCTCCGCGAGAGTCTGACAAAACATAGACGATAGGCAGACCATCACCAAGAGTGTTGTTGTCAATATCAAGTGTGCTCATGCTGTAACCCTTTCAGTCAAGTATTCAGAAAGATACAAACATTTACCTAACCTAAGCGTACTCTACTTCTTACGAGAAAGCACACTAATATCGGCGACATTACTAAATACCTGGGCAAACTTGTTCAAAAGACGTAAACGATTTCGGCGAACGGTATCGTTTTCATCCATGACAAGCACTTTATCGAAGAAAATATCAATAGGCTCACGCAGTTGTGACAGTGCAGAAACAGCAGCAGCATAGTCTGAACCAGCAAGAGCGGAAGCCACCTGCTTCTGGCCCTCTTCACAAGCAGCAAGCAACGACTTCTCTGGCTCAGTAAGAAGCTCTGTATCAACTTCTGTGCCAAGTGAAGCATCGCTGAGGTGAGCTGCACGTGCATAAGCAGTAGCAAGGTCCTCAAAGAGCTCAGGCTCGTTCTGACGTGCCTCATCAAGTGCACGAGCACGCTGAAGGAACTCATCAGGATTAATAACGCCAATTGCACTGACAGCCTCAATAGCATCTGCAGATATCTTCTCGTCCTTTGCAATAGATGCAAGGCGGCCAATAAAGTACTGCTCAACCTGAGACTGAACAGACTCGTCAACAACAAGACCTTGCTGGCGGTAGAGCTCCAGAGAGCTTGCAATGAGCTTCTTGAGGTCAAGGTTTGCCGTTGAGCGGACTAGTGCAATAACACCAATAGCTGCACGACGAACAGCATAAGGATCGGAAGAGCCGGTTGGTGGCTCGTTGATAGCAAAGATGCCGCAGATGGTATCAAGCTTGTCAGCAATAGCTACAAAGCGACCAATCTGGCCACTTGGGAGCTCGTCGCCGGCAAAGCGAGGACGATAGTGCTCGCGAATAGCTGCAGCTACATCGCTCTTCTCGCCAGCTGCCTCTGCGTAGTAGCCACCCATGACGCCCTGCTGGCTGGTGAACTCGACAACTGCCTGGCTGACAAGGTCTGCCTTAGCAAGATGAGCGGCACGAGCAGCAAGTTCTGCCTCTTCTTTGTTGGAAGTCTCGTCAAGCGCAATCTCTGCAGCAAGAGCCTCCATACGCTGGGTCTTCTGCAGAACGGTTCCAAGCTTCTCCTGAAAGACAACGGTCTCAAGGCGCTGAGCAAACTCGTCAAGCGTGTGCTTCAAGTCCTCCTCAAAGAAGAACTTAGCGTCGTCGAGGCGAGCACGAACAACGCGCTCGTTGCCGTCAATGACGCGCTCTGCGCAAGATGGATCTGCGTTAGATACCACAATAAACTCGCGAGTCAGCTTGCCCTCAGCGTCATAGATTGGGAAATAGCGCTGGTTGGAAAGCATGGACTCAGTAATAATCTCTGAAGGAACGTTAAGGAATTCCTCGTCAAAGGTACCCACAAGAACCTGAGGCCACTCAGTTAGGTTAATGACCTCCTCAAAGACCTTCTCTGGCATATCAACGTGAGAGCCCGGACGAGCGGCCTCTACCTCTTTGATACCAGCGAGAATAACGTCTTTTCTCTGCTCCTGAAGCAAAACGCCAGCGTCTTTAAGAACTTGCTCATAGTCAGCTGGACTTGCTACCTCATGGTAACCAGAACCAAGGACACGATGGCCCTGGGTGGTGTTTGAGCTAGTTACATCAGCGTACGTAACAGGAACAATCTCTGAACCAAAGAGAGCGCAAAGCCAGCGAACAGGACGAACGTAGCGCTCATGGAAAGAACCCCAGCGCTGACTACGAGGCCAATCAAGTGCAGAAATCCAAGAAGTTGCCAGCTCAGAGAGAATCTTTGTAGCAGGAACTGAAGGAATATTGAGCTCTGCAAAAACATACTCATGACCGTCAGTGTCTACACGACGAGTCAGCGCATCAGCGTTTACGCCGCACTTGCGAGCAAATCCCTCAGCAGCTTTGGTTGGATTGCCCTCTGCATCAAAAGCAATCTCTGCCTTAGGACCACGCTTGACCTCGGAAATCTCTTCTGTAGCCTCAGCAACGTCCTTTACATAGGCAGTTAAACGACGAGGTGTCGAGAGAATCTTAACCTCTCCAAATGACAAGCCAGAGTCTTTAAGTCCGGAAACGACAAGCTTATTGAACTGAGCAATAGCTTTCTGCAATGGAGCAGAAGGCATCTCTTCAGAACCAATCTCAAAAAGGAAGTCTCTAACCTCAGCCATTTAAGCCACCTCCTCCTGAGTAGTTGCTGCAGGTGCTTTCTTAGAAGCAACCTCCTCCAAATACGATTCGCAGCATGCCTTAGCAACGGTGCGAACGCGAAGAATATAGTTAGCTCTCTCAACAGCAGAAAGAGCACCACGAGAGTCAAGTAGGTTGAATGCATGGCTGCACTTCATAACGCAGTCATACGCAGGTAGTGGAAGCTTACGCTCAAGGCAGCTGTGGCACTCTGCCTCATACTCGTCGAACTTCTCGCGCATAAGCTCAATATTGGCTACCTCAAAGTTGTAGGTTGAGAACTCGCGCTCATTCTCAAGGAATACCTGGCCGTATGTCATTGGAGTGCCGTCTGGCAGGTAGCTCCAGACCAGGTCATAGACAGAATCAACGCCCTGAGCATACATAGCAATACGCTCAAGACCATAGGTAATCTCAACAGGAACAGGATCTACCTCAATACCGCCTACCTGCTGGAAGTACGTGAACTGAGTAACCTCCATGCCGTTGAGCCAGACCTCCCAGCCTAGACCCCAAGCTCCAAGAGTTGGGCTCTCCCAGTCGTCCTCAACAAAGCGAACGTCGTGGTCTTTTGGATCAAGGCCAATAGCGGCGAGTGAACCAAGATAGAGATCTTGAGAGTCTGCAGGAGATGGCTTGAGCAAGACCTGGAACTGATAGTAGTGCTGCAAGCGATTGGGGTTCTCGCCATAGCGTCCATCAGCAGGACGACGACAAGGCTGTGGATAGCAGGTACGCCAAGCGTCAGGACCAAGTGAGCGCAGGATAGTTGCGGTATGGAAGGTACCAGCACCTACCTCAGAGTCGTATGGCTGCATGACCGTGCAACCCTTTTCTGCCCAATAGTGTTCAAGGGTCAAAATCATATCTTGAAACGTTAGTGGTGTTGCGCCCATGATGTTCTTTCTCTCAAATGTCCGACGTAAGTACTATAGCCCGCGAGCATGGTCAAAGGGCCAGAAAATAAACATTGCCTTAGAGGTCACGGTAGAAACCGCAACTGCTCCAAAATATCTGGAATCAAGCGAGTTTGTTCTGTTATCCCCCATAACAAAAATATGACCTGCAGGAACAGTATACGGATAATTCTGAATTACGGCACCCGTGCGATCCGCAAGAGAATATGTTGGCTTGCCTTCAGTGTAAGGCTCGTCCATAAGCTGGCCATCAACATACACAGCGCCGTCACGCAAATCAACCGTTTGACCTGCTGTGGCAATGACGCGCTTAACTAAAAGCGTATCGGGGTTTTGAGGGCTGGTAAAGGTAACCACATCGCCTGCTTGCGGAGTACCGCCAAAGCGGTAGGTAAGCTTCTCTCCTACCAAACGGTCTCCCAGCTGAATAGTATTGAGCATGGAACCTGTTGGAACCTCATACACCTCAGCAACAAAAGTCCTGATAAAAAATGCCAGCGCAACGGCAACTGCCACAATTACCAGGTATTCAAGAAGCTCAAGTACTTTGGAATGTCCACTACTCATCGTCATCACCAGATTGCTGATCAAGCTCTGCTAAATACGCTCTGTCCTTCTCAGTGAGTTGAGCGCTCTCTAAGAGGTCTGGACGCCACGCACGAGTGCGAGCAAGTGCAGATTGTCGTCTCCAGACTGCTACCGCTCCGTGGTCTCCTGAAAGAAGCACAGACGGAACTTCTCGCCCCTCAAAGTTTGCTGGACGCGTGTACTGAGCATACTCAAGAAGGCCATCGTCAGAGAATGACTCATCCTGTGAGCTCATCTCATCACCAAGCGCACCAGGAAGCAAGCGCACAACCGAGTCAATCACGGTAAGCGCAGGAAGCTCTCCGCCCGTCAGCACGTAATCTCCCAGAGAAATAACGTCATCTGCCAGCTCGTAGACGCGCTCGTCCATGCCCTCATAGCGACCACAGACAAACAGAATGCGTTCTTTTTGAGCAAACTCTTGGGCAATAGCCTGAGAATACGGCCTACCAACTGGCGAGAAAAACACCACGTGGGGCTTAGGTTCTGCCTGATCAGAAATCTCACGAACTGCCTCAAAGATTGGAGCAGGCTTCATAAGCATGCCTTGTCCGCCACCAAAAGGAGCATCATCTACCGTACGATGCCTATCATGCGTCCAGTCACGCAAGTCATGTGCATAGAACTCAAAAATATTTGCCTTTTGAGCTCTGCCCATAATAGAAGCATTTAAATAGGGCGAGAAGACCTCAGGAAATACTGAGAGCGTTTCTAGACGCATGCTACTCACCTAACCTAAGAAGGCCCTGAGGAATTGAGACGGTAATGGAGCCCTCGGCTGGGGCCTCTTTGATAAATTCATCCACGGCAGGCATCAGCACCTGTCCAAAAGGCCCCTCAATGACCCACACATTTTGTGTAGGTCCAACAAGAACCTCTGTAATTTCACCCAGAGAACCATGTTCTGTATCACGTACTTCTCTACCCACAAGTAGAGAAACATTTACCAGACCAAAGTTTTCTGGAAGACAATCTTCTTCTACCAGAAGCGTTTTACCAATAAGCTCTTCTGCATCAGAGATGGTAGTTACGTCTTCAAAAGTTACAAGACTACCTTCTCTATCATCTGACTCAACAGAGACAACTGAAAACTTCCTAGGGCCCTTAAGCGCAGGCGGAACAGGAACAACTGTCATGCCTTCAGCTATAAGAGAAGGAAGGCTGTGAACGGGAACCGTCACAACCTCCCCTCTTTTACCATGCGTTTTAACAATTTGAGCAATTGCTCGCCAGTGTTTACGCAAAATTAGCCTACAACCTCGACATCAACAGAGGTGCCAACACGCTGGCCAAGAGCACGAGCCAAAGTACGAATAGCCTTAATGGTTCTACCCTTGCGGCCGATGACACGTCCAGCGTCTTCCTCAGAGCAAGAAACCTCAATCAAGGCTCCATCCTCGCGATCGGTGACGTCGAGTGCAACAGCATCTTCATTATCGACAAGACCACAAACGATGTACTCAACAAGGTCAGCTACCTTGTCAGAAGGCATCTCCTGAATGTCTTGATCGACAGCGTCTACCTCAGTGGGCTCTGTGAATTCAGACACGATTTACTCAGCCTCTGGAGCCTCGGACTCCTCAGCAGCTGCGGCAGCAGCCTCAGCAGCAGCCTCTGCAGCTGCAGCAGCCTTTGCCTGTGCCTTCTTGGAGAGCTTGGTCTTCTTCTCTGCAACTGGAGCACCAGTACGAGCGATCTCAATGAGGTGAGAAACTGCGCTTGTTGGCTGAGCGCCCTTTGCTACCCACTCGTCAACCTTCTCGAGGTTGATATCAATCGTCTTTGGGCTAGTCAGTGGGTTATAACGACCGACTTCTTCAATGTAACGACCATCGCGAGGCATACGACCATCAGCGACAACTACGCGATAGTACGGACGCTTCTTGGCACCGTGACGGGCCAGACGAATCTTAACTGCCAATGAAAACTCCTCCATACGAGCGGTGCCTCGGATGTTAGATGGGCTGCACCGCAAAGCCACAAATCGGGTTACAAGTGTACAACAACGCATTAACCTCGAAAAGTATAAATTTGCTCTCTTCAAAAAGTACTCGTAATTTATGTATGAAACACTTGTTCTATTTGTACAAAAAGTATACACTATTTCTATGGAAACATCAAAGGACATATCAGATAAAAACGCACGTAAATCGTGTGATTTTGAGTGGCATGGTAAAGCCATTGGGCTTCTTGACCTTGATGCGTTCTTTGCGTCTGTAGAACAACTTGATCATCCTGAGTGGCGCGGAAAACCAGTAATTGTTGGAGGCTCACCCCACAAACGAGGCGTTGTTTCAACCGCCTCTTATGAAGCAAGGAAGTATGGTGTTCATTCTGCCATGCCTTCAGCTACTGCGGTAAGGCTTTGTCCTCATGCAATTTGGACTTCAGGACGTTATGACAGATACTCAGAAATGAGCGCTCTTGTTATGGGTTTTCTCAAAGATGAGACTCCCCTTGTTGAGCAGGTTTCTATTGATGAGGCATTTTTTGACATCACTCCAGGCAGATTCTCTAAAGAAAATCCTTTGGAGATTTGTAAGCGCATACAAAAGAAAGTCGCTTCGCTAGGCGTCACCTGTTCCATTGGCCTGGGAACAAACAAGACAATTGCCAAGATTGCCTCTGAGCAAGAAAAGCCTCGTGGTCTTACTGCTGTGTTTCCTGGCACAGAAGGCCGCTTTCTAGCACCTCTGCCTATTGAGGCCATGAGTGGTATTGGTTCTGCGACGGCAAAGACACTTCATCAGCAGGGAATCAAAACGCTTGGAGAGCTCTCAAGAGCAGATGCAACGTATCTGACTTCCCTTGTTGGCAATACAGCTTCAAAGATGATTTTGCGCGCGCAAGGAAAAGAAGTCTCAGAAGTTCATGAAGCTGCCCAGCCTCGTGACGTTAAGTCTGTTTCTAACGAGAGAACCTTTGAAACAGATTTGTTTGATAAACAAGAAATCGTAGAAGCTATTAGGCACATTGCTGGCGTTGTAGGAAGACGTCTTCGCCGAAAGCGGCTCCAAGGATATACCGTAACCCTCAAAGTAAAAGCCTCTGCAACAGAGTCTCATACCGCTCAAAAAAGAATGCCTGCACCAACTGATGATGAGCACCTCTTTGCAGAGATTGCCGTTGGTCTTCTTTCAACCATTTGGAAAGAAGGTCAGCCAGTAAGACTGCTTGGCGTTGGCATTAGCTCATTTACAGATGAGACACAGAGCAAGCCTGTTCAAACGTCTCTTTTTGATCAATTTAATGACACATTTGAGGCTGCTGCCCCTGGGCCTACAACAAAAAAGAAACCTCGGAGTGACTTACGTCATCTCTCCGAGGTAACCGATAAACTCAAAGATAAATTTGGTGCAGATGCTGTGCAGTATGGTAGAGACCTACGCTTTGAGCATCGCGTCTCAGACACTATGCCTACAGGCAAAAACGAACAAATCTAGTACACCAAAACTACTCAGTAGGATCAGCAGATTCTGGAAGATTGTCTACCAGGTCATCCTCGGAAAGCTCAAAGGCTGGAGCCAAAGCATCCTCTGGAAGATCAGCGTAAGGAATCTCAGAAGTCATAGCGCCCTCAATATCCAGCTCTACACGAGGAGCATCTGCCCAAAGTCGCTCAAGACGATAGTAAGACCTTACCTCAGGCTGGAATACGTGAACTACAACTGAGCCGTAATCAATCAGAATCCAATTAAGGCCGTCACGACCCTCAGTAGAAATTGGACGAACGCCGCAATTTGCCGTGACCTTCTCGCGAACTTCATCAACAATAGCGTCAGCTAAACGAGCATTTCCACCAGTGCAGATAACAAAGTAATCGCAAACGTCACTGAGACCAGTGAGGTCAAGCACAAGAATATCTTCAGCTTTCTTCTGATCTGCAGCAATTGCAGCAGTCTTTGCAAGCTCAAGTGAAGTTACAGCCATGAATTTCTCCGTTTTCTCCTATAGCAAAGCTACTCAGATGTTTTTTCAATCATCTCATTGTATAGTGCAATTGAGTTTGGATACAAATAACTCCTCGATGAAATTACATACCTCATCACACCACAAAATGCGCTCTCGTAAAGTTCATCAAGAGAACCACCCTGCAGATAAACTTCGCGAGCAGTCACAACAGCTTCAAAATCTGGACGCAATGGCTCAATAAGATCAGCTACATACAAGATTTTATCTAGCTTGCTCATTTGACGGTCGCCCGCAGTGTGCTTCTGAATGGCGCTGAGAATCTGCTCAGAAAGCCAAGGATAGATGGCTGGTAGCGTTTTTGCGGCGAGAGGGCCATGTAAGAGTCCAACAATTTTCTGATAAGGAGCTTCTGTCTGGATACGAAAGCGCTCTGCCAGTTCAATGGTTTCTGCATCAGGAAGAAGTTTCTCCCAATCATGCAAAATACCTGCAACGCGAGCGCTCAACATATCTGCACCATAAACCTGTGCAAGCGTTTCTGCACAATGTCCCACAGAGATAGAATGCGCAAAACGCTTAGGGTTCTTGTGATACATATGACTCTTCAAATCAGACTCAAGCTGATCAATAAGCGCCTGTTGTTCTGCGGTATAGACAATATCTTTTGCTATAAGTGTTCTTTCCATTATGTCCTACAAATTATTGCGTCAAACCTGATCTCCACCTGTTTGACACTACCCTGATACGAGCGTATGTCAATCTGAGCAGCGGGTCGCTTTGGCTTGACCACTTAATTAAGTGGCGTTGTGTCGGCACCATAAAGCCCATGCTTGTGAATGTAACCTGTTACAGAATCGGGAGTCAGGTATCTGAGGCTCTGACCATTTTGAACTCTACTACGCAAGTAGCTTGATGAGATTGCTAGTGCGGGAACCTCAAGATAGGTTACCTTGAAGTCATAAGGTGAGTCTGCAATAACCTTTTGAGCACGACTCAGCTCATAACCAGGACGCGTTGCAGCAACAAAGTGAGCAAGCTCAGCTACGGTCTGTGCATCTTTCCAAGTGACAATATCAGCAATTGCATCTGCACCAGTAATAAAGAAAAATTCAACGTTAGAGGGATATACCTTACGCAATCTTCTGAGCGTATCAGCGGTGTAAGTGATGCCCTCATAATCCACCTCAAAACGAGAAGCAACAAAATGAGGATTATCTGAGGTTGCTAGAAGCGTCATTGAGTAACGGTCTTCTCCCCTGGTAACTCCCTTATTTTGTTTGAACGCAGGGCGACCAGCAGGCATAAAGACAACCACATCAAGATCCAAATCATCATATGCCTGCTCAGCGGCTACCAAGTGACCGTTATGAATGGGGTCAAAGGTTCCACCCATGATTCCCAGACGATAGGTGCGGTTTTTATCCTGTCCTAAACGAGGTAGACCAGGGTGCATGTTATTTAAGACGTCGGCTGCCATACTCTACTCAGTTTCTGAAGAAGCCTCAGCTACATGAGACGGATCAGATGGAGTCTCTTCAAACTCAACATCTTCGAATTGCTGGTCTGAGGCGTCCTCATCAGGAATCTCTATGCCATCTGTATTTGGCTTGTTAGGATCTTCATAGGTAAAGGTAAGCTCAAGAATTCGAATCTCGTCACCATCAACAGCACCTGCCTTTGCCAGCTGAACTTCAAGACCCATACGGTCAAGACGACGTTGCAGATATGCCACAGCTTCATCGTTGTCCCAATCGGTCTGGATAACCATGCGCTCAATCTGGCCGCCGGAGACACGCCAAGCATGACGCTCTTCTCGCTCAATACGAAGCTTATTATCACGGCGAAGTCGCTGGTTCTCCCAAGCCTCGCTGCGGTCAACCGTAGGAGTAGTGATGGCAATTTCTTTGCGGAGCTCTGCTACTTCTGCGGCGCAGGTGGTCACAAAGTCATCAAGATTTAAACCAGTTACCGTAGAGATGGCAAAGAAAGTCCTGCCATCCGCCTCAGCGGCTTTTCTAAGAGCCTTAATAGCATCTTCTGTACCAGGCATGTCACACTTGTTTGCCACCACAATCTGGGGGCGCTCAGCAAGCTTTGAAGCGTATGCTTTGAGCTCCTCGTTAATGGCGTGGTAGTCCTCTACAGGATCTCTGCCTTCATAGCCACCGGTAGCATCGACCATATGGACAATGAGTGCCGTACGCTCAATGTGACGCAAGAACTGATGACCAAGACCCTTGCCCTCAGAGGCGCCCTCGATAAGACCAGGGACGTCTGCACAGACAAATGACTGTCCATTTTGTGCACGGACGACGCCAAGATTTGGCACAAGAGTGGTAAAAGGATAGTCAGCAATCTTTGGGCGAGCAGCACTGATACGTGCGATAAGAGAGCTCTTGCCAACGGAAGGCATGCCTACCAAGGCCACATCTGCCATGAGCTTCATCTCTAGCTCAATCCAGTGCTCTTGGGCTGGCTCGCCCTTCTCGGCAAATGCTGGTGCACGCCTTACAGAGGTGACAAAGTGAATGTTGCCGCGGCCGCCGTTGCCACCAGGGGCAACAACTACCTGCTCACCTGGGGAGGTAAGATCAGCAATCTCATAGAGAGGCTCTTGTGTAACTGGATCAAGCTCGCGCACAACGGTTCCCAGAGGCACCTTGAGCAGCAAATCTTGTCCGTCAGAACCGTGGCGGCGAGCTCCCTTACCGTGAGTGCCGCGCTCTGCTTTAAAGTGATGCTTATAGCGGTAATCAATCAGGGACGAGAGCTGCGCATCTGCAACAATGACAACATTGCCGCCGTGACCTCCATCGCCACCATCAGGGCCGCCTTTAGGTACATATGCTTCTCGGCGGAAAGACATGCAGCCTGCGCCGCCGTCTCCACCTTTAACGTTGATATGACAAAGATCAGTGAAAGTTTCCACGTGTCCTCCTTCTAATACCTTAATGTTACGGCATTTACCAGCGAAGCACAGTGAAAACGCGAGAAGTTCTTATGAGATCACGATGATAACAACAATTACCGCAACGCCAAGAATCATCAAAGCAAAGTCTGATGGAGCCAAAGGATAGCGTTTAAATGCAGATGAAGCGTTCCTTAGATAAAAACCTCGCTGCTCAGCTGCAAGCGCTGAGGCGTCAGCTTTTTTAACGGAGCTTACCAATAGAGGAACAATCAAGGGCATGGTGAGCTGGAGCTTCTTAAGTGGATTTTTGGTATCAAACTCAACGCCACGAGCCATCTGAGCCTCCATGATATGGTTCATCTCGGAAGCAAAGACAGGTACAAAGCGCAAAACCGTTGCAATGGTAAACGCATAAGGATAAGGAACATGCGCCACTTCTACCAGCGCATTCATGAGGTCCTCTACGCGCATCAGCGAAAGCATAGAAAGCAGCGGCAGCGCCAGCGCGATTGTTTTGAGAGCAACGTTAAAGCCGCGCTCCAAACCACCTACCGTGATGCATAAAAAGAGCACTTGACCAGCAGGGGCAACAAGCGTCTGCACCACGCACAGAATAAGACCTAAGACAGCAAAGCCAAATACCAACTTAAAAGTCTTCTGAGCGTTCTGTGAGACAACTCCTACAAGAATGGTGAGCGCGAGCACCGCAAGTACCTCAAGCGTTCCCTGCGCAGCAAAGGCGGCTACAAAAAGTTCAAGCGCAAAAACAAGCTTGGCCACGGGATTTGCCTTGTGAAGGAAGCTTGTTCCTTCGGTGTAATCAATAACACTACCCACGAGGAGCCTCCTTACCATTTAGCGTTGCCGCAATACGAGCAATCTCAAACTGATGCTGCAATGCCTCAAGCACCTCGGAAGCACTGTTAAGCCCAGCAAATGACGAATCTACATGCGCACCCGCAAGCTTTGACAGCTGAATCATCTGAGGAACCTCAACGTATGCTTCCTTCAAAACCTCATCTGCCGAGAAGATCTGTGTAACTTCCCCATCGTCTAACACGCTACCATGTGCCATAACGACAATTCTTGTGGCAAAGTCCAGCACAACCTCCATGTCATGGCAAACCATAAGAACTGCACAGCCCTTCTCGCACAGTGAGGTAACCATATTCATGACCTGCATACACTCTTTGTAATCCAGGCCGGATGTTGGCTCGTCAAGCACAAGAATATCTGGCTCGCAGGCAACCACAGACGCAAGCGCTACCATCTGGCGCTGACCGCGAGAAAGCATAAACGGAGACGCCTCTGCATCCAGCCCCATACGCTCAATTACTTCAAGCGCCTTGCATCGGGCATCCTCTGCAGACGCACCCTTGAGCTCAAGACCAAACGCAATCTCCTCAAGAACACTCTCTTTACAAATCTGATAATCGGGATTTTGGAACAGCGTAGAGACATGTTGAGCAATCTGCGACGTCTTCCAATCCTTGCATGAAGAACCCTTAATATGAATGTCTCCCGATCGAGGGCGCAAGAGGCCATTTACCAGCTTAGTCAGAGTTGTTTTGCCGGCGCCGTTTTGACCCACAAGGGCAACAAGCTCACCAGAATGCAAACTGAGAGAAACGCGCTCTACGCCATCAGTACTATTCTGATATTTAAAGGTAGCGTCAATAACGTCAAGAACAGATTGAACACTTGGCTGCTCTGCATCTTGAAGAACACCAATCCTGTCAAATGGTCCACTCGATTCAGCAACCACAGGACCATCTATTTTTGGAAGATGCGTCTCCCCTGCTAGTTCAACAGCGTCAGTAGCTGGTAGTTCATCACTCTCTGGAAGAGAAATACTACGATGCTGTAAAGCCCCAACGCAGCACGCAAGCTGCTTGGCAGCTGACTGAACTGAGAGTGCGGTTTCATCGCAGACAGCCTGGTCAGCATCGCTGAGTAGATGAGCATATTCCACTTGATGCGAGAGCTCGTGAACACCCTTTGAGACGCGCACGCAACGAGGAACGTCAACACCAACCTCTTGCAGCAAATCTACCTGTGAAAACACTTCCTCTCCGCTGCCAAAAGCGCAGATGGTTCCCTTGTCCATAACGGCAATCTTTGAGCAATACTTAGCGAGAAGGCCCACTTTTTGCTCAATTACCACAACCGTAATGCCTTTGGTTTTGTTGAGCTCTGAAAGGGTCTTGAAGATCAACTCGGACGACGTTGGGTCTAAGGCCGCTGTTGGCTCATCAAGCACCATAACTTGTGGCTGAAGCGCCAAAAGTGCTGCTATAGCAACCTTTTGCTTCTGTCCACCAGAAAGAGAAGCAATCTCTCTAAAGCGAAGGTTGGCAATACCAACTGTCTCTAGAGCATAGGTAATGCGCTCTGGAATCTCTGCATGAGGAACAGCAAAGTTCTCAAGGCCAAAGAGAAGCTCATCCTCAACAATTGAAGCAACCATTTGCGCGTTGATATCCTGGGTTACAGAACCCACAATTTTAGAGATATCAGTCAGCGCAACTGTGCAGGTATCCATTCCAGCAACAAGAATCTTTCCAAAGAAACTTCCTCTAAAGTGATGAGGAATAGCGCCAGAAAGCGCAAGAGCAAGCGTGGACTTGCCTGCGCCAGAAGGACCAACAATACCTACAAAGTCACCCTCCTGAACGCTTAGTGACAGCTCATTCAGAGCATGCGCTGAGCTATCAGGATAGCTATATGACACAGATTGAACTTCAATAATAGACACAGTGTTCTCCAGGAAATATGTGCGTATCTAAGAACTTATCGACCCAAAACCTTCTTAAGAGGAGCCGCAAGAACCTGAACAACAATAGCATTAAAGAATGCGGTTCCCACGATGACAGGAAGCATTACGTAGAAAAGCTCAATAGTTGCACCCTTGGCTGGAATAGCAATGGCAGCAAAGATCAAGCCAGAAATAAGAGTGGTTACAAAAGAACCAATTGCAGGCATTACTGGCTTATCTGCAAGAGCAGACTTTGTGAAAGCAAACATAACAAGTGAAGCTGCGCCCTCTGCAACAAAATCAGCACCAGGAACAGAGGTGGTGAGCTGAATAACGGTAGCTGCGATAAGACCAATAACCAGGCTCTGAACAGCAGTTGGCTTCAAAAGAAGGATTGCCAGGCAGAACGATGCAATAATGAACTCTGGACCAATACCAATAGCACTAATTGCCTTGCCAACGGTCAGGTTAAGAATAAAACCAGCTGCAATAAGAACAGCTACAAGGACTAGAGAGGTAACGTCCAATACTCCTGCATTTTTTGAAACAGCAACAACACGTGGTGCCTGCTCTGCAGATCCCGTCTCTGTGCCTGCGGCATTAACCTCATTCAGATTTTCTGTAGACATACAAACTCCTTTAACGCAAAACTAAAACGTACAAACAAATTTTTAACAACACGGGTTTCTCGCCATCCGGATTTAGCAAGAAACGTACGCACAAAAAAAGCTCTCGGTCACCCGAGAGCCTCTAAATGCGTATGCAGAAGCAACTCATCGCTGACCGGAGAAAGACAAGTTGTTCCACCACCACTGCTGAGTGCATGTAGCGCGCATGATATGTCCTCCTCCCAAGAGCGTAAATTGCAATGTAAGAAGAATACCATTACTTTGCCAGATTGTGTCAAGAAATACAGTAAGAAACAAATTAGAAACTGTGAACGGTACGCGGCAAGAGCAAAATGCCGCGAGAAACAAAAAGGGGTCCCGAAGGACCCCTTGAATGAACTGTGGATGTTCAAGAAAACTTATGCCTCAGCAGCAACGACGTTAACGACGTGCTTAGCACCCTTCTTGAACTCAACAACGCCATCGCAAAGTGCAAAGAGAGTGTCATCCTTGCCGCGACCAACGTTTACGCCAGGAGTGATGTGAGTACCACGCTGACGGATGATAATCTGGCCAGCCTTGATTGCCTGACCACCGTAAATCTTAACGCCAAGGCGCTGTGCTTGTGAGTCGCGACCATTGCGGGAAGAGCCGAGACCTTTCTTGTGTGCCATAAATGCTACCTGCCTATCTCAATATCAGAAGTGACCAATTACTCTGCAGACTCGTCGGATGCCTTAGCAGCAGCCTTACGAGCGGTAGGGAGCGCGGTAACCTTCAGCTTAGTAAGGTTCTGACGGTGACCGTTGGCGCGGTGATAGCGCTTACGCTTGTGGAACTTGAAGACGAGGACTTTCTTGTCCTTGTACTGCTCAAGAACCTCACAGGTAACCTTCTTAGAGGAAAGAGTGGCAGCGTCAGCAACAACCTTCTTGCCGTCGTTAAGCATAAGAACATCAAGCTTTACCTTATCGCCAGGCTGCGCATCAAGCTTCTCGACGCTGATTACGTCGCCCTTGGCAACCTTATACTGCTTGCCACCAGTTGCTACGATTGCGTACATGTGTGTAACCCTTCATTGCTGATTCTTGCAACGATTAATACTATCTTTGCATTTCTGAAGATCCGAGCAAAGATCTTCGCCGCCGTGACCTGTGGCATCCGCGGGAAACTGTCGGTGTCCCATGTCCCTCGGCGAGAAACACAACTCGAAATAGTCTACTGCATATTTCAGAAAATTCCAAGACAAAACTACATGTTATAGAGGCTTCACAAGGAGTCCATTTTCTGAAACGTGTGCCTGTGAGGTGCGACAAACCTTCATAGAGTCAATGCCTTGCAGTCCATCAAGTCCTGCCTCAGCTGCAATTCTTTGTGCCTCATAGATCAAAACTGCAGGTCTAAGTGCTGCTCGTGGATCTTGCAACGTATCAAGCTCAAATGAAATGCACGTATTAGATGAGCTCTCAGAGATGCTGTAACCAGCAAACGTTGTCTCTAAGTTGACCACTTTTTGCTTGTCACCGCGCATGTACGTCAGCTCTTTTTTGGCGAGAAGATCCTCAAACCCCCAACGCAACGCCTCGGACTTTAGGCCGTCTCCCAAAATGTCGCATCTCCAGTGAGCGGCATTCAACCATGCTTCAAGCGCTGGTAGAGACCGGTCAACGTAGTTGGCAGCAAACGGAGCAAGCGCGGGAGGTGTTGCCGACAACAGCCTCTCTAGCGCCTCATCCGGGTCCACATATTCGGTGAGCTTCAAGTCAAAGTACTCCGCCTCTGACGAAGCACCAACGGGAAGCGCCTGAGAGAACTGCACACCCATACGCTTTGCAAAGCCGTTTCCCACCCTAAATGGCAGCTGAGCTCGACGAACACAGCGCTCAATAGTACCAATAAGCTCAAGGTGTCCTAAAAACGCAAGGCGATCGTCTTTCTTGTAAGCCACGCGAAGCCTAAAAATCTCTGCGCCACGTTCTGTCATAATCTCTGGCTGAATCTGTGGCCTACCAGCGCGCCAGTCTTTCTTCACCAGCTCAACCACCTCAGAAGCTACGCTCTCTAGCTGCGTATCCGTCATGAGCGCACCCCCATCAAAACGTTGTCGACCTTCAAAGTCTGGCATACCGCACATCCTGTACAAGAGGTAAACGTACAGTCTGGTGTGGTGACTTCGTCCATGGCTCGACGATATTCTCGCTGTAAGTAGCCCTTGGACACGCCAGGAGATGTGTGATCCCAAGGAAGTTTTGCCTGGATATCAAAGGTTTCTGTTGCAATATCAGACAGCGAGAAACCCAGACTTTCTGCAGCTGCATTCCAAGCATCAAGGTTAAACTCACTGGTCCACGCATCAAACTTGCAACCATTTTCCCATGCCTGGTAAATCAGATCAAAGCCGTCGCGGCCCATCTTTGACAGCGCGCCTTCTACCAGCGAAGTGCCAGAATCATGATAGGCAATCTTGAGTCCCCTATCATGGTTGGAAGACAACAATAACTGCTGCCTACGCTGGGCTTCCTCACGAGAAATCTGACCAACCCACTGGAATGGCGTGTAGGACTTGGGCACAAATACGGCAACAGAGGCCGAAACCGTAACGCCCTTGCCACCAATTTCTCGGCCGATATCCAAAATACGTTTAGCAACTGCGGGAATAGCTTGGATGTCCTCATCAGTCTCGGTTGGAAGACCCATCATAAAGTAGAGCTTCATGCGGCGCCAACCGTTTTCAAACGCATTTCTTGCTGCGGACTCAAGATCATCCTCGGTAACGTTTTTGTTGATGACATCGCGCATGCGCTGAGAACCTGCTTCTGGCGCAAACGTCAAACCGCCGCGCCTTGAAGTAGAAACGGCGTCTGCCATCTCCGCGCCAAACGCGTCCATACGCTGTGACGGAATAGAGATGCGCACGCCACGTTTACGCAGGTCAGAATTCATACGGCGAAGAATATAGCCGCATTGAGAGTGGTCCGTTGTAGAGAGCGACGTAAGTGAAACCTCGTCATAGCCACTCTTCAAAAGGCCCTCTTCACCTGCTTTAACAATCTGCTGAGCCGGGCGCTCACGAACAGGGCGATACGTCATACCAGCCTGGCAGAACCTGCAGCCACGAGCACAGCCGCGCTGAATCTCAAGCGCCAGCCTGTCTTGCACAATCTCGGTATACGGAACAATGCGCTGAGCCACAGGGTCAGTCACCGAAAGATCTGGCAGACAGCGCTTATACACCACGCTTGGCGCACCGCTTCCCTCTTTAGGGACCGCATAACCCCAGCGTGTTGCGGTGTCGTCCTTCACAATCTGATAGAGCGATGGTACGTAGACACCCTGAATCTGAGACAGCCTGTGCAAAATCTCTTGGCGAGAAGCTCCGTCCAGCTTGGAAGTTCTTACGCACTCGCACATCTCTACCAGTGCTTCTTCGCCATCACCTAAAAGAATGGCATCAAAAAGCGGAGCCACGGGCTCTGAGTTCCAAACGGAAGGACCGCCACCAAAAATTAGTGGATCTTCTTCATCACGCTCTTCGGAAAGCTTTGGAATGCCTGCTAAATCAAGCGTTTCTATGATATTGGTAGCAATCATTTCATGCGCAAGAGTGAAGCCCACCACATCAAAAGATGCTAAAGGCGCAGCACCCTCTAAAGAAAGCAAAGGAACATTGCGTTTGCGCATCAAAGCAGCCATATCAGTCCAAGGCAGATAGGCGCGCTCACAAGAAATATAAGGTGCCTTATTCAGAGCGTTATACAAAATAGCGATGCCCAGATTAGGCTGACCAACCTCGTACACGTCGGCGTAAACCATACAAACGTGAAAAGGGCCTTCTTGCTCCTCTACGGCTCCCCATTCGTGATTCAAATATCTAGAGGGTTTCTCGACATGCGGAAGCATGGGCTCAATGAGATGGAAGAGATTTTCTCGTTTAACACGCACGATAGTCTACTTTCTATCTTTTAGCGAGGGACTGTGTGGTTGGTATCTCTACGGTATTTGATTGTGAATTTGTATCTACTGTTGCGGCTGCGTCTGTAGAAGCACTCGAGGTGCTGGTCTTGCTTGTAGAATCAGCTGCTACCCCATCGCGCTTCTGGGCAATTTTGCGTGCATATGAATGAATGACGCGAGCGGTCGTATGAGTTCCTGCATATCCCATGCCAGCCTTAAGCGCCCAGCCAAATCCAGGAACAGTGCCTGCGACCGTGCGTGCAACCGTTCGGTATCCAAAGCCCGCGCCCACAACGCCGAGAAGTTCAGCAATGGTTTCAACACTCATATTGATGTTATACGCAGCGGTAATATCAAGCGCAAGTCTAATCTGACGTGCAGTCATCAGTGGCATATCAGAGCCGGGAACAAACGCCACAGCTCCAATAGCTGCATTTTCTTTAGCGCAAGCAGCAGTTATCTGTTTGACTACTTGAGTTCTACAAAGAGGATACGCTGCCGCAAAAGAAACAGATTTTTCTGTTGCAGTTGCAATCCATGAAGAGAGTCGATCAAAGAGCACTTCTTCAGTAGTACCTGCAATGATGCTAATAAGTCCTGTGTTGTAGAGCGTATCAGCAATTTTTGGTGCTTCAACTGCAGACTCAACAACCACAGCACATGGAATTGAATGGCTTACCAACATGGTAAGGGCGTCCTCATACTGTGATGTTGGTGTAGGAATAATCACCGCAATATCAGGAATAGCGGCGTTCTTTCCCGCACGACCAGTGCCTCCAGAGGTAAACGAGACGCCATCGGCAAGTTTAGAAACACGTACCGTAGCATCTGTTCTCTCTGGCATAAAATACGTATGAACAGCAAGAATTGCCTCTTCAGAGGCAAAAGAATCAACATAGATGTGCGTGTAAGTTGGCTCAAGAGATGAAAGTGAGCCGCGGAATTCCTGCAGTACAGAAGTTGCAAGCTTCCCTAAGCTGTTTCTTTTTGCCATAGCTTATGCCGCCTTAGTTCTATGTCTGTAAACTGACTGAACAATTCCTACAGAGACAAGCTGGGCAATCATCGATGTAGATCCAAAGCTGATAAAAGGCAATGGAATACCAGTAATAGGCATGATACCAATACACATACCAACGTTTTGCAAAACCTGGAACGACCACATGGCTGCACAACCAACAAGCACCAGCTTAGAGAAGGTATTCTCGGTCTTCATAGCAAACAGAATGGTTGCAAAAATCATCCACGCAAAGAGCGAAAGCATAATGAATGCACCAAGGAAGCCAAACTCTTCCGAGAAGAGCGCAAAAACAAAGTCTGTGTGTGCCTCAGGCAAGAATCGACCACTTGCCTGTGTAGCGTTACCCGGTCCCTTTCCAATAAAGCCACCAGAACCTACGGCAATTTTTGCCTGCTGCAGGTTATAACCATCTCCCGAAGGATCAACAGATGGATCCAAAAAGACGGTAAGACGCTTCATCTGGTACTCCTTAAGAATGTGAGGAATACCAGGAATCATTGAGGTCACAACAACAAGAGCTACAACGGCAACGAGCAACAGAACGGTCACAAGAATCCAAGAACGTTTTGCGCCGGAGCAAATGATGATAGTAGCTCCGATAACCAAAATAATCAGACCAGTTCCCAGGTCAGGCAAAAGCATAATGGAGCCAAATGGAACCATCAGCGTTCCACAAAGCTTTACATAGTCCCTAAGTGTTTCTACCTTGCCGTTATACTGAGCGCACACTGAAGCCATAAGGAAGATTGTGACAATCTTTCCCAGCTCAGACGGCTGAAATCTAAAGCCAACAAACGGGATATTAACCCAACCAGTCATACCCTTGACCGAGACACCAAAGCCTGGAACCTTAGGCAAAATCATCAATACAACAACGCCAACAAGCAGCACGTTTGTCATATTTGCTAGTGCTCTATAGTCATAGCGCCACATAAGCGTGGCAAAAACAAGGCCCAGGCCAATACCAAGAAGATGCCTAGGAAAACTAGCTTCGGCAATGTTCATTGATGCGGTCCAAATAACCACAATACCAATGAGGACGAGAAGAGCCGCGGGAACAAGCTGCGCTAGATAAAGATTGTTCAGAACATTCTTACCAGTAAGCCTCTCTTTCTTAGCAAGACCGCCTGAAGGAATACCTCCACGCCTTCTAAAGGGAGAGTTCATTCTCTGTTTTGTAACTGCAGATGAATCAAGTGCCATGGGTTTCTCGCCTCCTTACCTACCAACATTGTCTGGCTGATTATAAATTGCGCCAAAGACGTCTCGAACAATATACATACCAGAACCTGCGCCAGAAGGTGCGCAGTCAAGATTGGCGGCAACAACGTACTGAGGCTTATCAGCAGGCGCATAACCAACAAACCAACCAACTGGCTCGCCAATAGACTGCTGCTCAGCAGTACCCGTCTTACCATTAACCGTGACATCAAGGTTGGTCCAGTGAATAGTCTGAGAAGCGGACTCCTCATAGACGACGCCGTAAAGACCGCGAGCAACAATGTCTCGGTGTTCATCTTTTTCTTCTGGCGACAGAATGACCTCGTTTTTGTACTCAATAACAGAGCCATTACCGTTTCTGGCGTTAATACTCTTCAGGACATGTGGCTTATAAATTGGACCTCTGTTTGCAATACCACAGTACGCATTTGCCATCTGAAGACAGGTAACCAACAAGTCGCCCTGACCAATAGCAAGGTTACAGTTGTCACCACCCTGCCACTTACGAGCATCATCAGGCGAGCTGGTAAAGTAATTCCACTTCCACTCTGCATCTGGAACGCGACCAGACGCCTCTTCTGGAAGGTCAATACCAGAAAGAGCTCCAAGTCCAAAGGCACGGAATGTCTCCTGCATGCCCTCGGGATGATCGTTGTTATAGAAGAAGCCCTTACCAATCTCATAAAAAACAATATCGCACGAGTTAGTGATACCGGTAATAAGGTTAACGGTGCCGTGTCCAGAAAGCAGCCAGCAATGCATACCGTACTGCTCGCCAAATCCTGTCCAAAAGCCCGTGCAATACCAGCTGGAATTTCCATCGCAAATACCGTACTTGAGTCCAGCAAAGGTAGTAAGCGCCTTGATGGTAGAACCAGATGGATACTGGCCGGCAATAGCACGGTTCATCAGCGGGTAGTTTGCCTCTTCAGAAGAAAGCGTATCCCAGTCAGAGCTGGCAATACCGCCAACAAACATTGAAGGAGAATACGTTGGATAACTTGCCATAGCAATGACTTCACCGTTAGTACAATCAAGTGCCACCACGCTTGCGCTACGACCCTGGAAATCTTGGGACCTAACCGTGTTGATAACACTGACAAGCGATGCTTCTGCAGCTTTTTGAATGTTAGCGTCAATGGTTAAGACAACATCTGAGCCGCTCTGAGGAGCAATAGACGTTGAGTGAGATAAAACATTACCAGCGGCGTCAACATACACCGTTTGCTCACCACGAACGCCCTGAAGAGCAGACTCGTACTGATACTCCACGCCTGTTTGACCCACGATATCGCCATGCGCATATACAAAGCCGCCATCTGCAGTTTTACTGCTTTCAAGCTGCTCTTGCGTAACGGTACCGGTATAGCCAACAACATGAGCTGCAAGGGAACCATTTGGGTAGGCGCGCTGCGTACGCTCTTCAATTGAAACACCGTCAAGCAAAGCACTGTGAGCGTAAATGTAGGCAACTACGCGCCTAGATACGTCTACAGAAACGGTACGAAGCGCCTGAGCGCCATCTGAGGTATCCATAATTTTTCTGCGCACCGCCAGCATGGGCATGCCCAAGAGGTTGGCAAGAATCTGCAGTTTAACGTAGTCTTCTGCAACATCTGCTCGAGCTACTACCGTTGGACTTGGCCTGTTGGTAACAATCTCCACGCCATTTCTGTCCAGAATACGACCACGAGGCGCTGCCGTGGTAACGGTGCGCGTACGGTTGCGCTCTGCTTGCTCAGTATAGTCAGCTGACGATAAGAGCTGCATGGTCCAAAGACGACCAATAAGCACCGCAAACATGCCACCGACGGCAATTGCAAAACCGATAAGTCTGGACGAGAGGGTTTTCTCGGCAGAGCCATCAGAACCGCCAGAAGCCTTAGGAGCGCCTCCACCTATATCAAAGGTAAATGGCGAATCTTTTCTACCAAAGGTTAGGTATACGATGATCAAACCAATTGCTGCAACAGCGCAACAAGCAAGAATAACAAGGGTGAAATTCATACTATCCCCTTATTTAAGGCGCTGTGGAGCTCGGTGAGATCC
This sequence comes from uncultured Atopobium sp., assembly GCA_937990665.1. Classification (GTDB taxonomy): domain Bacteria; phylum Actinomycetota; class Coriobacteriia; order Coriobacteriales; family Atopobiaceae; genus Lancefieldella. The sequence continues at coordinate 28,013 of CALKRF010000041.1, forward strand.
GCGATAGAGCGTTGTTCCACCCAAAGATGAATGAGACCTTTGGGAATGAGAAAGTACATAGAAAACAGGAAGCGCTGCCAAAAGAGTGAACAACATGGTGGGGAAAGACTTAAACAGCAGCCCCTCAAAGAAGTTGCCACCAGAGCCAATCAAAGAGTTGATGAGCTGGTACATAAAGGTAACGCCAAAAGTCTGAAGCGCCACAAAACCCATAGAGGTGCCAAAATTGCCAGAAACTCTGTCTCTAACCTCTTGGCCCATAAAATAAGAGCTGACCACAAGTAAGAGCGCCATGAGGCCAATGGGATTGGCAGAAGTCAGATCATAGATTAGACCTGCAATAAAGCCGCTTACTACGCCAGTTTTACCACCATATCTCAGGGCAATAGCTGCCGAGAAGATCAGTGCAAAATTGATGACTCCCCCACCAAAAGAAACCTGTGGAGTAAGCATAATTTGCAGAATGAAGCAAACAACAGCAAGAACGGTGATGCTGCGTGTGTTTTTATTTCTATCAGAAACCTGCATACATCCCCCTTAATCTGTTCTTCCGCTGTTATGTTGTGTGTTACCCGTTGGAGCAGCAACCGTTGCATTCTGCTGGGAATTTGTTGTGTTGTTGGCAGAGCCGCTGCCAGAAGAGTTGCTTGATGAAGAACCCGAAGATCCGTCCTTGGAGTCTTTATCCTTACTGTCAGAATTAGTTGCTGTTGGAGTGTTTTGCTTATCTGCCTCTGCAATATCATCTGCGGTAGCTTTTTGCTCCTCAGAAAGAGACGTGATAACCATTACCTCTTCATTAGTACTGACATTTCCAAAAGGCTCAATAACAATGGTGTAATAGAGCGATCCTGGCGCTGCTTCAACGCTGGTAACCTTACCCAGAGGAAGACCCTTAGGGAACACGCCACCAAGTCCACTGGTAACTACCGTATCGCCTACAGCAACCTTCTGGTTGGTGTTAATCAGGTTAAGGGTAATCTGCCTTGAAGCGGAACCCATAAGCATGCCCTGAGCTCGGCTGCTTTGAACCATAGCAGCCACACCGCTCTTCTCGTCAGTGATAAGACGAACGGTAGAAGTTGTAGGACCGCACTCAATAATCTGGCCAATAACGCCGCCGCTATCAACAACTGGCATGCCAACAGCCAGTCCCGACGAAGTTCCCTTGTCAATCACAATGGTGTTATTGAACGAGTCAGTAGAGCCAGAGATGACACGGGCACCCGTAGACTGCAGGTTATAAGTATTTTTAAGGTCGAGAAGACCCTGCAGGCGCTGCGTAGACTGGTTTGTCTCTTCAAGCTCTGCGTTTCTTGAGCGCAGTTGCTCGTTTTCTGCCTTAAGGTCAGAAAGCGTTTGCTGGTCTGCTGTTAAGTTACTAAAAATGTTACCGATACCCTGGAAAGGCATAGCAATAGCAGAACCTGCCATCCTAAAAGGCATGGTAATAGTAGAGAAGCCGCCTCGAACCATCTCGAGCGGTCCCCCTGCACCCATACGAGCGCTAACCGTCAATAACACAATTGAAAGCAGCGAAAGAATAATAAAACTACGGCCGCCTGTATGCTTATTATTGTTAGATCCAAGGCCTGATGAAGCGCCCTGGATCTGATTAGACAATGGCATATTTATTGGCCTGCACTCTGAACAAATCCACCGGACAATGCGTTAGCCTCAAGAACTTTTGCGCAACCGGTAACAACATTTTCTAGAGCGGTTGGGCTTACGTTAACGGGCACGCCAGTCTCTTCACGAAGTCTCTGATCAAGACCGCGAAGCATTCCGCCACCACCAGTAAGCAAAATACCGTAGTACATAAGGTCAGAAGCAAGATCTGGTGGAGTTACATCAAGGGCATCTTTAACAGCCTTGGTAACCTCATCAAGAGGACGATCAAGTGCGCGACGAATCTCTTCTGATTCAATACGAACTGTCTTTGGCAGACCGCTCATGACGTCACGACCGTTGACCTCAACGTCAAGCTCTTCTGCAAGAGGAGCTGCAGAGCCAACTTTGATCTTGATATCTTCTGCGGTACGCTCACCAATAGAGAGGTTATACGCATCACGAACATGCTCAAGAATGGTCTGGTCAAACTCGTCACCAGCAGTTCTGATGGACTGCGAGACAACAATGCCGCCCATGGAGATAACAGCAACCTCGGTAGTACCGCCACCGATGTCAACAACCATGGAGCCTGTTGGATCCTCAATTGGCAGGTCTGCACCAATAGCTGCAGCCATAGGCTCTTCAATCAAGAATGCCTGACGTGCACCTGCCTGAATAGTTGCCTCAAAAACAGCGCGTTTCTCGACAGATGTAACGCCAGAAGGAACGCAAACAACTACACGTGGACGTGGTGACCAAGGATATTTACGCTCACGCGCCTTCTCGATGAAGTAACGAAGCATAACCTCAGTAACATCAAAGTCTGCAATGACGCCGTCTTTAAGAGGGCGCTCTGCAATGATAGAGCCAGGAGTACGACCAATCATGCGCTTTGCATCAGCGCCAACGGCCAAAACGCGGCTCTCACTTTTATCGATTGCAACAACCGATGGCTCATTGATGACAATACCCTGACCACGAACTGCAACAAGGGTGTTTGCAGTTCCCAAATCGATGGCTAGGTCTCCGCCATATTCTCCGAAGAGCGAATCGAAGATAGACATGATATCCAATCAAACGTGCTACGCGTGTGCGTAATAATCCTGCAGAAAGAACAGTTAAAACAGTTTAGTACTAGTTACCAGACTTTGAAGTGCTGGAGGAACTATTAGAGGAATTTGAGGAGTTAGATCCATTAGTTCCAGAGGTAGTTCCCGAGTTAGAACCGTTGGTACCAGAAGTTGTACCAGAGTTCTGGTTATTCTGGCTTACGTACGAAGTGGTAACGCTTGCCACCTTCCAGCCAATACCATCACGAACAAGTTCAATGGTGTAGTCAACGTTTCCGCCGTTAGAAAGGCTGACAGAAGCGTTTACTGTTGAGTGAGTCATGCTCTGGTCAACACCGTTGATGGTGACAGCAGAGCTTGATGGCAGGCTGTTAGAAATCTGCTGAAGTGTGGTGCTAGAAACAGAGCTAGAGACATAGCGACCAATATCGGTGCCCTGTGCCTTAGCGTTGAAAATGTCCTGAACAACAGACTGCTGGGTTGGCCATCCATAGCCACGGTAATAAGCATAGCCAGCACCACCAACAGCCAAGATTAGCAAGATAAGAATGGTAATAAATACCTTAAGACCGGTGTGGCGATGCTTACGCCTAATCTTCTTGTCCTTCTTGTCCTGCTCAATAATCTCCTGCTCAGTAATCTGGAAGAAACCGGTATCTTCTGCAGAAGGAATGAGCTCGCCAGACATACCTGTAGGATCAAGTGGATCGTAGGCGCCATAACCAGCTGCCTGAAGGAAGGCGTCGGTCTCAGATGGCTTACCAGAAGTCATTGCAGTAATTGCCTTACGAGCAGCATCAAAAGCAGACTGCTGCTGATTAGACAGGACAAAGCTGCCATCTGCGGTTGCGTGAGTAAAGGCATCAACTGCCTCAGACATGCGATTAGCTGCAACATACGCAAGACCAAGATCTGCATAAATCTTATTGGAGTTCTCCAAAGGATTAGCAAAATCAAGAGCAGTGCGGTATGCCTCAACTGCATCAACAGGTCTGTTCAGACCCATAAAGCATGCACCAAGACTACAGAGAGCAGATGAAGGATTAGGGTTCTTCTCGTCTACTGCAGCATTTCTGTAAGCAATACCGGCGTTGCGAATATCACCGATTTTCTCGTAAGCAGAACCAAGGGCAAGCTGTGCCTTATAAGGAGTTGCGTAAGAAACATCCTGGACAGCATTAGTAAGGGCGGCAATTGCCTCCTGTACCCTACCGGCAGCCAGAAGAGCGCGACCTTGGTTTGTGGAGAGTGCGCCAACCTTGCCATATGACGTATCGGCAAGTGCTGACTTATAGGCAGAAGCAGCAGAATCAAACTGGCCAAGCTTCATATACGCGTTGCCAAGAAGGTGGTCAATCTGACCGTTTACCTCGCCTGGCTCTTTAGCCACATCAAACTGACTGATAGCTACAAACCAGTCGCCCTGATCATATGCAGATTTACCTAACTCAAATGCCTGTTGATTCACAATATCCTCCAAGAGTCTGTGCGACTTGGCTTTAAGCGTTTTCAATTCTAATGGAATTGACGATATCGCCAACCTTTAACTGGGAAATGACGTCCATTCCCTCGATAGTTGTACCAAATACGGTGTAACCGGAATCCAAGCCATGCTGTGGACCAAGACAGAAATAGAACTGCGAACCCGCAGAATTTGGATCTTGAGAACGAGCCATAGCAAGTGCACCATCAACGTGGGAGTTATTTGGATTGGTGGTGAACTCCTCTTTGATGCGATAACCAGGACCACCGGTACCAGGGATTCCATCAGGACCAGGATTGCCAAAAATGACATTCTCAACACTCATCTCACGAGTATTAGGATCTCCGCCCTGAAGAACAAAACCAGGAACAAGACGGTGGAACTTGGTATCGTCATAGAAGCCAGACTCTGCAAGCTCGCAGAAGTTTGCTACATGAATAGGTGCGCCCTTACCGTCAAGCTGAACCTTAATGATTCCCTTGTTGGTATCAAAGACTGCTACCTCAGTACCAGTGACCTGACGCTCTGGTGTATACAATGGATCAAGTCCAAACATAATTCCTCCAAGCTTCTTTACATCTAAGAGAAGAAGAAAACGCGAGAAACCCTTAGTAATAAAGAACTTCTTTTCTAACCTAATTATTTTACCAGTATGATGAGATTTTTGAAATTAAAGCAGCTGAACGGTAGATTTTTACTGCTTTTGTGGCTTCCAATTCACGTAATTTTCATCAAAAAGTTTCTGGTATGAGCTGGAACCACTTGAGTCTCTGATGTTATCGACTGGCGCCAAGATGTGCTCTTTGTCCTGAGAAGGATTAGAAGAAGCCACAGAGCGCTTCCATCCCTCACTTAAAGCGTCAGAGCGATTACGAAGCCAGTTGCCAAGCTTAGTAAGATTTTCAATGGTCTGACGATAGTTTCCATTGGAGTCATCAAGGCTTGAAAGGTCAGAGATAACATTACTGATATCCAGCGATATCTGCTCCGCCTCCTGCTGAGCGTCAGCGCGCTCTTGATCAGAGCCAGTAATGGCAAGCTGATCAAAGGTTTTCTCGTTATCATCAAGGCGCTTTGAAAGATCTCCGAGCTTCTGATAATCGCTATCAAGTGCATCAAAAACAGCATCTGAACTTGTATTTTGCTGAGTTGCACTGGTATCTTGTCCCGTTAGATGCGTAACAGGAGTGGTAGTAGGAGTAGATGAGACGGGAGCCTCAACCTTTGCACGATTATCGGTTGCCTGTGGGTCCCACGGGTGCGTAATGATAAAGATTGCAGCTACTACCAGCGTTGTGACAAGAAGCGCTGAGAGCAGAATAACGCGCGTGCGAGGGATTCCTTCTGCCTCAGGAAGGTTCTCCTTTGAAGGCTCGGAAGGAATTGCAGACTCAAAGCGGGGAGCTGGTCTGCGACTTACCGAGGCAAACGCACTGGTGGCGTCTGGGTCAGCGTTGTCGGCTGGCATTTGCTGCAAAACAGTGGGATCTGCTGCAGCAGAAGATGATGCATGAGGGTCTGCATCTGCGAGTGGATCGTGTTTCTCGCCAGGTGCTGGAGCGGCGTCAATCTCTGGGAGCGAGATGTTGCGCGTGGGCCTGATGGCTCGCGCAGGACGAGCAGGTGGCACCGCCTGTGGCAGAGGGAGGCCGCACTTTGGGCAGCTTTCTGCGGCAGCAGGCACCAAGGCGCCGCAATGAGGGCACCAGTGAGCTTGAGTAACAGGAATCCTTTGGGTCAAACTTAGATCAATCTGACAATGAGGGCAGGTTAAAGCCCCTTCATCGACCTCAGATCCACAGTTTGGACAACGCATACACCCTCCACAACTCTTTGCTTGTGCTTCAGTTTAATCGTTTGTATCAGCAGAAGAGCTATAAGTTGACTTTCCTCCCATTAATCTCACAACCAGGTCAAAGAATCGATCCTTTGCATAGTTGTGAATGTAACGCTCGGAAATTCTGTTGAAGATGATAACGGAAATCACCAGACAAAGTGCCAAGTATGGCAAGATGCGTGGAGTGAGCGGTGCAATACGGAAGAAGTCCTGCGCCACCGTACATCCGCCAACAACAATGGCAATGCATACAACAAGAAGCGCAATGCGAAGCTTGGTAAGCGGCAAAGAGATTCTTCTAAGCAACGCAAAGCCAACTGTTGCGGTGGTGATAAGCGCCATCGTAGATACCTGAGAAAGATTGAGCTTAAACAGATGGCCTGCAGTCATAAGGAGCGCAAGCGTGATGGTAACCGCAATAGAAGCTGGAAGGGACTTGCGCAAAATGTTGACCAAGAAGTTGCCTTTTACGCGGTCGTGATTTGGCTCAAGCGCCAACACAAACGATGGCAGACCAACGGTTGCAAATGAAAGAAGCGACATCTGAACAGGAATAAAAGGATATGGTGGCGCAATAATGCAATAGAGCGCAAGCGCTGCCGTGTAAACCGTCTTAACAAGAATGAGCGCAGCAGAGCGCTGAAGGTTATTGATAGAGCGCCTGCCCTCAGCAACAACTTCTGGCATGTGCGCAAAGTCATTATCTGCCAGGACAATCTCCGCAACGTTTCTAGCTGCTGCAGAACCTGAAGCAACAGAGATAGAGCAGTCCGACTGCCTCAGAGCCAGGATGTCGTTTACGCCGTCGCCGGTCATGGCAACGGTGTGGCCAAGATTCTGGAGCGCAATAACAAGCTCACGCTTTTGCTCTGGCGTAACGCGACCAAATACGTGGTACTTCTCGACAGCTGCAGCAATATCTGCTTCTGTATGCAGCGTAGTTGCATCTACCCAACCGTCGGCATGAGGGACTCCCGCGCGCTCAGCAATAGCAGAGACCGTACGAGGGTCGTCACCCGAAATAACACGCAGGTCAACGCCTTGCTCAAGGAAGTATGCAATGGTTTGTGGAGCGGTCTCTCTAATCTGGTCTCTGAGTACCACATAACCCAAGAGCTGAGGTGTTCCCTGCAAAGCGTCGTTTTGATCAAAGCCGTCAACGCGGCAGGCAACCAGCACGCGTTCAATGGATGCAAAGGCATCGGAGCCTGCAATTACATCTGCCGCCTCAGGACCAAGCACAAACTGAGCTGCACCGATAACAAATGCCTGTCCATCTTCAGTGACGCAGCCAGAGTACTTTCTCTTGGAAGAAAACGCCACAACGCGAGAAGGACGCTTGCTTTGAATCCCCTGCTTGGATGCAAACGCAAGAATTGCTGTAGCCGTGTCGTTGGCATCATCTTTATTTGCGCCGACAACGTTTACAGCCGCCTGCAGAGCACCCGCAGCCTCAGTAATTGGCTTAAACGAAGCATCCAGAACACGAGCAACTTCCATGTTTCCCGTGGTGATAGTACCCGTTTTGTCCAAACAAAGAGTATCTACGCGTGCCAGCGTTTCAATACAGTATTGCTGCTGAACCAAAACATTCTTCTGGCCAAGCCTAATAGTTGCAATAGCAAGCACCGAGCTGGTGAGAAGAACAAGTCCTTGAGGAATCATGCCAATAACAGCAGCAATCATCGAAAGAAGTGCTTCGTTTAAATCGGCATGGCCGATGAAATACGTACGGACAAACAGGCCAATACCCAGCGGAATCAGCGCAATGGAGCCTGCACGAATGATCGACTTAATAGTGGTGAGAATCTCTGAGTTGATCTCTTTAACAAACTTTGCTTCTGCATTAATACGTGCAGCGTAGCCTTCCTGACCTACGCGACAAACCTTACCAACAAGACTGCCCCTCTCGACAAAACTGCCCGAAAGAAGCTCATCTCCTGCGGTTTTTTGCACAGGCTCTGCCTCACCAGTAAGAAGGCTTTCGTCAACGCTTACGTGCTCAGATACAAGAATACTGTCAGCAGGAATTTGATCGCCCGTCTTCAAGCGCACAAGATCATCGATGACAAGCTCGTCTGGTTTGATAAAAGTATCTTTTCCGTCACGAATTACACAAACACTTTGAGCCGTCATAAGAGACAGGCGGTCAATCATGCGTTTTGCACGAATCTCTTGCACAATGCCAATGACCAGGTTTGCAAGAACTACGCTCATGAAAAGCGCATTTCTGTACTGTCCCGTTACAACAACAAGGAGCGCCATCAAAACATTAACTATGTTAAAGAGCGTAAGGCTGTGCTCTGCAATGATCTGAGCAATAGATTTAGTTTTGACGTCTGTATTAGTGTTAACTTTACCTGCAGAAACTCTTTCTGCAACTTCTTTTGATGTCAGACCTTCATACGTTTCTTCTAAACGTACACTTTTCTTACCTTCAGTACCCTGCAATGACATATAAACAATCTCCAGTCAGTGACGGCCGGTTTTTTGCATGTGGTGACCCCGGTGGGTTTCGAACCCACGACCTTTTGCTCCGGAGGCAAACGCTCTAATCCACTGAGCTACGGAGTCATGGTGCATAAGTATACCCCAGCCTACTTACTGCCTTTTGTAACGGTTTGCGTAATTTTCTTCTGGTATTTTCCCATGCTAAAATGAAACTAACCAGCAATTGAGGAGCTCATGAATACTATTTCTGTTGACCTAACATCTGACTCATATCAAATCTATGTAGGACATCACTTGCTTGCACAAGCCGGTAAGCTCATTCGCTCGCACACCTCAGGTTCAAAGATTCTTTTGGTCACTCATCCAGATCTGAACAAGCTCTTTGGCACAGAGCTACTTACCTCGTTGGAGTCAGCTGGCTACTCTGTTACCACTGCCATGGTCCCCGCAGGTGAACATGCAAAATCGTTTGAGTCGTATCAACAGCTGGTAGGCATTCTTGCAGAACATCGTTTTACACGAGAAGATATTGTGGTCGCCCTTGGCGGTGGAGTCATCGGAGACCTTGCGGGATTTGTTGCGGCTACCTACATGCGAGGTTGTGCGCTCGTACACATCCCCACCTCGCTTTTGGCGATGATTGACTCTTCAATTGGTGGAAAGACCGCCATTGACCTGCCCTTTGGCAAAAATCTAGTTGGAGCCTTCTATAACCCTAGGGCGGTTATTGTTGATCTTGAGCTGCTGAATTCTATCCCTGCACCACTTTTGCAGGATAGCTGCGGAGAGCTCATTAAATACGGTGTACTTTCGGGACATGAGCTCTTCAATAAAATCTCTTTGGCGAGAAACCCCGTGCAGGTCATCGATGTATCGTGTAGACAAGAGCTTATTCAAGCGTGCATTGAAATAAAGAAATCGGTTGTTGAAGCAGACTTCAAAGAAGCAGGATCAAGAAAACTGCTCAACCTTGGGCATACACTTGGCCATGCTATTGAGACGCTTAGCAACTTTGAGCTTGGACACGGTTCCTGTGTTGCTGCTGGAATGGCTATGATGGCAAAAGCCTGTTCCAAGCTTGGTCTTTGTTCTGTTGAAGACGCAGAGAGCATCACCATGCTCTCACAAGCTTATGAGCTTCCTACCAGCACGTCATTTGATGTAGAAGAGCTTTATTCTGCTGCACTTCATGACAAGAAAAGCCATGCGGATTCTATTGATGTGGCACTTATCTACGGTATTGGTGATGTACGCATTGAACGCAAGTCATTTGCAGAGCTTAAACAACTTATTGAGTTGGCAAAAGAAGACTAACGTCCTAGACGCTCTAGCTCTTCTGCAAGCTTGCGTACTGACTGTTTTAGAGCGGTTTTATCTTCAGCTAAGATGTCATTTTTGTTGAAGATGCCATTAGCAGTTCCTACATAGGAGTATCCACCAGCAAATACTTCAGCAATATTGTCTGTTGTAACGCCGCCAACTGCCATAAGAGGCAAGTTTCCTAGAGGCTCACATACCTTCTTAGCATACCCATAGCTAACCTCATTTGCTGGGAATACTTTGACAATGTCAGCACCAAGGGCAAATGCATGAGCAATCTCTGTTGGCGTAAACGCTCCCGGAACGCTCAAGATCTCATGCTCTTTGCAGTAGTCAAACATCTCTTCAGTGAGCAGCGTTGGTGCTAAAACAAACGTAGCGCCCGCTTTATGGGCTGTCCGCAAATCTTCAAAAGTAAGCACCGTACCAGCGCCAATATTGATATCAGAACCATATTCACTTGATAGTTTCTGAATCAACACAGCAGCTTCTGGCGTGTTCATAGTTACTTCAACGTTGTGTACAGGAGAATCAACAAGAACCTCAACTACAGCTTTAACCTGATTGTATGTATAACCACGTAAAACCTGAGTTACAGCACTAAAAGGCTTATTCACTTGTTTCCTCCTTTAATCTTCAAACATTTTAACCATATCCTTCTCTGACACTCAACTGCGGTATTCTTACATCAAGCAAGTAGATACGGAGCGTACACAGTATGGATGTTTCAATAACTCCTCATGATTTATTTGGAACGGTAGAGGCAATCCCGTCCAAATCATGCGCTCATCGCGCGCTTATCTGCGCTTCATTTGCAAACGGTACTACTAACATTACCTGTCCTTACATCTCAGAGGACATTCAAGTAACCGTTGATTGTCTTAAAGCTTTGGGCACAACCATTGCTAGAACCAAACAGGGATTTAGAGTTGTTCCTGCAAAGGGTCAGAATCGTCCCCAAAGTGTAAAGCTCAACTGTAAAGAATCTGGCACCACGCTCAGGTTTTTACTCCCCCTTCTGGGCGCGCTGAACATAAACGCCACAATTTCTGCAGAAGGAAGACTCTTCTCACGACCTCTTGATCCGCTTATATCAGAGCTTTCTGCTCATGGCATGTCTTTTACCTGGCAGGGCGAGAAGTTCCTTGAGGTTTCAGGTCAGCTTACGAGTGGTTCGTTTGAGCTACCAGGAGATATTTCTTCTCAATTTATTTCTGGACTTTTGCTGTCTTTACCTTTGTTGAGCAGCTCTTCGACTATTCAGATTACAGGACTTATCCAGTCAAAAGACTATTTGGCTATAACCGAACAAGTCATGCAAGATTTTGGCATTACCACCACGTTTGACGCCTCAAGTACCACCTATACCATTGAACCGCAACACTACGTTTGTCCAGGCGTTTATTCAATTGAGGGAGATTGGTCAAACGCCGCTCCGTGGCTTGCTGCAGGCGCCATCGGTCAAGGCATAGAGGTCACAGGACTCTCGATGCAAAGTGTCCAGGGAGACAGAGCTATCTTGGCTGCGTTATCGCTTGTGGGTGCTCGAGTTTCTCGCCAGCAAAAAGGCGCAGCATGTATGATGGATCACCTGCGTCCGTTTACTATTTCTGTATCCGAAGTGTGTGACCTTGCTCCCGTACTTGCTGCACTATCTGCGTTTATTCCTGGGACTAGCAAGCTTACCGATATTCAACGCTTACGCCTTAAAGAGTCCGACCGCGTCCAAAGCATCTGCAGCACTCTGAGAGCATTTGGTGTGGACGCAGCCCTTTCTGAAGATCAAACAGCGCTGGTCATCACCGGAGGAAAACAGCCCGCTAGCTGCATCGTAGACTCATGCAATGATCATCGTATTGTAATGATGTCAACTATCTTGGCTTCATATGCAACAGGTCCTGTTGTCATCACTCGCGCCGAGGCAATCAATAAGTCGTATCCGCTTTTCTTTGAGCACTTTAAGCAACTCGGTGGCGTCTGTCACAGTATGGAGTCATAAATGATGACCTCAACTTTTGGAACAACAGCAAAAGTTTCTATTTTTGGCGAGTCTCATGCTCCAAAAATCGGCTGCACCATTGAAGGCCTACCTGCTGGTTTTGTGGTTGACTTAGCAGCCCTCAAAACATTCCTTCAAAGAAGATCTCCATCGCATCCTTGGGATACCCCGCGTAAAGAGACTGACGACCCGCAGTTTATCTCCGGAATTTCAGCAGAGGGCATCCTAGATGGCTCCCCACTCACAGTGGAGCTGCCTAACACAAACGTTCGACCACAAGATTACGCAGCTACAAAGCTTGTCCCACGACCAGGACATGCTGATTTTTCTGCCTGGGCAAAATGGGGGGACTCCTACAAACAAACGGGTGGAGGACATTTTTCTGCTCGCCTAACAGCCCCTCTTTGCATTGCAGGAGGCATAGCGCTCCAGATTTTACGTGCTCAAGGTATCTCCATTGCGGCTCATGTTCTCAAAATAAAGGACATCAACGATACTCCCCTTGAGCTTGTAGACAACTCTCTTGAGGCCAATAAACAGCTTGCTCTCCAAATGGGTCAACTGCTACAAGCTGATCCTCAAGAGCTTCCTTTCCTTGATGCTCAAGCTGGCGAGAAAACCCGTGTACTCCTCACAGAATTGCGCTCTGAGAAAAATACCGTTGGCGGCATCATAGAATGCGTGGCAACGGGCGTTCCTGCAGGTATTGGATGCCCTCATTTCCATGGGCTTGAAAATACTATCTCCGCTGCAGTTTTTAGTGTTCCTGCTGTTAAAGCCATAGAATTTGGTAGCGGTATGGATGTTGCCAATTTACTTGGCTCTGAGAATAACGATGCCTACGAAGTGCGTAACGGCTTCGTAGTACCAACCACCAATCATGCTGGAGGCATTCTGGGCGGCATTTCAACTGGAGCTCCTATCTGGTTTAAATGCGCACTAAAACCTATCTCGAGCATTGGGCTTCCACAACATTCAGTTAATCTTCAGACTATGGAACCAGAGCAGCTTGTGGTTCAAGGCAGACATGATGTAACTGCAGTTTTACGCGCCGTTCCCTGCATTGAAAGCGCGTTTGCCCTAGCTCTTCTCGATACTTTGTATTCCTGGCCCTCCGAGCAGAACGGATATCACAATGACTAATCAGTTAGAGACACTACGCCAGGAAATAGATTCGATTGATGCACAGATCTTTGACCTGTTTGAGCAAAGACTTGCAGTTGCCAAACAGATTGGTGCTTACAAAAAAGAACATGGACTCTCTGTTCTAGATTCCTCACGAGAAGATGCTAAAAAAGAGCAGGTTAAAATCTCTGTTTCACCAGAACTTACACCGTATGCTTTAGAGTTACTTGAGGTTTTGATGAAGGCTGCAAAAGCAGTTCAGGAGTCATCTCATGAGCTCTAAAACTGAGCAACAAGCCTCAAGTAACCCTACAGCTCCCTTTGCTCCTTTTGGGCTTATTGGCGAGAAACTCTCTCATAGCTGGTCGGCAGAAATTCATGAAAAGTTAGGGTCGTTTCCCTACCAGCTTCATGAGCTTTCTGCTTCGGAGCTAAAAGACTTCCTCAAAAACCAATCTTGGCATGGTTTGAACGTTACCATCCCTTACAAAAAGAATGCCTGCGCTCTTGCGGACTCAGTTTCTGAGGATGCTCAAGCTATTGGAGCGGCAAATACGCTGGTAAAAGATGCAAGTGGACTCATAGCAGCAGACAATACAGATGTGTATGGCTTTGAGTATCTAGTTAAAAGTCTCAAGGTCAGCTTGAACCAAAAGAAGGCAATAGTTTTGGGAGCCTTTGGTGGTGCTGGCCAGGCAGTTTGCTATGCACTTAAAAAAAGTGGCTCGTATATTGTGGGAGTCTCCAGAAACCCTCAAGTAAGCTCTTCATTTGTTGACTGCGCAATTACGTATGACCGGCTTCAATCCCACTATGACGCTGATCTTCTTGTCAATGCAACGCCAGTAGGAATGTCTCCTCACGCTGGCATCTCCCCTCTTGCCAAAGAGGAACTAGCTTCATTTACGTCCCTGCAATGCGTGATTGATCTTATCTATAATCCGCTACGCTCTCAGCTTCTTTTAGATGCAGAAAGTCTGGGGCTGCAAAACGCAAACGGTTTAAAAATGCTGGTGGCTCAAGCGGTCAAGGCCAGCTCACTCTTTTTAAGCCAAGAAGCATCAGACGCTCAGATAGAAAATATCTCTCGTGGCCTCCATGCTTCAAAAGAAAACATTGTGCTTATTGGCATGCCTGGTGTAGGAAAAACCTCTACGGGAGAAGCTCTAGCAAAGCTTCTGAATCGTCCCTGGATAGACACAGACCTTCTCATCAAACAAAAAGCTCATTGTGACGCGGCAGCCTACCTACAAACACACGGAGAAGCAGCTTTTAGACGTCTAGAGCATGAAGTAATTCAAGAGATTTCTGGCATGAGCGGTGCAGTAATCTCTTGCGGAGGCGGCGTAGTTGTCACCCCTTCAAACTACCAACTTCTTCGTCAAAACGGAAAGTTTGTCTATCTGACTCGTCCCCTTGATCAATTGGCTCTTGCGGGAAGACCACTCTCACAAAGCATTGGCATACAAGAGCTTGCTGCAAAGCGACTACCTCTCTATGAAGCATGGGCAGACGTAACTTTTTCTTGTCTTGGCAGTCCAGAAGCTGATGCCAAAGGCCTTCTCGCCACGGCATTTAAATAACAGAAAACGTTTACAGTTATTTTTCAACCGTTCACCGGACGGACAAGAGGTGTGTTATTTTGGCACGTTGAAGCCCCTATACTTAATCCTCGTAGGTTTGTATTCAAAAACTTCAAGGATGCTACGTCCAATCAAACAGTTAAGTGTTTGATATTTGGTCGTATTTGGGGAGATATCCGATGGATAGCAATGCTATTGCTCGAGAGATTCTTAATGCAATAGGCGGTTCAAAAAACTTAACTCACAACGAAGTATGCATGACGCGACTTCGTCTTTCTATCAATGACATGACGCTTATCGACCATGAACAGCTGGCCACGGCCACTGGTGTTCTTGGCATTGTGGGAAAGGGGTCAAACGGCCTTGAGGTAGTTTTTGGTCCCAATCTTGTCGGTCAGGTAAATGATGCCCTTAATCACATTTTGGGTGAGCCAGAAAAGACTTTTTGTTCGT
>CALKRF010000042.1 GCA_937990665.1 uncultured Atopobium sp.
AAAATACCGACCTCCTAATCGTTAGATTTTGGTCTAACTTTTGGGGGTCGGTACATTCTCACAGGCTCTTTTACGTTTAACTTACGTTGTTGTAGCGTGCGTTACTGAGCGCGCTTCTTACCAAGAACACCAGCTGCAATAAGAACAGAAGATGCAGCTGCTACAGATACTGCAGCAAAGGAAGCATCACCAGTTGAAGGAAGCTTAGGCTCCTTCTTCTTTGGCTGCTTTGGCTTCTTAGGAGTCTCTGAAGGTGGAGTGGTTGGAGTTGGAGGAATGTGAGTATTAGTAATAGTAAAGCCACTGGTAACATCACCTGTTACCTCAGCGGTATATCCCTCAACCTCATCCTCAACAACGGTGTACGTAATAGCTGTTGTAGTGCCAGCCTGATTCTTATCGAGGTTGCTAAATGTTGCAGTCCAGCCATTTGCGTCAGAGAGAACCTCACTCTTACCAGTATCTACGCCGTCTGCATAAAGGTGTACGGTAACTGAAGTAGGACGAGTACCGTCAGCGTTATTTTGATCTTCCCAAACCTTGGATACAGAAACGCTTACCTGCTGCTCGCCAGTTGCAGTACCGGCACCGCGAGGATTAATCCACCAACCTTCACGAGTGAAGTTATCAGTGTTGCCATCAAAATCAAGAGTTGCTCTATTGTCTACCTGGGTAACGTTGGCTGGAACAATGGTCTTGTACTCAAGCCAGCAATCCTGGATAAGTGGTTGGAAACCAGCAAAGTTAACCTGATTATTGAGTCGAGCAAAATCAAGAGTGTAACCATTAGGAGTAAAGGTAATTGCAGGAAGAATCTGATCTGCAGAAAGAGTCTGAACAGCACCGTTAACAAGGTGGAGAACAAAAGAGTGCTTAAGATATGGACCAGCAAGCTCATCTGAAGGATTAACGCCAGTACCAGTAAGCTTTGATGCATCAACGGTATAAGGATTTACAATCTGATCCTTAACAGTGGCATTAAGCAGACCAACCTGGGTAATATCAGATGGAGTTAGGTTAACAACCCAGCTGGTAACGTAATAATCATTTCCAGTTGTAATTGTTGCACCAGAAGGAAGCGTATAGGTTGTCTCTGCAGTTGCACCAGTTCTGTTGTACTTAGTAATAGCAGTATCCATTGCAGCAATAGAACCGCCATACGTCATGTTAAGACTGGTGTTACCAATATTGAGCGTAGTGCTGCCATTGCCTCTCTGTGCAATTGCG
Organism: uncultured Atopobium sp.; assembly: GCA_937990665.1. Taxonomy (GTDB): domain Bacteria; phylum Actinomycetota; class Coriobacteriia; order Coriobacteriales; family Atopobiaceae; genus Lancefieldella. The sequence goes on from CALKRF010000042.1 coordinate 1,228, forward strand.
CTTGACCAATTGAGCGAGAAAGACATCTGGCCATGAACGTTAAGAAGACCCGCAATATTGTTATTGAAGGTAACAGTCATGGTATTAGGGTTACTGGTAGGAGTTGCAGTACCAACAGAAATACTGTTTCCGTTTGCATCTACACCCATAACCTCAAAAGGAGCTGGAGTATTATTCTCTAGCTCTGGAGGAAGCATAATAGTAAAGGTATCACCTGGTTGTGCAGGGGCACCATTGTTGAGCGCATAATCAAAATTTACACGCACGTTACTACCAACTAATGTTGTATAGCTAGCATTTGAAATAGTTGGTGTGTACTCAACAGCTTGTGCCTTTGTGTTGAATACAGTGAGCGCAGCAAATACAGTGAGCACAAACATAACTGCAAAGCTCAAAGACCTGCTAACTAAACCCTTAGACTGCATGATGCTCCTCACAGCTAGTTCAAAGATTTATTTATCTGCACACAAATAGCTGTACAAAACAATAAAATTTCTTTGAAACTCTAACTTATTACTTAAAAATATAAAGTTCTAAAGTACTGATGTCAAAGAACTATCTATATCTCCATAAAAAAACTCCCGCACAGAATGCGGGAGTTAATAAATTTTTTGGATTGTAAGTAAAGCTTACTTACCCAGAAGCTCCTGAACGTCAAGAGCAATCATATACTCCTCGTTGGTAGGTACAACCAGGACGCGTACCTTTGAATCTGGAGCAGAGATGTCACGGATTTCGCCGGAGCGAACTTTGTTCTTCTCTTCATCGATCTTGACACCCATCCACTCAAGCTCTTTGACAACGCCAAGACGCATCTCATCGGAGTTCTCACCAATGCCAGCAGAGAATGCCATGGTATCAAAGCCGTGCATAGCCTGAGCCATCTCCATAATGAGCTGAGACGTACGATAATAGAACATATCAAGTGCAAGCAGGCAGTCCTTATCGCCAGCGTGAGCGCCATCCTCAATATCACGAGAATCGGAATGGCCAGACAGAGCGAGAAGACCAGACTGCTTGTTCATCATAGTGTCAATCTCATCGATGGAGTAACCACCAACGCGAGAGAGATAGAAGACAGTAGCTGGGTCAATAGTGCCGCAACGAGTGCCCATGATAAGACCATCAAGTGGAGTAAGACCCATGGTGGTCTCAAGATCGCGACCATCCTCAATAGCGGAAAGAGAAGCACCAGAACCAAGGTGGCAGCTAACCAGCTTGTGAGTCTGACCGTTGGTAAACTCATTGGTTGCACGCCAAATGTAGCGGTGAGAAGTACCATGAGCGCCATACTTACGGACGTGGTACTTATCAACAACATCGCGAGGAAGAGCATAGCGATGTGCCTTTTCTGGCATATTGAAGTGGAAAGAAGTATCGCAAACGATTACATTACCGACCTCTGGGAAGAGTTCGCGGCAAATCTCAATAACATCAGCCTCAGCATAGTTATGAAGAGGAGCAAGTGGAGCAACCTCACGGACCTGAGCCAAGACCTTATCGTCTACAACAGCAGACTCTGGGAAGTACCAACCACCCTGAACAACACGGTGACCAATGCCATCAATTGGCTTATCAATAGTCTTAAGGATGTCAAAGACATGCTTAATAGCAGTCTTGTGATCAGGAAGAGCAACCTCAAGCTTCTGCTTCTCTCCACCAAGCTCCTCGTGACCAACAAAAGAACCTTCGATACCGATACGCTCGCAGTTTCCTTTTGCGTAAACCTCGCGGGTGTCAACGTCAAGAAGCTGATACTTAAGAGATGAGCTACCTGCGTTGATAACCAGTACGTTCATGTGACTCCTCTTTCCGTGAAGCAGTGCAGACTAGTAAGTCTTTCTCTCCTACTTCAAATAAACATAACCGCATGACATCATAAACCCCAAGATACCCTGGAGTTAAATAGACGAGCAAAAAACTTGAATATTTTTATTTACAGCCCATTGAATCATCCAACTGCTTGCCACCTAAAATGTGGAAGTGGACGTGGTTAACTGACTGACCGCCATGTTTTCCTGTATTGGTGATTACACGGAATCCAGTCTCTTTAATCCCAGTCTTTTCTGTTACAGCAGCTATAGCCTTAGTAACACTCTCAAGGGTTGCAGCAGGAATGCCATCAATGATGTTGTCGTAGTGGTTCTTTGGTACAACAAGAACATGCACAGGCGTAAGAGGATTTAGGTCATTAAAAGCTACAACGTTTTCATCCTCATAGAGAAACTCTGTAGGGATTTCTTTGTTAGCAAGCTTACAAAAAATGCAATCAGACATAACCTCTCCTTTACTCGTCTAAATATGCAGTAGAAGGTGCTGCGGTTGTATCAGTAATTGCAGCTCCTGCCTGGGACTCATCAAGCAGAACCTTAACCTTCTGCTCTGCAGTATCAAGCCTTCCACGAAGATCCTTTACCAGCTCAACGCCACGAGCATACAGAGCCAAAGACTCCTCGAGCTCCAAATCTGTGCCCTCAAGCTTACGAACAATCTGCTCAAGCTCAATAGAGGCATCTTTAAAAGTAAGCTCTTCAGTCTTCTTAGTATCCATGTTGTTCCCCTTATCTATGAAAGCTCAATGTCAGAAACAGTTGCCTTAATTGTTCCATCCGTCATTTTGACAAGCAATGAGTCTCCAACCGAGGCGTCTTTGGCCGTTTTAATGACAGATCCTTTTTCATCTTGAACATACGCATATCCCCTTGTAAGAACCTTTAGAGGAGAAAGCGCGTCTAATTTTCCTGCAAGCGAAGAAAGAGAAGCCTCATATGGATGAAGCATGGCTGCACTAGCTCTGGTAAGTCTTTGCGACTCAACAGAAAGCATCTCTTTTTTTCTTAAAAGAAGCGCTGGTAGAGCATCCATTAATCTTTGCTCTGTCTGATTAAGATCTTCCGTTCTCGTAGAAATAATATAAGCAGGATCTTTTAGACACGGACGATCAGACAGCTTCTCTAGCTGGAATTTTTTACTTGATAGGGCATTTCTCATTGCCAAGTTGGAACGCTGTGCAACAGTAGTTAGATCCGTCTTATAGAACTGCAAAATCTTTCTTGTTGCGTTTCCAAGGCGAGAAATTCTGTTGTTAAACGTAGTTTGTAGCTCACTAATAGCGGGCGCCACAGACTCTGCAGCAGCTGTTGGCGTTGAAGTTCTTCTATCAGAAACCATATCTGCAATGGTGGTATCTGGCTCATGGCCAATACCTGTAATAACAGGTACAGGACACGCTGCGATAGCACGCGCCACTCCCTCGTCGTTGAAGCACATAAGGTCTTCAAATGAGCCTCCACCACGCACCAGCAAGATTGCATCTGGACGTGTAGTTGCGGCCACCTGAAGCGCCCTAATGATAGTTGCGGGTGCATGAGTACCCTGAACAGCGCAGCCAGACACTTCAAGCTCTACTAGAGGGTTTCTACGCGCAAGCGTACGCTTAACGTCATCAATGACGCTGCCAGAAAGTGACGTAACTACACCAATGCGTGTACAGAACTCTGGAATGTAGCGCTTTCTGGAAATATCAGTAAGACCCTCTTTTTCTAGCTTTTTAGCAAGCCGGGCAACCTTTTGACGAAGGTCTCCTTCTCCGGCAATCTGAATAGTGCGAGCATGAAAAGAAAGCTTGCCGCTTGAAGCGTAAATATCAAACTTTCCTGTCATCTGAATCTTCATACCGTCTTGCAGCGTAATGCCGCTAGCAGCATAAATCTTTGACCAGACGATAACCGCCATAGAGCTAACAGGGTCTTTTACGTCAAAGTAGCAATGACCAGATTTGTAGTTTGGTCCTCTAAATCCAGAAACCTCTCCCACTACCGTCATAGATGGCATTGAAGCAACTTCATTTTTTGCAAAGAGCACTGCATCAGATACTGAAAGAACAGAATCTTCTTTCTCTTGAATCTGATCCATTACTAGTTCCTGTTTCTAGAAGAACCAAGTAGATATAAAAGCTGAAGTGCAGAAACCATTGCAGCAGCTACATAAGTAAGAGCAGCAGCAATTAGTACCTTTTTAGCGCCATTGTAGTCAAAGCCTGCGGGAGCGTTTGCCTTCAAAAAGGCCAATCCACGCCTTGAGGCATCAATCTCTACAGGAAGCGTAACTATATGGAACAAGAAGGTAAATGCATAGAGCCAAATTGCAAGCACAGTCATGCCTGAAACATTGAGCAAGACACCAGCAAGAAAGACATAAATCCACGCTGCAGATGCCAAATTAACAACAGGAACAAGAGCGGAACGAACGCGAGATGGCATATACATTTTGGCTGTCTGAACTGCATGGCCTGCCTCGTGACAAGAAACAGCAACAGAAGCTACGCTGCCCTCTGAGAAGTTTGCATCAGAGAGGTGCAGGCAATTGTCACGTGGATCATAGTTATCGGTAAGTTCACCAGAAATCCTCTTGATACCAACATTAGCTGCTCCATTTGTGTCCATCATGGCGCGAGCAACAGAAGCGCCGGTGGCATTAAACCCTGAAGGAACTAAAGAATACTTTTTAAATTCATGCTTGATGTACCACTGAGTGCCCAATCCGAGCACCAACGAGGCAACTACTAGAACAACGTATGGGATAAACGCACCAGAGTAATACATATTTTTCTCCTATCTATGTATAAAGATGAGTATACCCAACTCACCGGACAAAAAGTCAGATTTGAATGAGCAACCACACTTGCCTTAGATTAAAGCGCCTCAATTACAACAGCTCTACTCGACCATTTTTGACGGTAAGTCCTACCTCGCCATTGAGTAGTCCAACAAGCTGCTTGCCCACTAATTGATAGCGCCATCCAGTTTTAAGTCTTGCATCAACCTTGTCCAAAAGCAGATCAGTAAGATCGTCTTTATTGGCAATCAAAGGAGATGCAATTCCTTCTTTTTCTGAGACAATCCTGATAAGAGCATACATAAGCTCAACAACACCTTCAGAACCAGCTGAAGGATGAGCATGATGCTCAATTTTTGGACACTGATCAGCGGGAGTCTTTTGACCACGTTTGATTGCATCCAAAAGATGCACTACCCCACCTTGAGAAATCTGCTCGGTACCGCGGATTTTGCGTAGTCTATCTGGTGTCGTAGGAACACGGCGACAAATCTCAATAATGAGTTCGTCAGAAAGCACCCACTTACGTGGAACATCTCTTTTAGCAGCAGTTTCTTCTCGCCAGGCGCACACCTCTCGAGCAATAGCAAGTTGTCTGCGCGTAAGCGAGCCAGAACGTTTTAAACGGAGATATGCCTGATAGGGGTCTCGGCGATACTGCTCAATATTAGTATGCTGATCCATCTCTGGCTTTACCCAGCTCAGACGATCAAGCTTGATGAGCTTCTCGACCATTTGATTGTAGATTGCGGGAAGATATCTCACGTCATCCTCGGCATATACCAGCTGCTCTTTATCAAGAGGTCGCTTTGACCAGTCTGTTAAAGACTCAGCCTTAGCAAGCTTGACGTTAGCAAAATTTTCTACCAGACCGGCGTAGCTCACCTGCTGACGCATGCCCAAAAATGCAGCTGCTACCTGCGTATCAAATACAGGAGCGCATGCGCAATCCATTTTTTCTAGTAAAACTTCAAGGTCTTGTGAGCACGCGTGGAAAATCTTGATAATCTGCGGATTTTCCAAGAGCTCTTTAAGCGGAGTTAGGTCATCAATAAGCAAGGGATCAATCGCAGCAATCTCTGAACCTGTGGAAACCTGCACCAGGCAAAGCTTGGGAAAGTAGGTTTTCTCGCGAAGAAACTCCGTATCAACTGCAAGGATATGCGAAGTCTTTGCTCGCTCACAAAATGCGGAAAGTTCTTCTGAGGTTGCTATATACAATGCGTCCATCCAATTGCCGATTAAGTACCTAACGTAAAGCGATACACTCATACGTATCAAAATGATATACCAGCTTGTCGCAAATCTTCGGAGGATATATGAGAACCCTCATCATTCACAATCCTTGCTCGGGTTTTAGCTCTGACGCAATCTTTGAATTTGAGCGCGCTCTTTTGAAAAGCGGCGACGAATGCCTGGTAAAGCTAGTTGAAAGCCATTGGTGCACAGATGAGGTTCTGAGTTCTGTTCAGCCTGAAGATTTTGACGTAGTGGTGCTCTCGGGCGGAGATGGAACCGTATCTAGCCTGCTCTACGGCCTTAGAGGATGCCAGACACCTATTCTTGTCTTCCCTTCTGGAACCGCTAATCTTCTAGCTGCAAATATTGGAAACGCTCCTGAACCTAACGCACTGGCGCTGGCCTGCAGAAACCTTCAGACCGTACAGCTTGATCTGGGTGAGATTACCTGGACCACAGTGTCGGGAGAAACCCATGTAGCTGGAGTTCCTTTAATGGCCGGTACAGGCCTTGACGCAGAAATTATGCGTTCAGCTATCCCCCACAAACAAACCTTTGGAGAAGCCGCATACTTTACTGCGGCCCTAGCCAACCTTATGCCGCCAGTTCACGACTTCAAAATTACCGTTGACGGCAAAGTACATGAGCTTCAGGGCATTGGCTGCCTTATTGCAAACAGCTCCATGATGCAAGCAGGAATTGAATTAGCCCCTGGTAATCGTATGAATGACGGTTTGCTTGAGGTTATTGTCATTGAGACTCACATGACTGCAAAACTGGTACGCCCACTGCTTTCTGGTTTCTTTGATCGCACGGGAGACTCGCTTGGTAGGCCCTATCTCAATAGCTTTAGCGGCAAAGAAATTACCGTTGAATCAACAGCGCCTATGCCACTGGAAGTAAATGGCGAGGTCACCTGCCACGACATCTACGCCTATTCTGCTAGATGTCTTCCTGGCGCGGTAAACGTTGTAGTGGACCACATGAGTCCTTACAGTAAGAAAGCATAAGAGCAGTTAAACAGCACAATAGGCACCGCCAAAGCTTGCGTTTTCTTTTCTTTCGTTTTCGTAACATTCAACCAAAAAGATTGCACGTAACCGTCAGATTAACTAATCTTTTATAGATACATTGCTAAGGTACGCTCACGATTTTCTAATGTGTGCGCACAGTTGATGGGATATTTTTTGGTTGACGTTTCTAAAATTCGCGAGAGGTTCGATGAGCTTTCGACTCCTATTCTGAAGTCTGGAAGACTCTATCAGCTTGCAACTTTTACACAACATGGAACTACCAGCACGCTCGACCACGTTATTGCGGTTGCTTATAGCAGCCTTGCATTTGCCATGAACGCTGGCATCAAAGTTGACGAGCATGCCCTTGTACGTGGCGCGCTTCTGCATGACTACTACCTCTATGATTGGCACGATCACGAGGCCGCGCCAGACAACTGGCACGGATTTACGCACCCTCGCCATGCACTTGATAATGCTCGCGAGGATTTCCCTGATTTAACCCCTGTTGAGGAAGACATCATCTTGCATCACATGTTTCCTCTAGTTCCTATTCCACCTCATACCAAAGAGGCTTGGATTGTAACAACTTGCGATAAAGCTTGTTCAACTGCAGAAACACTAACAGGCAATCCATACAAAAAAGATGGTTTCCGCCCAACGGGTTTCTCGACACCTGAAAGCGATTTTCAGGGCACAACAAACAATGAGTCAAATGAGTTTAACGACTATATGGATTACGGAAACCTCTCGTGAGCACTATGACTGAGACACTGCGTACGCTCTTTGCACTCGATAAGAATATTGAGCTCTTTGTGCAGCATCTGCCTCAGATGGTCATAATTTTTGCACTGATTTCTTTTGGTGGTTGGGTATACGAGACCATTTACTGCTCCGTTGTTGAGGGAGAATTTACCAAGCGCGGTTTTCTTTTTGGTCCTACCTGCCCTATTTATGGCATTGGCGCACTTGCAGTTTGGCTGGTACTTGGCCAGATTTCCAATCCGTTTATTGTCTTTATTATTGGCGCAGTTTTAGCCACAGTTATTGAGTACTCGACCGGCCTCTTTTTGGAGCGTCGCTTTAAAAAGAAGTGGTGGGACTACTCCATGTTTAAGTTCAACTTGCATGGCCGAATTTGTCCCCAGGCCAGCGCGGTGTTTGGTGCGTTTTCTGTAACATCAGTCTTTGTGCTCGTTCCAACGATGCTTAATATTTTGATGATTTTCTCCAAGCATACTGTCTCAGTTGTGGCGTTTATTGTAGTCACCCTCTATTTTCTAGATACGGTTGCTAGCCTTCTTTGGAATGGGCCTACTACCCATCACAAAGTTGAAGCCGCAGCTCAAGATGCATCAATGAAGGTTGAAGAAGCCGCTCAGAATGCTTCGCAAAAAGTAAGCGCTGCGGCACAAAACGCATCGCAGAAAGCAAACGCAGCAGCTCAAAAGGCAAATGCGGCGGCCCAAAAAGCAAATGCAGCCGCTCAAACTGCAACCCTTCTTGCCGCTCAAAAGGCTAAAGAGGTTTCCCAGAAAGTCCAGGTAACCAAGCAAAAGTTTGACGACACTACCCAGAAAGTCAAAGATCACCTGCCAAGTTCGTTCCCCTGGGACAACTAAACGGGCTTCTCGACATACCATAATACCTCAGCAAACGCTGATTTCGAGTTTGGATTTGTATGTACACCATTGAAAGTAGAGTTAGATACAGCGAATGCGATGAGACGGGCAAGCTTTCCCTGGTAGGCGTTATGAACTACCTTCAGGATTGCTCGACGTTCCATTCAGAAGATATTGGCCGCGGCTTTAAGCAGCTGACCAGCGAGGGATACGCATGGGTCCTGGCAACTTGGCAGATTCAGGTTGACCGACTCCCTCAATTTGGCGAGAAGATCTGCGTGGGTACCTGGTCATATCAGATGAAGGGTCTTCAAGCATCAAGGTCATTTGTCATCAATGATGCAAGCGGCACAAACATCGTAAAAGCTGATTCTACCTGGTATTTAATGGATATTAAAGAGGGTAAGGCAGCTCGCGTTCCAGAGAGTGAGAGCATTTACATTACTGGCGAACCTCGCGTAGATTTACCGCCTACACCTCGCAAAATTGCACTTGAGGGAAACGCTGTTGAGGGTCCAGCCATTCTAGTTTCTCAGCAGCACCTAGATACAAACAAGCATGTCAACAATGCTCAATACGTGCTCATGGCTGTCGACACGCTTGTGGCCCTTGGTTATTCTCACAAGCTGCGCCGCATTGTGGTTCAGTACAGAAGCCAGGCGCACTTAGGCGATACCATTACTCCCCAGGTATACACCGATGAGACGGGTTTCTCGGTAGTGCTCAAAGATGCCGAAAATTCCACCATCTTTGCAACAGTCAGACTGGAGGGATAACATGTCCGAGGCCAAGACAGTCAATGTAGCTGCGGCAATCTTCTATAAGGACAACAAAATCCTTGCCGCTTGTAGAGCTGACGCGGATAACGCTGGCTTCTGGGAGTTTCCTGGTGGAAAAGTTGAGGCCGGAGAGACCTCTGAGCAGGCACTACGCCGAGAAATTCAGGAAGAGCTGCACTGTAGCGTGCAGGCGGCGTTCTTCTATGACACAGTAACTTACTCCTACCCTACCTTTGATCTGCACATGGATTGTTTTGTCTGCACCCTCGGCGAGTCTGAAGAGCCTGTTGCAGATCCGCAGGTTCACTCAGAGCTTCGTTGGCTTGCTCAAAACGAGTTGCTTGACGTGCAGTGGCTTCCAGCGGACATTGAACTTATCAAGCAGCTTGGCACGTTCTGGAACGATGTCTTTGCGTCGCAGCACCTGTAGAGACTGCGGGGCGCGCGAGCCGCGGGTGCAAGCGCTGCGGGTGCAGGCGAGCTGCAAGCGTGGACAAATCGTCGTGTGCAGAATACTTTGCAGAGAATGTGGAGTGACTAAAAGAGGGGTTTCTCGCCATGAAATCCTTGGGCGACGACGGGTATCATCAAAGTGTAAGCGTTTGATTGAGGATTGATGGCAAAGAAAGACGACAACCAAGATACCAGGCACAACAGGCATGAATTTGGCGGAGAGGGCCCTGACTTCGACCCAAACGATCCGTCGCAGATGCCTGATGGCTCTCCTTTTCCTGCGGGCTTGCTATTTTTTATAGTTATTATGCTGCTCTCGGGACTGGGACGTTCTTGTGTTTCGAGCAATCAGACTTCCTCAAGCCCGCTTTTTGTGGACCCCTACAGCGCTTATACTGACAGCAACTGGTAATGTACTTGGAAAAGACTTGCAATACGTACAACTAGCAGGTGTTTATTCCATTTTGAACGGTATTTTGAAGGATTGAATATGAGCAAAGCAGATCGCATTTTTATTGATATGTGCTCCGACATTATTGAAAACGGCACCACCACCGAGGGCGAGAAGGTTCGTCCTACCTGGGAAGATGGCACTTCCGCATACACGATCAAAAAGTTTGGCGTCTGCAATCGCTACGATTTGCGTGAGGAATTTCCTGCGCTGACGCTTCGCCGTACCGCTCTCAAGAGCGCCATGGACGAGATTCTGTGGATTTATCAGAAGAAGTCCAACAACGTTAACGACCTCAACTCTCATATCTGGGATTCATGGGCTGATGAGTCCGGTTCCATTGGCAAAGCTTACGGTTATCAGGTTGGACAGGTTTCTCACTACGCTGACGGCGATTATGACCAGATGGATCGCGTGCTTAAGGATCTTAAAGAGAACCCATTCAGCCGTCGTATTATGACCAATCTGTACACCTTTGCCGACCTCTCCGAGATGAACCTTTACCCTTGCGCATTCAACGCAATTTATAACGTTACTCAGGAGCCAGGCAAAGACAAGCCAACGCTTAACCTGCTGCTTGTTCAGCGTAGCCAGGACATTCTTGCTGCTAACAACTGGAATGTTTGCCAGTACGCAATTCTGTTGATGATGGTTGCGCAGGTAAGCGGCATGGAGGCCGGCGAGCTGGTTCACATGATTGCCGACGCTCACATTTACGATCGTCACGTGGATATTGTTAAAGAATTGATTTCTCGCCCAACCTTTGACGCACCAAAGGTGAGCCTGAACCCTAACGTCACCAACTTTTACGACTTCACTACTGACGACCTCATTGTCGAAGATTATCAGCACGGTCCGCAGGTCAAGAACATTCCGATTGCCGTTTAAACGCGGCTTAGGGTGTAATTTCACGTAAGACGATACTTGCCAGGAGAACCACATGAACGCAATTGTTTCTGTAACACGCGATTGGGGCATCGGATGCGACGGAGACCTTCTCATCCCCAACAAGGCCGACATGAAGTACTTTGTTGAGCATACGCGCGGCTGCACAGTTGTCATGGGCAGAAAGACGCTGGAGAGCTTCCCTGGCGGACCGCTTAAAGGTCGCCGCAACATCGTCATCTCTAGAAACGCCGATTACCAGGTCGAAGGCATAGAGGTTGTGTCGTCAGCTGAGGAAGCGCTTCGTTTAGTTAAGGATGAAGCTCCCGAGAAGGTCTGGCTTCTTGGTGGAGCTTCGATTTACCGCGCCCTTCTCGACAAGTGCTCTTACGCGTACGTCACGAAGCACGACACCGTGGTTGACGCGGATACGTACTTCCCCAACCTGGACGAAGACCCTGCATGGGAGGTTTGTAACGAGGAAGACGGCGGTGTGACTCCGGAAGGCGTCGCTTTCAAGTTTGTTACCTACAAGCACGTCTAGCTAGTGTATTGATTAGTCATATAAGTTTTGTGTTGATTGATCAGACTGTTTCATTTGAACTTTAATTTGCTTTGTTATCAAGTCCTCTTTTACCTGCGGGAATGAGAGGACTTATCTTGTTTTGGCAGAACAGAAACGGAAGTCTGTCAAACTGCTGTCAAACTACTGAAAAATCCTGCTGTTATATTCGTTTCTCATTTTAAGGAGGAACGAATGGATATTGTTTTCTCGCATGAAACTGCACTACAAATCTGCGCGCAACTTAAGACGCGCGGAAATGAAGATGTTTTGTTGCAACGGACAACAAGGGATTTGCGCGCGACGTATTCGGCGTGTTCAACCGAGATATACGATGAAAAGCTTTGTTTTCTGAGGAAAACATATGGTATTGTCTTAGGGCAAACTACCCATGAGCTATTAAGAAACAATTCAAGAACAAGATTTTGCGATGAGCGAGTATCTCACCAGTTCAAATGTCTTTTGCCGGCAGGCTCCCTTATTGATCTGGGGCAGAATGTCTATTGTGTTGCGCCTCCCCTAGCTGTTTGCTTGCTCTCTAGGAATAAAAGTCCTCTTCATCAGATTGTGCTTGCGAATTTAATGATGGCTAGTTATGGTCATCTCCCAAACGGTGACCTCTGCGAATTTAATACGCCGTTGGTAAGTGCGGAAGAGCTTGCCTCTCTATTAAATGCGCTTGAATCTTATTCTCCTGGATTGCATGTCACACAAAAAAATATGCGCTTTTTCTTTTCTGATGCAGCCTCTCCCATGGAAGTAAAGATGGCAATTAGATCTGCTCTCCCATATTGTGAAGGTGGTTTCAATCAAATGCCGATTGCGTTGAATAAATCGTATGTAATAAAAGACCAGATAAACCCGGAGTTACAAGCTAAGGAAAGAAGATTGGATTTACTTTTTGGCAAGATGTCTAAGTCAAATTTGTCTGGATTAAATTTAGTGGCTATCGAATATAACGGTGCGTATCATGATGACTTCTACCAGCAAAGAAAAGATAATCAAAGAACTAATGAACTGAACTCGGTGAGTATTAAAGAGTACTTTGTAAATGCGGATATCTACAGGAATCAGCTAGCAATGCAAAATATGTTCCTGAGCATTAAAAAAGACTTGGGAGACAGCAATCTGTACCGGATCAAGCGGACGCTGCGCCAGTATTCTCATGAGCAATTCATTCTGATGAATAAACTTGATTCAATATACAGATTTATGAATGAACTAATATATAAAGTTTAACTATCCCTAAAATGCCCTATGTGACAACACAGCAAAGTCAGATAATCTGCAAAATTCGATGTTAATAGCACATCAAATGAAGATATTCTGCACTAAACACGCATTTTTGGAGCAATGTATAGCCTTTTTTGACAGATTATGTGACATAGATGTGTTTTGTGAATCTGGAAACATGGATTCATTTAAATTTGCCCATCAAGCAGTTAGACGAAAAGTTTAGAAAGCTAACAAAAGAGCCGGTTACCTGGTGTTTAGGTAACCGGCTCTTGCTTTGTGCTTTACGCGCTCCGCAGTGGACGCTCGCGGCGGACGCGCTTCGCGGTGGGTGCTCCGAGGCGGACGTGCTAGCGACGCGGCGCGCGGGTGCGAGGATTAGTCCTCGTAGAAGCCTGGCTCGCGACCGTAGTAAGCATCCAGGTAGAGCTCGCGAATCTCGGAGACAAGTGGGTAGCGTGGGTTTGCGCCAGTGCACTGGTCATCGAATGCCTGCTCGGACATCTCGTCAAGGGTATCGAGGAAGTACTTCTCATCTACGCCGTAGTCCTTGATGGTCTCCTTGACGCCGATGTATGCCTTGAGCTCCTCAATCTTCTTGACGAAGTTCTCAAAGACCTCACGGTCATCCTTGCCGGAAACGCCGCAGAAACGACCCGCCTCAGCGTAACGTGCGAGGGTGTGTGGGTGATCATACTGTGGGAAGGTACCCATCTTTGTTGGACGCTCAGCTGCGTTATAGCGCATAACGCGAGTAAGGATAACTGCATTTGCCCAACCGTGTGGAATGTGGTGGAATGCGCCCAGCTTGTGAGCCATGGAGTGGTTAACACCAAGGAACGCATTAGCAAATGCAAGACCACCTAGGCAGGAAGCGTTTGCCATGTGATCGCGTGCCTCGACATCGTTTGGATTGTCATAAGCACGTGGCAGGTACTCAAAGACCAGCTTCATGCCGCGAAGAGCCATGCCATCTGTGTAATCAGATGCCATCATGGAGACAAATGCTTCGAGGCAGTGAGTAAGAACGTCGATACCAGAAGCAGAGGTCAGGCCCTTAGGCTGGCTCATCATGTTGTCGGTATCAACAATTGCCATGTTAGGCAGCAACTCGTAGTCTGCAAGTGGGTACTTAACACCGTTGTCAGCATCAGTGATGATGGCAAATGGAGTTACCTCGGAACCAGTACCAGAAGAGGTTGGGATTGCAACGAAGAATGCCTTGTTGCCCATCTTAGGATAGTTGTAGACACGCTTGCGGATATCCAAGAAGTCCGCTGCCATGTCCTCAAACTTCTCCTCTGGGTTCTCGTACATGGACCACATAATCTTACCTGCGTCCATAGCAGAACCGCCGCCGATCGCGATGATGCAGTCTGGCTCGAAGGAGCGAATGCGAGCTACACCCTCAAGAGCGCACTGAAGGGTTGGGTCTGGAGCAACATCCCAGAATGAAGAGTGGACGATGCCCAGGGAATCCAGAGTCTCCTCGATGGTCTTGGTGAAGCCACTCTTGTATAGGAACTGGTCTGTGACAATGAAGACGCGCTTCTTGTTATAGACCTCTTTGAGCTCACGGAGAGCAAGAGGCATGCAGCCCCTCTTGAAGTAGACCTTCTCAGGTACACGAAGCCAAAGCATATTCTCTTGCCTCTCTGCAACAGACTTGTAGTTAAGCAGGTGCTGTGGGCCAACGTTGCCGGAAACGGAGTTGCCGCCCCAGCTGCCACAGCCAAGGGTTAGGGATGGAGCCATCTTAAAGTTGTAGAGGTCTCCAATACCACCCTGAGAGGAAGGAGTATTGATCAGGATACGGCAGGTCTTCATTGCCTCCTGATGCTTAGCAATCTTCTCTTTCTCGTTGATGTTGACGTAAAGAGAGCTGGTGTGACCGTAGCCGCCATCAGCAACAAGACGCTCTGCCTTAGCAATAGCCTCGTCAAAAGTCTTTGCTCGATACATACCAAGAACTGGAGAAAGTTTCTCGTGAGCCATCTCTTCTGAAGGCTCAACGGAGGTTACCTCACCAATAAGGACCTTGGTCTTCTCTGGAACATCAACACCAGCGGTCTTTGCAATGAAGTGAGCAGACTTACCAACAATACCTGCGTTAACAGCACCGTTAACGATGACGGTCTTACGGACAGCGTCAAGCTCTTTGCCCTGGAGGAAGTAGCAGCCGCGATCAGCAAACTCCTTCTTAACCTGATCATATACGCTGTCAAGAACGGTAACGGACTGCTCGGAAGCGCAGATCATACCGTTGTCGAAGGTCTTGGAGTGAATGATGGAGCTAACTGCAAGCTTGATGTCTGCAGTATCGTCGATGATAACAGGAGTGTTACCAGGTCCAACGCCCAGAGCTGGCTTACCAGAAGAGTAAGCTGCGTTAACCATACCTGGACCACCGGTTGCCAGGATGATGTCAGCATTGCTCATGACTGCCGCAGTCATATCAATGGTAGGAGCTGGTACCCAGTCGATAATACCCTTGGGGCAGCCGGCCTTCTCGGCAGCATCGCGAACAATACGAGCGGCGGCAATGGTGCACTCTTTTGCGCGTGGGTGTGGGGAAATAATAATGGCATTTCTTGTCTTCAGGGCAAGAAGCGTCTTAAAGATTGCGGTAGAAGTTGGGTTAGTAGTTGGAATAACTGCAGCTACGATACCCATTGGCTCGGCTACAACTCGATAACCTGCAGCTGGATCATCCTCTACAACGCCACAGGTCTTCATGTCCTTGTACTTGTTGTAAATGTACTCTGCTGCGTAATGGTTCTTGATAACCTTGTCTTCCATTACACCCATGCCAGTTTCTTCAACTGCCATGCGAGCAAGAGGGATACGATTTTTCTCGGCCGCAAGAGCAGCTTCATAGAAAATCTTATCGACCTGCTCCTGAGTAAATGTTGCAAACTCTGCCTGTGCCTCACGCATCTCCTCGAGGCGCTTGAGCAAAGTATCAACATCCTCAATTTGAGTAGCCTTCTTTGCCATAAAATCCCCTTCTGTTTAGGAACATTAATTCAAATTATACCAAGGTCTGCTAAACAAGTGCTTACCGTTAACCGAGTCTCTCAAAATTTATAATCTGCGTTCTGGCGTCTTCATCCGTTGCTGTAAATCTATGCCATTCACCTGGCGATTCTTTCCACGTGTAATCCACGTACGGGCCAAATCCACCCACCAATTGCGACGTTGCGCGCGCAAAGCTTGGATCCGCTTTGAGGCCCGGATAGCGCACCGCCTCGACGCGCGGATGGCACGCCAGATACGCGGCAACCACCTGCGCCGCGTCGCTCGCCGCGTGGCGAGAAACCCGTGCACTCGCCTGCTTTTCCGCTCCCGTGGCAGCTACCGTCACGTCCTCTGCAGGACACGCCTTGGCTTCAACCGCCTCTGCTACCCACGGTATACAGCACTTCCGCATGCACACGACAACATATCCCGGCACCCGAGCATCCGCGGCCATCGCAAGTTCTGCTCCTAAGCGACACGCAGGACTAAACTCGGCGCCAATCGCACGCACATCTGCCACAAGCAGCTCCCCCGCCACGGCTCTGCCCTTGATGTCGCATACCTCAACAGGCACGCCAGAAAGCGGCTCCACGACGCTTGCTCCGCCCGCAATCAGTGTGGCGAGAAATTCGTCTACAAATGAAACAGGGACAAGCCGCGCACGGCCTGCCCCTGTCGTTTTTACGTATTCAGCTACAACCTCGGTTGCGGTTTGCATCACATCGCTTGCGGTCTGCATGACGTCGTTTGCGGTTTGCGGAACGTCAACAGCTCCGCCGCTGTTCTCGCCAGCCGCAGCGCTACCCGTAACCCGTACTTTGTCTGAAGCCTGTTTAACCAACGCGCTCAGCATTCTCTTTGACAACCTGAGCAATGAACTCGTCAAGCTCTGCGGTGTGAGTCTCGTTGGAGCGGTCGCGGACAGAGATGTTTCCTGCCTCAACCTCCTGCTCACCAAGGATGAGCATGTAAGGAACACGGTCAAGTGAGCGAGCCTCACGGATCTTATAGCCGATCTTCTCGTCACGGTCGTCAACCTTAACGCGAATACCAGCAGCTGCGAGCTTCTCGGCAACCTCATGAGCATAAGGACGAGACTTCTCGGAAACGGGAAGAACCTTGACCTGGCATGGGCTCAGCCAGACAGGGAACTTGCCTTCGTAGTTCTCGGTCAGAATACCAATAAAGCGCTCGAAGGAACCAAAACCAGCGCGGTGAATCATAATTGGCTGCTTCTTGGTACCGTCGGAGTCAATGTACTCGAGCTGGAAGTTGTGAGGCAGCTGGAAGTCAAGCTGGATGGTACCGCACTGCCAAGAGCGACCAAGGCAGTCGGTCAGATGGAAGTCAATCTTAGGACCGTAGAACGCACCGTCGCCTTCGTTGACAACGTACTCAATGCCCATAGACTCAAGTGCATCGCGCAGGCCCTGCTCAGCACGCTCCCAATCCTCGTCAGAACCCATAGAATCCTCTGGGCGCGTAGAAAGCTCAACGCGGTATGGGAAGCCAAACTGTGCATAGTATGCGGTAATGAGGTGAGACGCATCCGTGACCTGCTCAGTAATCTGATCAGGGCGGATAAAGAGGTGTGCATCGTCCTGAGTAAACTCACGGACACGGAACAGACCGTGCAGAGCACCCTTCATCTCATAACGGTGATCAAGACCAGCCTCAGCCAGTTTCATAGGAAGATCCCTATAAGAACGTGGCTTAGACTTGTAAATCAAGCATGCACCAGGGCAGTTCATAGGCTTAATGGCAAAGTCCTCTTCATCTACCGTGGTGGTGTACATATTCTCTTTGTAGTGGTCCCAGTGACCAGAAGTCTCCCAAAGGGAACGCGAGAGGATCAGTGGGGTCTGAACCTCCTGATAACCAAAGCGAGCCTGCATCTCATGCCAGTAATCGGTCAGAGCGTTGCGCAGAGCCATGCCGTTTGGAAGCCAGAATGGAGAGCCTGGGCCAAAGTCGGACATCATGAAGAGCTCCATCTCACGACCAATCTTTCTATGGTCGCGCTTCTCGGCCTCTTCAATCATCTTGAGGTACTGAGCAAGCTCCTCTTTGGAACCAAAGGCAACACCATAAATTCTGGTGAGCATCTTGTTGTTCTTATCGGCCTTCCAATAGGCGCCAGAAATGCTGGTCAGCTTGAAAGCCTTAACACCCTTGGTGTAGAGCATGTGAGGGCCAACGCACATGTCAACGTATTCACCCTGCTTGTAGAAGGTGATGTGTGCGTCAGGAGCAAGATCACCAATGTGCTCAACCTTGTAAGACTCGCCGCGCTCCTTCATGTAAGCAATAGCCTCATCACGAGGAAGCTCAAACGTCTCAATCTTAAGGTTCTCTTTGACAATCTTCTTCATCTCAGCTTCAATAGCTGGGAAATCGTCCTCGTTAACCTTGGTATCTCCAAGATCAACGTCATAGTAGAAACCATTTTCGGTTGCTGGACCATAGGCAAACTGTGCGTGAGGATACAGACGCTTCAAAGCCTGAGCAAGCAGGTGAGCTGCATCGTGGCGAATAACCTCAAGCTCTTCAGCTGGATTGTTAATCTCGCCAACATGGCCGTCGTTATATAAAACCTTCATGTAAAACCCCTCAGAGGTAGATACTCATAGAAACAGGCGCGGCGTCTACTCTGCTCACATAGGAGCTTAGGAGCAGACGCCTACATAGTCTCTGTTGTAAAACACCAGATTGCCATCATAAAGAACAAAACCAAACGTTATTGAATGCGAGTACGGCAGTAAGGGCAAACCTTCCAGTCTGCGTTCAGTGGACGATGGCATGTTGGGCAAACGTTTCTAACCTGCGTATTGCAGATTGGGCACACGATAAAATCGCGGTCGATTGGAGCGGAGCACTTAGGGCAAATGCCGTAGTGAGACAGCTGGTGCTCACGAAGGGCAATATCCAAGTCCTGCTCCTCACGGTCAATGAGGTAGCTGCTTGGACGCAAAATAACGTATGCAAGCAGACCAACAACAGGAACAACAGAAATGACTGCCCACATCCACCAAGGCTCTGCGCCACGACGCTGAGCATCGCGAATAACGTAGATGATAGAAAGGATATAAAGCATTACGACGCAAATAACCATGAGGTAAATAACCATACGTACCTCAGGTGTAATAATCTGATCAAGAATCTCCTGCATCTGACAGCCCCTTCTGCTGGCTTTTTGTTCTCTCCTAAATCGTACGACAAACCGCCTCAAAATGGAGCGAAATGTCGCAGATAAATTTATTTTACCAAAGCATCACTAAAATGTGCAGCAACCTCGCCAGCAAGTGAAATTGTTCCACATGCTACAAAGCCCTTCTCGCGCAAGGCGTCCACTGCCTCGGGGACGCTTCTGTAAACCGCCACCACATTGGCGCCGCAGGCTTTGTACAGCTCAGCAAGCTCATCTGCATCCATGGCACGATCGTTGCCTGTCTGGGTTACCGCTACCTCAGGGAACTCATTGGCGAGAAGTTCTGCGATACCCTTAACATCTTTATCTGCAAAAACAGCCGTCAAAAGCATGGGTCGGTTAGCAACTTCTGGCTCAATTGAGCGAATAGCAGTTAAGAACGTCTCGATTGACTGGGGGTTGTGAGCCGCGTCGATAAGCACTAAAGGCTTAGGCTGAAGCAGCTGGAACCTGCCAGGTGTAGGGCACCTGGTTGTGGAGAAAAACGCTTTCTCTGCATCAAGCGGACGGCCAAGAAAATCCTCGGCCAAGCAGGTTGCCAGGGCAATGTTTGCTGCCTGATAGCTTGGTTTAAGTGCAGCAAGATCCTCGTAAGTTGCACGCGGTGTTACAACCGTAAGCTCAAGAGGAAAACCAATGCTCTTAGGCTTTTTGGTAATGAAGAAGTGAGCGTGAGGTAGCTCTGGATGGTCAGTAGCCTTACCAGCAGAAACTTCTCCTTCAACATCCTCAGGCTTGTCAGCTACAAGAAGAGTTGGAACAACGCCTGCAGAAGCTGCCTGGGACAAGAATACGTCTTGGACGCTCTGGGGAGTTGTCGTTCCCACTCCAAGAACGCAGGTACGACCAGGCTTGATGATGGCGGCCTTCTCGCCAGCAATAGCCTCTAGGGTATCGCCTAGGATGCGCGTGTGATCCAGGCCAACGCCCGTGATGGCAACGGAGGTGATGTTTTGAGCAGCGCTTGTTGCATCCCACCTGCCGCCCATACCGCACTCAAGTACGCAGGCATCAATCTCTGCCTCGGCAAAGACCACTAGAGCCGCGACCGTAAGCAGGTCAAACTCGGTGATGTCATAAGGACGCTCGCCCAAGGCGGCGCGCTGAGCGTTGACGCGCTCCCCTGCTACTTGAGCTGCAGAGACACCGTGAGCAAAGGCAACCTCAGAGACGGGCGTGCCGTTAATCTCCATGCGCTCGGTATAGCTGATGAGCTCAGGAGACGTGTACAGAGCGGTCTTGAGACCCTCTCCCTTGAGCAGGGCTGCAGTGTATCTGGAGGTAGACGTTTTGCCGTTGGTACCTGCAATCTGGACGCTCTTAAAGCAGAGATCAGGATTGCCCAGCTCTTTGAGCATGTCTTCTACGCTCTCCAGCAGGGGTTGAATACCAAACTTCTTTGTATCGTGAAGCACCTTTAAAGACTGCTCGTAGCTCAGCTCAGGTACAGAAAAAGGAACAGAATAACTCATTGCGTACATACCTCTTATAGACCAAGCAGACGCATAGCCTCTGCACGGGTTTTCTCGTTAGTTTTAAAAATGCCACGAACCGCAGACGTGGTGGTCAAAGCACCCGATGCCCTAATACCGCGCATGCTCATGCACGTATGCTCAGCCTCCATAACCACCAAAACGCCCAAGGGATCAAGCTCTTCTACCATAGCGTCAGCAATCTGGCCCGTTAAACGCTCTTGTACCTGCAGACGGCGAGAATATCCGCTGACGCAGCGAGCAATCTTGGAAAGGCCGGTAATGCGACCATTTTGCGGGATGTAGCAGACATGTGCTTTGCCCACAAAGGGCAGAATGTGATGCTCGCAGGTAGACGAGAAAGGAATGTCACGGACAATAACCATCTCTTTATTGCCCTCTTCATGGAACTGTTTGCGCAGGTGAGCTGCAGGGTTTTCCTGCATACCACCAAAGAGCTCTACACAAGCGCGAGCAACACGGTCTGGCGTATCAAGCAGACCTTCTCGCTCTGGATTCTCACCAATAGCAAGTAAAAACTCCTTGACCGCGGCTTTTACGCGCTCTTGGTCAAGCTCTTTATAGTTATTTTCTGCTGCCATGAGGCAACCTACCTTTCACTCTTATGCAAGCGTTCTTTGAGCTGCGGCAACAACATGGCGAGCAAGAATTGCCGTTGTCACGCTTCCTACACCGCCAGGAACAGGAGTATAAGCACTTACCAGAGGAGCTACCTGCTCTGTATTAACATCGCCAACAAGCTTTTGAGTTGCCTCATCCCAGTTAATACCTACGTCAATGATGGTTTGTCCAGCTCTTACGAAGTCAGCCCCAATAAGGTGCGCACGACCTGCAGCCACAACCACAACATCTGCCTGCTTAAGCGTAGCAGCAAGGTCTTTAGTTTTGCTGTGACACACCGTAACCGTGGCGTTTCTTGCGCTTAAAAGCGCAGCAACTGGACGACCAATAACGTTTGAGCGACCAACAACTGCAACAGACGCTCCCTCAAGGGGTACCTGGTAAAAATCGAGAAGCGCCAGAACTGCCTCTGCAGTACAAGGTCCCAGAGCACCAGGAGTTCCACAAAGTGTTGCCAGCAGCATGGAATCAGTTGCGCAATCAACATCTTTTTCTGGGACTAGATGCTGAAGCGCTTCATGCTCGTCAATTCCAGCAGGAAAAGGACGCATAGGCAGACAACCATGCACCAATACATCGGCGGAAACCTGATCAAACGTAGCATTTACCTGCTCTTGTGTAGCGTCTTCTGGAAGCTCAATGGTCTCAACTTCAAAGCCTACCTTCTCTGCACGCGTATAAGCCGCGCGCTCATAGGTAAGGTCATCGCTTTTCTGCCCTATACGAACAATAACCAGTTTAGGAGTTACGCCTTGTACGTGAAGTTCCTGGACCTCAGCAGCAAGTTTTTCAGTTATTGCTTTAGCAACAGGAGCGCCACGAAGCTCCTGCGACATAATTTCTGAGCTCATGTTATGCCTCCTGTCTCAGCTGTGCGCTCACCGCATCACTTACGGCGTCAGCTCGTGATACATAGGTGTCCAGAAGCTTATCTGCCTCATCAAGCAATGTTTGAGCATACGCTGTGTCATGCATGGAACGTGTGTTTACAAACAACGTGTGAGAAGCTGCAATCAAAGCTCCACGAGCAAGAGCGGCACCGCAACCTACGTCGGATAAAAGCATACGAGATCCCTTGATAAGCATCTCTTCGAGAAGTTCAATGGACTCGCACACTTTTCTCATAACCTTCAGCGGAGGTTGAGCTGCTTCTTTAAGAGCATCCTCAACAATCTCTGCGCGCTTTGGATTATCCTTAGGAACGCTAAATGCGCTTGAAACCAGCAAGAACTGACGAGAGTCCTCGTCCATAAGCTCCATGAAATCTTGGCGGAGTGCTCCAGCTCGGGCAATGTATTTTGCAAGATCGTCTTCATGTTGAGCATAGGCGGGTTTTCCCTGTGCATACACACCAGCCATTGAAGCCAAAGATACTGCAAGCGCTCCTACATAAGCAGCAGCACTGCCACCGCCTGGGATAGGCTCTTTAGCAGCAAGGTGCTTGGCATAAGAGTCTGCACTATACGTTGTAAACGCTACTTCTTCAGGTGAAGAGGGATAAGACATTAGAAAAGACCCACAATTCTTCCATCATCAAGAACATCAATGTGCTCTGCAGCAGGAACTTTTGGAAGTCCTGGCATGGTCATAATAGAGCCGGTAAGACAGACCACAAAGCCAGCACCTGCAGAAACACGAACTTCTCGCACGGTAATCTTAAAGTTCTCTGGAGCGCCCAATTTGGTCTGATCATCAGTAAAGGAGTACTGAGTTTTTGCCATACAAATAGGAAGCTCACCAAAGCCAAGCTCTTCAAGCTGCTGAAGCTGCTTGGCAGCACTTGGAGCAAATTCAACGCCATCAGCGTGGTAAATCTTAGTGGCAATGTCTGTAATTTTCTGCTTCAAAGACTCTTTGACATCGTAAGCAAAAGTAAGCTTAGACTCAGTCTGGCAAAGGCGCATAACCTCTTCTGCCAGAGCCTGGCCACCCTTTCCACCTTTTGCCCAAACCTCAGACAGGACAACATTTACGCCACGCTTCTTACACTCCTCCTCTACCAGAGCAAGCTCTTCAGCGGTATCGGTTGGGAATGCATTGATGGCAACAACTACAGGAAGACCATAGACCGTCTGGATGTTGTCAACGTGGCGAAGCAGGTTAGGAATGCCCTCTTTAAGCGCCTCAACGTTTTGCTGGTTAAGATCTGCTTTGGCAACGCCTCCGTTGTACTTAAGTGCGCGAACAGTTGCCACCAAAACAACAGCAGATGGAGCAAGGCCAGTAGCTCTGCACTTAATGTCCAAGAACTTCTCGGCGCCAAGGTCTGCACCAAAGCCTGCCTCGGTAACAACGTAATCTGCAAGACGCAGAGCAGTCTTTGTTGCCTCAACCGTATTGCAACCGTGAGCAATGTTCGCAAAAGGTCCACCGTGAACAAGAGCAGGTGTGTGCTCAAGCGTCTGGACCAAATTAGGCTGAATAGCGTCTTTGAGCAGCGCTGTCATAGCGCCCTCGGCATGGATATCGCTGACGGTAACAGGCTTGCGGTCATAGGTGTAGGCAATAACCATTCTGCCCAGGCGCTCTTTAAGGTCTTTGATGCCGGAAGCAAGGCAGAATACAGCCATCACCTCGGAGGCAACGGTAATATCAAAGCCGTCTTGTCTTGGCATGCCGTCTGCAATGCCGCCAAGGCCGTCAACAACGTTTCTGAGCTGGCGATCATTCATGTCTACGCAGCGCTTCCACACAACACGACGTGGATCAATGTTGAGACTATTGCCCTGCTTGATATGGTTATCCAGCATGGCTGCGCAGAGGTTGTTTGCAGCGCCAATAGCGTGGAAGTCACCGGTAAAGTGAAGGTTAATGTCCTCCATAGGAACTACCTGGGCATATCCGCCGCCCGCAGCGCCACCCTTGACGCCAAAGACGGGTCCCAAAGAAGGCTCTCTAAGGGCCAACATGGCAGACTGTCCCAAGCTGGTCAAGGCATCCGCCAAACCTACCGAGGTAGTAGTCTTTCCCTCGCCCGCCGGCGTTGGGTTAATAGCGGTAACCAGCACAAGCTTTCCGCGAAGAGGCTTATCTGCCAGAGCACGTGCATCAAGCTTTGCCTTATAGCGGCCATAAGGCTCCAGAAGATTCTCTGGAATACCCGCACGCTTTGCCACCTCAAAGATGGGGAGCATCTCGGATGATTGAGCAATCTCGATATCGGATTTAACCTCAGACATGTTGTTCCTAACCTAAAGTGGGTTACATGCACGTACTAAACACAAGATGCGGCTATTACACCGCATCAAGCTTTACCTATGAGAAGTCAGCAATCTGCTGTTCTAGTTGAGCAACAAGCGTAGCAAGTTCTTCTGCGCGTGCACGTTTTTTCTCGATAACTTCAGGCGCTGCCTTAGCAACAAAGCCCTGGTTAGCAAGGGTGCGCTCCACGCCAGAGAGTTCCTTCTTTGCAGACTCAAGGTCTTTCTGAAGACGCTTGGACTCAGCAGCAAGGTCAACAAGCTCACCAAGAACAACGTACATCTCTAGGCCTGCATCGGTAACAGAAACAGAACCAGCGGGCTTCTGAGGTGCCTCAGCAACCTCAAGCGAGCTTACACGTCCAACATTCTGGATGAAGGCTGCTTGCTCCTTAAGAGCTGCAACATCCTGCGCTGGAGCTTTAACCACAACAACAAGGTCTGTCTTTGGCGACAGCCTGTAACGAGCGCGAGAAGAACGAACAGCAGAAACAACGGTCTTAGCAAGTGAGAAGTTATGCTCAGCTGCCTCGTCAACAAAGCTTGCAAGCTTCTCTGGATCTGGCCACTCAGAGACCATCAAGAACTCTGCATCATGGCTCAAAAGACCAGATGCAGGAAGGGCATCCCAAACGCTCTCGGTAACAAATGGCATGGCTGGATGCAAAAGCCTCATGCTGACATCCAGGACAAAGACAAGGTTGCGCTGAACCTGCAGGCGCTCCTCAGGAGTTCCATCCAGAAGGCGGCCCTTGCAGAGCTCAATGTACCAGTCGCAAACATCATTCCAGAAGAAGGACTGAATATTGCGAGCATACTCACCAAAGCCGTAGGTCTCAAGCTGCTCAGTTGTCTCTGCAACAACCTTTGCAAGGCGCGAGAACATCCATGCATCTTCTGGTGTCTCTGCCTTTGGCATGCCGGCAGTGTAGCCGTCAAGGTTCATCTGAACAAAGCGACTTGCATTCCAAATCTTAGTAACAAAAGAACGTGCCTGATCAGTTCTTGGAGACTCAATAAGCTCACGAGTCTTCTTATCAAGAACAGCATCAAACTTGACGTCCTGGTTGTTGGTAATAAGCGTAAGCAGGTTATAACGCATTGCGTCTGCACCGTACTTAGCAATCAAGTCCATAGGATCTACGCCGTTACCCTTTGACTTGGACATACGACTGCCGTCCTTAGCCAAAATGGTTGCGTATATGTAGACATCGTGGAATGGAATCTCTTTGGTGAAGTAAAGCGAACTCATAATCATGCGAGCAACCCAAAGAGCAATGATGTCTCGAGCGGTTACCAGGACCTGTGTTGGGTGGTGACCCTCAAGCTGTTCAGGATGATCTGGCCAACCCTGTGTAGCAAAAGTCCACAGCTGAGAAGAGAACCAGGTATCCAAAACATCCTCATCCTGGTGAACATGATGACCGCCGCACTTTGGACAGACGTCAGTGTCTTCCATAAGCGCATCCTGCCAGCCACAATCATCGCAGTAGAACACAGGAATGCGGTGTCCCCACCAAAGCTGCCTGGAGATGTTCCAGTCACGGAGATTCTCCATCCAAGTGAGGTAGGTCTGAGTCCAACGCTCTGGGTGGAAGGTAACCTGACCGTCTTTAACTACCTGTGCTGCAGGCTCTTTGAGCTTATCAACGGCAACAAACCACTGCTCAGAGAGCCATGGCTCAAGAGTTGTGCCGCAGCGGTAGCAATGCATAACGGAGTGATCAAGGTCTTCAACGTGATCAAGCAGGCCATGCTCTTCAAACCAAGCAACAATAGCTTCACGAGCCTGATCTCTATCGAGACCAGAGAACTCACCATAACCATCAACAACAACAGCATGCTCATCAAAAATGTTGATCTGCTCAAGATTGTGAGTCTGACCCATAGCAAAGTCATTAGGGTCATGAGCTGGAGTTACCTTAACAAAACCGGTACCAAAGCCTGCGTCAACATGCCAGTCAGAGAAAATTGGAATCTCTCGATTAACAATGGGCAGAATAACGGTCTTTCCAACAAGATCGGCCTTTTCTGGATCCTGAGGAGAAACAGCTACGCCGGTATCGCCCAGCATAGTCTCTGGACGAGTAGTTGCTACGGTAATGTACTCAACGCCATTAACAGGCTCTTTGAGCGGGTAACGCAGGTACCAAAGATGGCCCTTCTCGTCAGCGTACTCTGCCTCGTCGTCTGAAATAGAAGTCTCGCAATGAGGACACCAGTTTACGATGCGCTTGCCGCGATAAATGAGCTGGTCATGATACCAGTCAACAAAGACCTTACGAACAGCCTGAGTGTACTCAGGAGACATGGTGAACTTCTCGTCATTAAAATCAATGGAGCAGCCCATGCGCTTAATCTGAGAAACAATGGTTCCGCCGTACTCGCGCGTCCAATCCCAGCAAGCATCCAGGAACTTCTCGCGACCAATCTCAAGGCGAGAAATACCCTCTGACTTAAGCTTCTTATCAACCTTAGTCTGAGTTGCAATGCCTGCGTGGTCAGTTCCTAGAATCCAACGAGTTGAGTAACCGCGCATGCGAGAATAACGAATGTAGGTGTCCTGGATGGTGTCATCCATGGCATGACCCATGTGAAGGATGCCAGTAACGTTTGGTGGAGGGATAACTACCGTACGGTCTTCAGTTCCTTTGCTACGACCATAGCAATCTGCCTTTATCCACTTTTCAATGAGCTCAGGCTCAGCTGCCTGAGGATCATAATTCTTGGGCATTTCTTCCACAGTAATCTTGCCTTTCATATGCTGACAACATCGTCAAAATTTGCTTCATTTATTCTACTAATAAAAGACGACTTATGGGGCGCTTTCTTACCATTAGTTAAAATTACTATCGGCCTACACTTCTTGAAGCGTAGGTAAAGTAACAAGCTATACTATCTGCAGATACTTTTTATGAGGAGCTCTATGTCTGCCACAATTCCTGAAGCCACTGCTCGACTCGAACTTGTCCTGGGAAAAGACCGCCTTGGACAGATTCAAAATTCCTGCGTCATGATTTTAGGGCTTGGCGGCGTTGGTTCAAACTGCGTTCAGGCGCTGGCCAGAGGCGGTGTAGGCTCATTTATTTTAGTGGATGCTGATGCAGTAGAAGCATCCAACCTTAATAGGCAGGCTATTGCCTATGTGAGCACCATTGGAAAAAGAAAAGTTGACGTTACCAAAGAGATGATTCTGGACATTAATCCAGACGCTCACGTGGTCACCCTTGACGCGTTTTTGCTTAAAGACAACGTTGACGAGCAGCTCTCTGCTCTTCCAAAACCAGATGTTGTAGTTGATGCCATCGATACCATTTCCGCCAAATTGGCTGTTGTGGCATGGTGTCAGAAAAACGATATCTACCTCATCTCCAGCATGGGCGGCGGCAATAAAATCCACCCAGAACTCCTGGAAATTACTACGCTTTCAAAAACACATACCGATGCTCTTGCAAGAGTAATGAGAAAAGAGTCCAAAAAGCGCGGCCTTGCCGACTTCCGTGTGCTCTACTCCCCCGAGCCAGCGCGACCAGTTTTTGCACCAGAGGGAGCAACGGGCAAATCTGCCAAGCTAGGCACTATGTCCTACTACCCTCCTATTATGGGACAAATGATTGCGTCAGACGTCATTCTGCATCTGTCGGGGCTTGATCATGAATAACCTCACGTATTTTGATGCGCACGTCCATGCCAACCTTATGGACTCTCCACTCAATGTAGCGAGAAGTTCCCATGACGCCGGATTAGCTTTCTTTACCTGCGGTGTTACTCCTCACGACTACCTAGAACTTGCTCCTCAGCTTACGCAAGCCAACATCCGCGTGGGACTAGGAGCACATCCCTGGTATATCTCTGATGGGCGCGTTACTCAAAAAGATATAGAGCTCCTGCTAGAACTTATGGAGCAGACGCCTTACATTGGCGAGATTGGACTAGATTTTTCTTCTCGCTATTGTGTTGATGGGTTGCAAGATTTGCAGGTTAAGGCCTTTACGAAGATTTGCAAACGTGCAGCAGAGCTTTCAAGCAACGACCAGCCACGAGTGCTCTCGATGCACACCGTTAGAAGTGTTGATACGGTGCTAGATATTCTTGAACAGACAGGAGCCGCTCAAGAGTGTGTTCCTATCATCCACTGGTTTAGCGGTAGCTCAGAAGAGCTCCAAAGGGCTATTAAGCTTGGCTGTTGGTTCTCTGTTGGCGAGATGAGCCTAAAGACTAAGCGCGGTCGTGAATACGCTAAGGTCTACCCAAAGGATAAACTCCTTACCGAGACTGACCTTCCCTCCAGTGATCACACAGATATTGACTCGGCGTACATTGTGGACAGCCTTAAGCGAGCTCTTCTTGGGCTCAGTGAGGCCCGTGGATACTCTGTGCAAAGTGAAGTAATGGCAAACGCAGCAGGCGTTTTTGGCGTCTAAGTGATAAAGTCTTACGTATGAGAAGATTACGTAAAATACCTACACAACGCCTTGTTGGAACAGGCAGGGCGCAACTTTCTGGAGCAATGCTTGCCAGCTCATCCGATGAGCTGGGTCTTGCTCTTAATGATGTTGTGCTTGTTTTTGCCTGCAGCGATAACTTTGTGCCGTATTTGTCTGTAGCAATTCAATCTATCATTGAGAATGTCAATCCAGAGCGTCGTTACGATATCATTGTTTTGACGCGTGACCTTACTCCTACCAGCATGATTACGCTTACTCGTCAGGCTCAGCTTGTTGATAACGTACATGTTGGCTTCTTAGATGTTGACGCAGCTCTTGGTGATATTGAGCTTCCTCATCATGGTCACTTTAGACCAGAAACTTACTACAGACTGCTTGCTCCCTCACTGCTTCCTAACGTCAATAAAGCCATTTATCTTGATTCTGACCTGGTGGTTAATACCGATATTGCAGAGCTCTACGATATCGATGTCACGGGATACTTGGTAGGCGCTACACGCGACGCTGATACTATTGGTCAGATTGATGGCTATGACGCCACAGTTGGCCCCTACCTCAAAAATGAGCTGGGTATGGATGATCCTCACGATTACTTCCAGGCAGGCGTCATTTTGATGAACCTTGAAGAGATTAGAAAGCAGATTTCTCCTGAAGAGTTTCTGAAGGTCTCAACCATGCGTGCATGGCGCTGGCTTGACCAAGATGTTCTTAACAGGTTTGTGAACGGTCATTATCTTCGTATTAATATGAAGTGGAATTACCTGGTAGACTGGCAATTCCTTCGCCGTGATCACATTGTTGCTCAGGCTCCAAAAGATGTGCGAGAAGAATACGAAGAAGCTCGTAAGAATATCTGTATTGCTCATTTTGCAGGACCAGATAACAGGCCTTGGCTCTATCCAAACTCAGATCTTGCAGGTCTTTTCTGGTTCTATGCTCGTCGCTCCCCTTATCTTGAGGAGCTTCGTTCACAGCTTGAAGAGTCGAGACGTACGGTAAGAGGTCTTTCTCACCGTGTGCAGAGCGGCGTACTTTTCCGCGGCTTGATGCCTTTATTTGATACCGTCTTTCCACCAGGCACCAAGACCCGCACCAAAGTTATTACGTCATACAACAAACTTGGTGGCGGCAATCTATAACGTAAAAGGAGGTCTTTCGACCTCCTTTTTTATTGCTATGCGAGTTATTTCTTTTTGCCTCTAATGATTTCTGGAGCGTTTTCTCCGCCAACACTTTCTGGAGTAACCACAACCTTAGTGATATCCAAATCTGATGGCAGGTCAAACATGGTCTCTTGCAGCGTAGACTCACAGATTGCGCGAAGACCACGAGCTCCTGTACCACGAGCCAAAGCCTTCTTAGCAATCTCTCTGAGTGAATCCTCAGTAAACTCCAGATCTACTCCCTCAAGCTCAAACATGCGCTTGTACTGCTTGGTAAGAGCATTCTTTGGATCTGTGAGGATACTCATCAAATCTTCCTCACCAAGCTCACGAGTAGAAGTGATAACAGGAATACGGCCCAAAAGCTCTGGAATCATGCCAAATCTGTGCAAATCCTGAGGCATTACTTTGGCGATAAGATCAGACTCGCCCTCTTTGACGTTCTGAGCAACATCAGAATTAAAGCCAATTCCCTTTTTACCAATACGGTCAGCAACAATCTTATCCAGGCCAACAAAAGCACCACCACAGATGAACAAGATATTGGTGGTATCAATGTGAATAAGCTCCTGCTGAGGATGCTTACGACCACCTGTTGGTGGAACACTAGCCACCGTACCCTCAAGAATCTTCAGAAGCGCCTGCTGAACACCTTCACCAGAAACGTCACGAGTAATTGAGAGATTCTCAGCCTTGCGAGCAATCTTATCAATCTCATCGATGTAGACAATGCCTACCTGAGCACGCTCAACATCGCCGTCAGCGGCAGTGATGAGCTTAAGCAGGATATTCTCGACATCTTCACCAACGTAACCAGCCTCAGTAAGGGTTGTTGCGTCAGCAATAGCAAACGGAACCTCAAGAAAACGAGCAAGCGTCTGAGCAAGCAGTGTTTTACCAGTACCAGTTGGACCAAGCAGTAAGATGTTGGACTTTGCAATCTCAACGTCTTCCTGACCCTCCTGAGGATCATCGTTGCCTGAAAGAATACGACGATAGTGGTTATACACCGCAACCGACATAGCACGCTTAGCGTCTTCCTGACCCATTACGTACTGAGACAGCTCATCGTAAATCTCATGCGGAGTTGGCAAGTCTTTGATGACAGGTTCATCAGAGTGAGTCTCAATCTCTGACTCTTCATCAAAGCCAAGGGACTCATCAATCATATCTGAGCAGGTAGAGACACACTCATCGCAAATGCAGACTCCACCAGGACCCTGGATAAGCTTATTTACCTGCGACCTACTCTTTCCGCAGAAAGAACAGTGCATCTCATCTAATCCGCCAAAAGGCGAGAAGTTCTGGTCATTAGCCATAACTTAAACCCTCAATACAAGAACAGTTATTGATCGTTACGAGAAGAGATAACGCGGTCAACTAGGCCATAGTCACAGGCCTCCTGTGCACGAAGATAATTATCGCGCTCGGTGTCTACATTGATCTTCTCGATAGGTTGTCCAGTATAATCCGAAAGCAGCTCATTGATGCGCTGGCGAATCCACTTTGTCTCATCTGCAATAATCTGAATATCGGTCTGCTGACCCTGAACGCCACTGGATGGCTGGTGAATCATAACCATAGAGTTAGGAAGCGCAAGACGCTTACCCTTTGCACCGGCAGCAAGAAGAACAGCTCCCATTGATGCTGCCATACCAACGCAGATGGTAGAAACATCTGGCTTGATGAAGTTCATGGTGTCAAGAATACCCAGGCCTGCATAAACGTCTCCACCAGGAGAGTCAATGTAGAGAGAAATATCCTTGTCTGGATCCTGGCTCTCAAGGTGCAAAAGCTGCGCAATAACAAGATTTGCAGAATCGCGCGTTACCGGCTCACCCAAGAAAACAATACGATCGTTGAGCAGTCTAGAGTAGATGTCATAGCTACGCTCACCACGAGGAGTCTGCTCAATAACATACGGAATAGTTGGAATGTTTGTTGGATAATGCATAATCCTCCTTCAAATGTCTTTCCTTAGAAACATACCCCGGGAAGCGTGTCTCTAACCCGGGGTATGAAAAATTCAAAGTAACTGCAACTTTTGGCGCAGTCTTTCTGGCGAGAAAACCAACCAGCTGCGGACTACTCAGCGTCCTTCTCTGCGTCCTCGTCCTTCTTAGCTGCCTTCTTCTTAGCAGGAGCCTTCTTAGCAGGCTTCTTCTCTGCCTTCTGCTCTTCCTTAGCAGCCTCAGCAATCTCGTCGACAACGGTGACGGTTGCGTTGTCACGCAGCCAGTCAAGAGCCTTAGAACGACGGATGGACTCGCGGATTGCAGGAAGACGGCCAGCCTTGCGCCACTCCTCAATTGCAGACTCAACGTTAGGAACACCAGCGCGCTCAAACTCTGCGCGGATGTCCTCCTCAGTTGCCTCAAGCTTGAGCTCTGCAGCTACTGCGTCAAGAGCCAGGGACTGACGTGCACGCTCCTCAGCCTGAACACGAAGATCAGAGATGAAGTCATCGGTCTTGATGCCGCGTGCAGCCAAGAACATATCAAGGCTCATGCCCTGCTGCTGAAGACCGTTCAGGAACTCCTGAGCAATCTCGTTGAAGACCTCGTTCTTGTACTCCTCTGGGACCTCGTCAAGCTGAAGACGCTTGCCTACAGCCTCAACAACGCGGTCCTCTTTAAGAGTTGGAAGAGAATTCTTCTTGTCGGACTCAATCTCAGACTTAACTGCCTCACGGAGTTTCTCGACAGTGTCATAACCAAAGGTGGTCTTTGCAAGCTCGTCAGTCAGCTCTGGAGTGACGGACTTCTTGTGAGCAACAACCTTGACGTTGATATCGTAATCGTGGGAGTGAACCTCATCGCCGTGAGTGTGGCTGTGAGTCCACTTGACCTCTTTCTCCTCACCTGGCTTCATGCCGATGAGTGCCTCCTCAAGCTCCTTTGGAGCCTGGGTGCCATTAAGGGTAAGAACACGGTCCTCGCCCTCCATGTGAGCAGCGCCCTCAATGTTCTTGATGTCTACACCAATGGTGTCGCCCTCTTTGACAGCGCGCTTCTCCTTGGTGTTCTCAAACTTAGCCTGGTAAGACAGAAGCTGCTTAATCTGGTGATCAACCTCAGCCTCAGTTGCCTCATTTGGAGGCATGTTGATTGCAGGAGCATCATAAGAGTCAAGCTTAGCCTCAGGACGAACGTTGAAGACTACCTCGTAGGAGTAATCCTGACCCTCAACAGGAAGGTCTGCATCCTGGTTGTAATCACCACGGCCGACAGGAACAAGGTCAAGCTCCTCAAGAAGCTGTGGCTCTGCTGCGCCGAGAAGATCGTTGGTTGCCTGAGCAAGGACTGCCTCGCGGCCAACAATGCCGTCAATGACAGGACGAGGTGCGCGGCCCTTGCGGAAACCCTGGAAGGAATACTTGTTTGCAATGTCCTTGTAAGCCTGCTTAATGGCAGCGTCTACCTCTGCAGCAGGAACTGTAACCTTGACGGTGAGTTTCTCGTCAACTGGCTTATCTGCGGTAACGGTGATGTTCAACGTTCCTCCAGTGTCTCGTAAAAAATGCTGGCGTACCAGCTCTTAACCAAATATCTGCATGGTGCGGGCGGAGGGAATCGAACCCCCACGGACTTAGTCCACTAGAACCTAAATCTAGCGCGTCTGCCAGTTCCGCCACGCCCGCATATTTATGCAGCCTTGCAATAATAACAAACTTTTGCACTCTTCACTAGGAGAACTTCGCATTCTAAACACTTCCCTCACGAAAAAAGACCGGCCTTTTTCAAGACCGGTCTTGTTCAAGTGAAAGTACATACTCCAAGCACGTTTTAGAGATCTTGTAGTGCAAAGGTCTCTGGCTCACTCTTTCTTGCTGCTGCGAGCGCCTGGATAAGAGCGGTAGCTGCAGACATTGCGGTGACGCAGGTAATGCCCTGGCTGACAGCTTCTGCGCGCATCTTGGTACCGTCGCTGTGAGCCTCGTGACCATGAGGCGTATTGATGATGAAGCTGACGGTCTTATCGCGCATAAGGTCAACAACGTTTGGATGACCATCGGAAATACGATTGACGGTGGTGCAGTCAATTCCAGCCGCACGCAGCGTCTTTGCGGTGCCGCCCGTGGTGTAGATACCGTAGCCAAGGTTCTCCAAAGCCATAGCAACAGGAGCAATAGCGCGTTTATCTCGGTCGCACACACTGATGAAGACGGAACCCTGCTTAGGAAGCTTGTTCTCAACTGCCTCGCGAGTCTTTGCGTACGCTGCTGGGAAGGTGCGGGCAATACCCATAACCTCACCAGTAGACTTCATCTCTGGGCCAAGGATTGAGTCAGCACCAGGGAATCTAGACCAAGGCATGACTGCCTCTTTGACCGCGTAGTAATCGACGGTGCGATTCTCGTCTGGAAGCAGGCCTTGTGCTCTGAGCTCACTGATCTTCTCGCCAGCCATGATGCGAGATGCGTACTTGGCCAGGGAAACGCCAGTTGCCTTGGACGAGAAAGGCACGGTTCTAGAAGCGCGTGGGTTGAGCTCGATGACAAAGACGTGCTCATCGCGAACTGCGTACTGGATGTTCAGGAGACCTCGAATGCCGCAGGCAAGCGCCAGCTTTTTGGTGATGGCCCTAATCTGGTCAACAATCTTTTCAGAGAGCGAGAAGGGCGGCCAGCAGCAAGCGGAGTCGCCAGAGTGAATACCGCACTCTTCGATGTGCTCCAGGACTGAACCTACGTAGCACTCCTCGGTGTCGCAGAGAGCATCAACGTCCAGCTCAATGGCGTCCTCGAGGAAGGCATCCAGGTAGACAGGACGGTCTGGCGTGACGTGCGTCGCGGACTCCATGTAGGTAACCAGGTCGGAGTCGTCGTAGACAATGGCCATACCGCGACCACCAAGAACGTAGCTTGGGCGGACAATCAGTGGGTAGCCAATGCGACGTGCAGCGTCGCGAGCCTCGTCCATGGTAGAAGCAACTGCCGATGGTGGGCAGGCAATGTTGAGGCGGTCAAGAAGGGCTGCGAAGCGGTCGCGGTCCTCTGCCAGGTCAATTGCCTCTGGCTGAGTGCCCATGATAGGAACACCAGCGTCCTTGAGGGCTCGTGCCAGCTTGATTGGAGTCTGGCCACCAAGGGTAACAATGACGCCTTCTGGCTTCTCAACCTCAATGACATCCATAACGTCTTCAAAGGTTAGAGGCTGGAAATACAGGCGATCAGAGGTGTCGTAGTCTGTAGAGACCGTCTCGGGGTTGCAGTTGACCATGACCGTCTCATAACCCTGCTCGCGAAGAGCGTAGGCAGCATGAACACAGCAGTAGTCAAACTCAATACCCTGACCAATACGGTTAGGACCAGCGGAAAGAATCATGACGCGTGGCTTTTCTGCTTCCGCGTACTCTGTGGCATTACCCTTCTCGTATGTGACGTAGTGGTACTGCGTGGTTGCACCAAACTCACCTGCGCAGGTATCAACTGTTTTGACCTGCGGACGAACACCCAGCACTTCCCTCACAGCACGGACAACGTCTGTCTTGGTACCGGTAAGGTGCGCAAGTTGCTCATCCGAGAAGCCCAGCTGTTTGGCAGCAAGCATGTTATCGGTGGTGAGACCAGAAAGCCCCAGCTCCTTGATGCGTTTCTCGGCGTTGATGATGCCTGCCATACGGTGCAGGTACCATGGATCAATACCAGTCATATCGTGGATACGCTCAACGCTCCAATTTCTGCGCAGTGCCTCAGCAACGTAGAAAATACGCTCTGGTGTTGGCTTGCTGACTAGCTCATCGAAGTTCTTCTCGTCAAAGACATCGTGGCCGTCAGCGCCCAGACCAGCGCGATCTTGCTCCAGGGAACGAAGCGCCTTCTGCAGGGCCTCCTCAAAGGTTCTGCCCATGGCCATAGCCTCGCCAACCGACTTCATACGGGTGGTCAGAACGCGGCTGGTGCCCTTAAACTTGACAAAGGCAAAGCGAGGAACCTTGACCACGCAGTAGTCGATGGAAGGCTCAAAGGCAGCGGGAGTTGCCTTGGTGATGTCGTTAGTAATCTCATCCAGTGTGTAGCCAACAGAGAGCAGTGCCGCCATCTTTGCAATGGGGAAACCAGTTGCCTTGGACGCCAGCGCAGAGGAGCGGCTGACACGAGGGTTCATCTCAATGACAATGACGCGGCCGTTAGTTGGGTTGACCGCAAACTGAACGTTAGAGCCGCCGCAGGCAACACCTACACGCTCGAGAATGGCGATGGAGTAGTCGCGGAGATTCTGGAGCTCTTCATCGGTAAGCGTCTGAGCTGGAGCAACGGTGATGGAGTCTCCCGTGTGAACGCCCATTGGATCGAGGTTCTCGATGGAGCAGACAACAATACCGTTACCTGCGGTATCGCGCATGACCTCCATCTCAATCTCTTTCCAGCCCTCGATGGACTCCTCTACCAGCACCTCGTGCTCTGGAGAAAGCAAGAGACCCTGCTCAACAATCTCTACGAGCTCTTCTGGGGTGTGTGCAATGCCGCCACCTGCACCGCCAAGGGTGAAGCTTGGACGAATAACCACAGGATATCCCAGCTCAGCAACAATGCGCTGGGCGTCTTCCATGGAGTGAGCGATGTCTGCGCGAGCAACCTCCAGGCCAATGTCCTGGACTGCCTCGCTGAAGAGCTCACGGTCCTCACCGGTACGAATGGACTCCAGGTTGCAGCCGATGACCTCGATGTTGTACTTGTCAAGAACGCCTGCTTCACCAAGGCCAATAGTGCAGTTCAGAGCAGTCTGACCACCCATGTTTGGCAGAAGCGCATCAGGACGCTCGCGCTCAATGACGCGGGTTACGGACTCAACGGTTATTGGCTCAACGTAAGTTCTATCTGCAGTTTCTGGGTCAGTCATGATGGTTGCTGGATTTGAGTTAACCAGAACAACCTCAAAGCCCTCTTTGCGAAGGGCGCGGCATGCCTGAGTGCCGGAATAGTCAAACTCACAAGCCTGACCAATAACAATTGGACCAGAGCCAATGACCAGGATTTTCTTAATATCAGTACGCTTTGGCATTAGAAGCGCCTCCCCTCACGAACGTCGATGGCAAGATAGTCAGGCTGTCCTTCCATCAAACGAGCAAATGCCTTAAATAAATAAGATGAATCGTGAGGTCCTGGGCTTGCCTCAGGGTGATACTGGACAGAAAATGCTGGGATGTCCAGGAATTGAATGCCCTCTGGAGTTCCGTCGTTAAGGTTAACGTGCGTGAGCCTGACGCGGCCAAACTCCTTTGTCTGGACAACAGGAGCAATGCGCCTTGCGGACCACTCGCAGAGGTTGTCAAAGTGCTCGGAGATTCCGCCGGACTCCTCTGCAATAAGCTTGCCTAGGCTTGGGAAAACCAGACCATAGTTGTGGTTTTGAGCAGTAATCTCAACCTTGCCGGTTAGAAGATTCATGACTGGTTCGTTGCCACCATGGTGTCCAAATTTGAGTTTCTCGATATCTGCACCTGCGACAATGGAGAGCATCTGGTTGCCCAGGCAGATACCAAAGACAGGAACCTTGCCCAGGACGCCGCGAGCGGCCTCCTGCGTAGCGTCAACCTGCTCTGGGTCGCCAGGGCCGTTGGAGAAGAAGATGCCGTCTGGGTTGTAGGCCAAGGCGTCCTCTGCAGGCGTGTTCCACGGTACAACCGTGATCTCGCAGCCGTTTGCCGCAAGACCCTGGAGAATGCCGTTCTTCTCGCCACAGTCGTACGCGACAACGTTGAAGCGCTTCTTAGACGTAGCGGAAACCACGTGAGGCGCGTCGACGGAGACGTCGGGGACAAAGTTGTGCTCGGAGATGCTGGGCGATGCCTGGACGCGCGCAAGCAGATGGGCGGGGTCCAGGTCCTCGGTGGAGATGGCTGCCTTCTGTGCGCCAAAATCGCGCAGGTGCATGGTCAGCGCGCGGGTATCGATGCCCTCGATGGCAACGACGCCATTTTCCTGCAGAAACTCAGGCAGGCTCTGCTTGGACGTCCAGTTGCTTGGCTCGTAGCACATGTCGTGGACGACAAAACCACGCAGGTGCAAAACGTCTCGCTGCATGACCGCAGGATCGATGCCGTAGTTGCCTACCTGCGGATAGGTCAGCGTGACAATCTGGCCGGCATAACTTGGATCGGAAATAATCTCCTGGTAGCCGGTCATAGACGTGTTAAAAACAATTTCGCCGAAGGTCTCTCCGCTAGCACCACAGCACCTCCCCTCGAAGGTTGTTCCATCTTCGAGAACAAGCAGCGCGCGAGGCTGCGAGGTGGCACTTGCCAGTGGATTCATATACTCTCCGATCTGCGTAGGAGCATGCCGAGCCATAAAAAAAGAGCACTCCTTGTGGAGGCTCAACAGCGAACATGCGCACTCAACGCTATGGGCCTTGCCGGTGTCTCGCACCGTCCTTAAAGGTTGGTAGTATTGTAGCGCATAACCAATAAAGGAGATGGCATGTTTCCAGATTTTCTAGAGAATCCCTCAGATGTGGCCGCGCCGCTGCTGCTGGGATGCACTCTGACAAGGACAATTACGCTTAATGGCGAGAAACACAAACTAGTTGCAAGAATTGTGGAGACCGAGGCTTACGACCAAGACGATCCCGCAAGTCATGCGTTTGGCGGTCCTAGCGAGCGCAATGCAGCCATGTTTGGACCTGCGGGTCACCTCTACGTGTACGTTTCGTATGGTATGCATCACTGCTGCAATGTGGTGTGTGATCCTGAGGGCTTTGGCAGCGGATGCTTGGTGCGCGCGGTTGAGCCTCTTGAGGGTGTAGAGGTGATGCGCGAGCTCCGTGAGGCTGGACGCGCGGGTAAAGCGCATACAGGACATGTAGGTAAAGAGCAAGCGGAACGTGCGCGTAAGCACCCGCTCAAGCTGCGCGACCTCACTAATGGACCAGGTAAGGTGTGCGCTGCGCTTGGTATTGACAAGGAACTCTACGGACATGACCTGACAGTTGAGCCGCTTGTGCTGGGCTTTGCTCCCCTGTTACCAGGAGAAACAATTGGACGTTCACCTCGCGTAGGCATTAGCAAAAACATTGATGCTCCAAAGCGCTTTTTCATCGAAGGAAACGAGTTTGTTTCAAGAGCGTAGGTAATTTCAAGAGCGCAAGACGGGACCAAAATACTATCAATGAGCAGCACAAAAAAGGACCTTGGGAGACCAAGGTCCTTTTAAATCTTACGTTAAAGCCAACGATGTAGTTAGCTCAAATACGTGCTGCAACAACGGGTTTCTCGCTATGTGTTTTACGAATTAGCAGACACCCTGCGCCATCATTGCATTTGCAACCTTGAGGAAACCGGCGATGTTTGCGCCAAAGACCAGGTTGCCGGGGTGGCCATACGTTGCTGCGGCCTCAGAAGCAGCGGTGTAGATGCTCTCCATGATTCCCTGCAACTTGGAGTCTACCTCCTCAAACGTCCAGGAAAGGTGTTCGGCGTTCTGGGACATCTCAAGACCGGAAACAGCTACGCCACCTGCGTTTGCAGCCTTGCCAGGTGCGAAGAAGACGCCGTTTTCGATGAGATAATTGGTTGCCTCGAGGGTGGTTGGCATATTAGCGCCCTCAACGACGTACTTGGTGCCGTTAGCAACAAGTTTCTGCACGTCAGCAAGCTCGAGCTCGTTCTGAGTTGCGCATGGCATGGCGATGTCACACTTCTGACTCCAAGGACGCTCGCCTGGGAAGAAAGTAGCAGAAGGACGTGCGTCGGCGTACTCCTTGATGCGTGCGCGACGAACCTCCTTGACGTCTTTCAGCAGCTCAACGTCAATACCCTCAGGGTCATAGACATAACCTGAGGAGTCAGATACGGTCACAACGGTTGCTCCCAGCTGCTGTGCCTTCTGGGCAGCGTAGGTAGCGACGTTTCCGGAGCCGGAGATGCAGACCGTTTTGCCCGCGAGCGAATCGTTCTTCTCGGCAAGCATGTGGGTGAGGAAGTAAACCGCGCCGTAGCCGGTTGCCTCGGTGCGAGCAAGGGAACCGCCGAAGGAGAGGCCTTTGCCGGTCAGGACGCCGGTCCACTCGTTGCGAAGGCGCTTGTACTGGCCAAACATATAGCCAATCTCTCGTGCGCCAGTGCCAATGTCACCAGCTGGGACGTCGGTGTTTGGACCAATGTGACGAGCAAGCTCAGTCATAAAGGACTGGCAAAACGCCATAATCTCGCGGTCAGACTTGCCCTTTGGATCGAAGTCGGAGCCGCCCTTGCCGCCGCCCATTGGAAGCGTGGTCAGAGAGTTCTTGAAGATTTGCTCAAAGCCAAGGAACTTCAGGATAGAAAGATTAACTGTTGGATGGAGACGAAGGCCGCCCTTGTAAGGTCCAATTGCGGAGTTAAACTCGATGCGGTATCCGCGATTAACCTGAACGTTGCCAGCGTCGTCAATCCAGGGGACGCGGAACATAACAATGCGCTCTGGCTCAACAAGACGCTCGAGCAATGCGGCTTTCTCGAACTCTGGATGAGCATCAAGTGCAGGTTGGATGGTGGTAAGAACTTCTTTTGCTGCCTGGATAAACTCAGGCTGATCTGCGTAACGCTCTTCAAGCTGTGCGATTACCTTAGATGAATAGCTCATGAAACCCCTTTCGAAGTGATTACGAATAGCATAGTCATCCAATGTTTCGATTACATAACAAAATAGAAAAATCTGATAGACAAAAATTAGTTCAAAAAGATTGCAATTTATTCTTGCTCTTGGGCGATTTGTCACCTATACTTTTCTCTCGGCTCGGGGTGTAGCGCAGCTTGGTAGCGCAACTGCTTTGGGAGCAGTGGGTCGCTGGTTCGAATCCAGTCACCCCGACCATTTTTTTCTTTTTGCTTTACCCTTGCGGCGGTAGTTCAATTGGTAGAGCATCAGCCTTCCAAGCTGACTGTTGCGGGTTCGAGTCCCGTCCGCCGCTCCATAAAATTTCCTATTTTAAATTATCCCCTGTTCTAGGCATTATTCTGAATATTTACCCCACCTCTTGTTTCTTCATGGGTGCTAATGTTTTTTTAGACGAGTTAACGATTTTTTCAATGGTTATCTCTGTTTTCACAGACATCTTATTAGCAATTTTTTTCTTTACTTGTCATGATCAACTTTTGATTTATTAATTTGAATATTCTTGCAATAAAATTCATTTCTATGAATACGTAATTTTTGAGCTCAAAATTATGTGCCGAAAAAGGTAAAAAACACGTTTAGTTGGAAATGAAAATTGAAAAATAGACGTTTTATC
>CALKRF010000043.1 GCA_937990665.1 uncultured Atopobium sp.
GCAGTATCTGGTGCAACTGTTGCGCTCTTCTCGCTTGAGATGAGCAAGATTGAGATTGCTCAGAGGCTTTTGGCTTCTGAGTCAAAGGTTGATTTGCAGACCATCCGCTCTTCCAACATCAGAAATGAGCAGTGGCCTACCCTTCTGGAGGCAGCAGAGCGCATTTCTCGCCTTAAAATCATCGTTGACGATACTCCAGGCACAACAGTCACAGAAATTCGCGCAAAAGCCCGCAGAATGCTTAATAAGGCTGAGAAGGGCGTCATTATCATCGACTACCTTCAGCTACTTTCTCCACCAGCCGAGAAGGGTCGTGCAGACAGTCGTGCAACCGAGGTTTCTGAGATGTCTCGTGGCATTAAGATTATGGCTAAAGACCTT
Source organism: uncultured Atopobium sp. (assembly GCA_937990665.1). Classification (GTDB taxonomy): domain Bacteria; phylum Actinomycetota; class Coriobacteriia; order Coriobacteriales; family Atopobiaceae; genus Lancefieldella. Next base: position 382 of record CALKRF010000043.1, read on the forward strand.
AAAGCGCCCGTTATTGCACTTTCTCAGCTCAACCGTACGCTTGAAAACAGAAATGGCAAGCGCCCACAGCTTTCTGACCTGCGTGAGTCCGGCGCAATCGAACAGGATGCAGATATTGTTTTGCTGCTTGACCGCTCACTGAGCGATGAAGAAGCCGCACGCGATGACCGTCCTGATAAAGACGTTACCAACATCATTGTTGCAAAGAACCGTGCAGGTGCTTTGAGGGATGTTCCTGTCATGTTTATGCCAACTTCTACTAAGTTTGTTGAGCTTTACCAGGGAAATAACTACTCAGAAAGCGAAGCCGCTCAGTACGCCGCAATGGCAAACCCCGCACACTAATCGTTTCTTATGTGTGACAAAACCTCTGCGCTTCTGTGCTTTTGCGAGCGGTATTAGATATACTTATGAAGCAACCCCTAAAGAGGTTGCAACCGTCATGTAATGGTCGTGTTTGTAGATAGCTGCGATAGGGGAGAACTTATGCCAGCTTCCGTACTTGTTGGTGCTCAGTGGGGAGACGAGGGTAAGGGTAAAGTTACCGACCTCATTTCCGGAGATTTTGACGTTGTTTGCCGTTACGCAGGTGGTGCAAATGCAGGCCACACGGTAATTGCTGGAGACACAAAGCTTGCACTTCACCAGGTTCCATCTGGCGTTATGTACGAGAACACCTATCCAGTTATTGGTAATGGCTGCATTGTTGACCCAGAGGTTCTTCTCGGCGAGATTGACATGCTGGAGAGCAAGGGTATTTCCTGTGATTTGCTCAAGATTTCCGGCAACGCTCACATTGTTATGCCTTATCACAAAGATCTTGATGGCGTACACGAGAAAAAGCTGGGCAAGAATCTTATTGGTACCACCAAGCGCGGTGTCGGCCCAACGTATATGGACAAGATGAACCGTACTGGTCTTCGTATTCAGGACATGCTTGACGAGAAGATCTTCCGCAAGAAGCTTGAAGCTGCACTTGAGTACACCAATCCAATCTTGAGTCTTGTGTATGGTCTTCCAACCTATACCGTTGACCAAATTTGCGAGACCTACCTGCCTTATGCAGATCGCATTCGTCCTTACATTGTTGAGTCTTCTCTCTTCCTCAATGAAGAGCTTGAGGCTGGTAAGAACATTCTTTTTGAGGGTGCTCAGGCAACCATGCTTGATATTGACCACGGCACCTATCCATTTGTTACCTCTTCTAGCTGCACCGCTGGTGGCGCAGTAACTGGTTCTGGCGTTGGTCCAACCAACATTGACCGCGTCCTGGGCATTGCAAAGGCATACCTTACACGCGTTGGCTCTGGCCCATTCCCAACAGAGCTCTTTGACGAGACGGGCGATCTTCTCGGCGAAGTTGGTCATGAGTACGGTGTAACCACTGGTCGTAAGCGTCGTTGCGGTTGGTATGACGCCGTAGTTGTTAACTACGCAGCTCGCATTAACGGCCTCACTGACCTTGCAATCACTAAGCTTGACGTCCTTGGTTGCCTGGACGAGATTAAGGTCTGCGTCGCATATGAGTGCGACGGCAAGATTTACAAGACCGTTCCAGAGCACCAGAGCGTCTTCTATCACGCAAAGCCTGTGTATGAGACTCTTCCTGGCTGGAAGTGCGATATCTCCAATGTTCGCAACTTCTACCAGCTGCCTCGTGAGGCTAAGGACTACATTGACTTCCTGGAGCAGCTTGCTGGTGTACGCGTTTCTATCATCACCGTTGGTCCAGATCGCGAGCAGACAATCGACCGCTACTGGAGGTAACCCGTGGCGTCTTCGGACTGCTCAACTTTTGCAATAGTTTGCGATAACCCCTGTGGGCTTGAAGCTTCCCAGCTTGAAGCCCTGGGGGTTTCTGTAATACCTGGAGCTCT
>CALKRF010000044.1 GCA_937990665.1 uncultured Atopobium sp.
GTTTGTTTCCCACCAGAATATCGGTGGCACTAATGTCTCTAATCATGCGAGAAATGCGCACGTATGGAGGCGTGTTGAGCACGTCTTGAACAAGTACGTCTACCAGCTCGTCTTTGTCATATGGTTGCCACGCGCCTTCACGATACTTCTGCACCAGCTGAGTTCCAGATACCAGCGCACAGGGGTAAAGCTTGATTTCGTCGGGGAGAAAACCTGGATCTGTAACAAACGTCTTGAAGTCCTGTTTATCTGCCTCAGGCGTTGCCCCAAGAAGATTAACCATTAGGTGAGAATGGATTTTAAATCCGTACAAGCGGATGAGCGAGAAAGCTCGCTTAATCTGCGCGGCCGACATCTGACGTTTGTTGGCATCAAGGATTTCTTGACGCGTACTTTGAATGCCAATTTGAATTTTAGTGCACCCAAGCTGTCTAAACATGCGCAGGTTATCTGGTGTGATGGTATCGGGTCTGGTTTCAATTACAAGGCCAACCACACGTGCAGCGGCTGTCTCATTAACGTGCTGCTGTTCTACCAGCTCATCATACGTGCTCTCCATCTGAGACCATGCACTTTGGTGAGGCTGACTGGTGTCGTAGAGCTTATGAAAAGCCTGGTTATACGTGGCAGTATCTTCAAAGACTGCCGCTTGCTGTTCAGCAACAAAGGAGGAGAGAGCCTCTTCTGTGTACTGCACTCCAAACGAGGAGTACCAATCAAGGCGCTCCTGGATGCGGCTAGGAGAGTTGGGCCACTCATTGAGTGCACGGAAGAGTTCTTTGATAAACCAGTACTGATAGCCCTCTGGATAATCGCTCCAGGTACCACCAAGCACAATAAGCTCCACTTTGTCAGTTGAATGACCCATCTGGTGGAGTGCCTGAAGGCGAGCAGCAACTTGTACGTATGGATCAAAAAACGTAAGCTCAGCGCGCTGGCAGGCAGGCTCGTTAGCGAGATAGCTCTTAGGCATACGCAGATCACACGGGCAATAAATGCAATTACTTGAGCAGGTATGCGGCCTGGTAATCACGGTAATGGTAGCCACGCCAGAAGCGGTACGGCGAGGCTTCATGCGCACGGAGTGGACAAACCTTTCTTCCAGCTCAGGCGTTACATTCCACGATTGCCACAACTCATCATTATTCTGCTTGACCTGCAAAAAATAGGGGAGAATTGCTCGCTTAGGGATAAGTTTCTCGCGCTCTGTACTGTGGGCGCTAGAGTCAATTCCGCTGTTGTGCGA
>CALKRF010000045.1 GCA_937990665.1 uncultured Atopobium sp.
TAGCAGCCATATAAACTGCTACGCTATAAAAGTCTAACTTTTGGGGGTCACATCAGAATTATTCATAGGCTCTTTCTTGTTGGAAGTTGTTTCTTGCGGCTTATTGAGCTACAAAATGAAATGCGCCACGAGGTGTTTTATCGTGTCCAACTAGTTTGCTAGAAGACCTTAATATTCAATGTTTTAGCAATACTTTGGCCAGGCTCAAGGCTTATGATGCCTGGTTTGTGTTCAAAGATGCCGTCACAATCAACGGTATCTGCAATGCCACACCATGGCTCAAGAGCAACAAATGGACAACCAGGAGCAGCACTCCAAATACCAAGGTAATCAAAGCCTTCAAAATCCATTTGAATACCATGAGCCTCAGAAGGAGCTTCTGTGCTAGTCGCAAGTGTAATGCGTCTATCAGGAACGTCTTCAAGTGTGATTGTCTTCTCGCGATCAATAAGTTCCCAAGACAGGGAAAGCGTGTCAGAGTCCACGATAAGCCTCTGTGGTGTCGTGTAGTCACAAAGACCCTCATCAGTAATGGAAGGGCCGTAGCTGGTCCAGGAGCGCGTAAATAAGAGGTGATACTGGTCCAAAGAGGTTGCCTCAACGCTGGGGATTGGAATGTTGAACGCCGGGTGTGCGCCAAGGGTAAACGGCAGTACAACGTTTGCAGGATTGGTGATCTCATACGTTTGCGTCAGCGTATCACCAGCTACCGAGAAGATCAGCTTAAGTTCAAAGTCATAGGGGTAGGCCTTGCGAGTCTCTTCGGTACTTTTTAGCCGGAGCGTTACAGAAGAGGGACTCTGCTCGACAACCTCAAACTGGTTGAGGCGAGCAAGTCCGTGACGGGCAAGAGAGATGGTACCTTCTGCAGATTCTGCTTCACCGTCTTTGAGAACGCCAACAATGGGGAAGAGGATAGGGGCACGTCTTGGCCACCAGTTGGAATCTCCCTGCCAGAGGTATTCTGACTCACCTTTGCGTAAGCTCATGAGCTGCGCGCCCATGGTGTCAATTGAAGCGGTAAGAGAGCCGTTAGAAATAGAAATAATTTCAGACATAGATGCCTCCAGCTAAAGAATAAGCCAGCCTCTTTTGAGACTGGCTTAGTATACCAAGTTAGAAGTGCAGAAAGACTAGTTGTTGTCTGCCATCTGAGCCTGAACAGCGGTGATTGCAACAACACCAACAATATCGTCAGCGGAGCAACCACGGGAGAGGTCGTTAACAGGACGAGCAATGCCCTGAAGAATTGGACCGTATGCCTCAGCACCACTGAAGCGCTGAACAAGCTTGTAGCCAATGTTGCCAGCCTCAAGGTTAGGGAAGACCAGGATGTTTGCGTTTCCTGCTACCTTAGAGAATGGAGCCTTGAGCTTACCAACCTCAGGAACAAGAGCTGCGTCAAGCTGAAGATCGCCGTCGAGTGCAAGCTCAGCATTCTTCTCGTGAGCAAGCTTTGTAGCCTCCTGGACCTTCTCGGCAGTTGCGCCGCCAGCAGAGCCCATAGTGGAGTAGGAGAGCATGGCAACGCGAGGCTCGTCGCTCATGAATGCGCGCCAAGAATCAGCGGAAGCAAGAGCAATCTCGGAGAGCTCCTCTGCAGATGGATCAATGTTAAGGCCGCAGTCAGCAAAGAGCAGAGTGCCGTCCTCGCCAAAGTCAGTTGAAGTGCTCATGATAAAGAATGCAGAAACAAGCTTGGTACCAGGAGCGGTCTTGATGATCTGCAGTGCAGGCCTCAAGGTGTTTGCGGTAGAGTGGCAAGCGCCAGAAACCAGACCGTCAGCATCGCCCATCTTGACCATCATGGTTGCAAAATAGGTAGCGTCGTTCATCTGCTTGCGAGCTTCCTCAATGGTGACGCCCTTGCGAGCACGAAGTTCAGCAAACTTCTGAGCATATGCCTCATGGCGCTCGTCAGTAGCAGGGTCTACTACAGTTGCGCCTGGAACATCAATCTGCTCAGGATCGCCAAGAATAATGACCTTTGCAATACCTTCTGCAACAATCTTTTTAGCTGCATCGATGGTACGCTGGTCCTCGCCCTCTGGAAGAACAATAGTCTTTACGTCGGACTTAGCGGTTTCTTTCATACGGTCAAGAAACTTGCTCATGTGTCGTGCTCCAATCATAAGTTGATATCTGTGCCTCGTTGAGTTTTGCACTTCTCAACTTGTAGTTTGTACGAAAGTCAGACACAAAGAGCTAAGAAATGCATTTTCACACTAGTTGCATATTTTACGCCTAACGGCAGAGCTTTGCGCCCCGCGTGGCTCACTTTATAGACGCGTGTTAAAATGAGTGAAGTTTCACATACAAATCCTGCGCACTTAGGCGCACATGGAGGTTTACATGTCTATCAATCATGGTCTTCCTGTCGGTTTTAACCCCGACAACTACGATGTTATTGTTGTTGGAGCTGGCTATGCAGGCGCAGTTGTTGCTCGTCGTATGGCAGAAAACTGCAATTCAAAGGTAGCAATCTTTGAGCGCAGAAACCACATTGCTGGCAACGCTTACGATCGCCTTGATGACGCGGGCGTTCTTGTTCACGAGTACGGTCCACACATCTACCACACCATGAGTGACCGCGTTCACCAGTTCCTCTCGCGCTTTACTGAGTGGACTAACTACCAGCACAAAGTTCTGGCTAACATTAACGGCCAGCTGATGCCTGTTCCTTTTAACCACCAGTCTTTGAAGCTTGCCTTTGGAGAAGAGCGTGGCGAGAAACTCTATCAGAAGCTGGTTCTTACGTTTGGTGAGAACGTCAAAGTTCCTATCATGGAGCTTCGCGAGAAGAACGATCCAGATCTGGAAGAGATTGCCGACTACGTTTACGAGAACGTTTTTCTGCATTACACCATGAAGCAGTGGGGAAAGACTCCAGACCAGATTGACAAGTCCATCACAGGTCGCGTTCCAATCTTTGTCGGCGATGATGACCGTTACTTCCCAGGTGCAACCTATCAGGGCATGCCAAAAGAGGGCTACACCAAGCTCTTTGAGAACATGCTTGACCATGATTTGATTGATGTCTTCCTAGATGTTGATGTCCGTGACATCATGAAGCTCACCGCTTCTAACGTGGCTGTTTGCGAGAAACCATTTGCAGGTGAGGTAATCTACACCGGTCCCCTGGATGAGCTTTTCAACCTTGATCAGGGTGCTCTACCTTATCGTACGCTTGATATGCAGTTTGAGACGCTTGATCAGGACCAGTTCCAGCCTGTTGGTACCGTCAATTACACCACCAGTGAGGACTTTACTCGTATCACCGAGTTCAAGAATATGACTGGTCAGGTTCTTCCTGGTAAAACAACTATCATGCGTGAGTACTCACACGCCTATGTTCCAGAGAGTGGCCAGACCCCTTATTACGCTATTCTCGAGCCAGAAAATCAGGAGCTCTATCGCTCTTACAAAGAGCGCACTTCTGGCATTCTGAACTTCCACGCAGTTGGTCGTCTTGCTGAGTATCGTTACTACGATATGGATGGCGTTGTTGCTTCTGCTTTGGAACTTTCTGACGAGCTTATTGCTCATCAGGCATAGGGAGCTTGCATGAATAAGACAATTACCTTTGGTATTCCATGCTATAACTCTTCGGAGTACATGGATCACTGTATTGAATCTATTCTTGAGGGCTCTGATTACGCTGATGACGTGCAGATTGTTATTGTTGATGACGGCTCTGTAAAGGATGACACTGCTGCTAAAGCTGATGCTTGGCAGGAACGCCACCCCAACATCATTAAGGCAGTCCATCAGGAAAACGGCGGTCACGGCATTGCTGTTATGAAGGCTGTTTCTCATGCTGATGGTGTGTACTTCAAAAACATTGACTCAGATGACTGGGTAGACGGGGACGCTCTGAAGACCTTCCTTCAGCAGCTCCGCACCTTTATTGCCTCTGATAATCCTGTTGACCTGGTGCTCTCCAACTACGTCTACGAGCACGTTGAGGATAACACCCAAAACTTTGTGGACTATCGCGACGCGGTTCCTACCAACAAGATTATTGGCTGGGAAGAGATTGGCCGCTTCAAGCTGTCTCAGTACCTTTTGATGCACGCAATTACCTACCGCGTTGAGGTTCTGCGCTCTGCAAATATCCAGATGCCTGAGCACACCTTCTATGTGGATAACGTCTATGCCTACGTTCCATTCCCTAAGGTAAAGACTATCTACTATGTTGACGTTGACCTGTATCGTTATTTTATTGGTCGAGATGATCAGTCAGTTAACGAGAAGGTCTTAACAAGCCGCGTTGATCATTATTGGCGCGTAGCGCGCAATATGATGCACGCATATCACATCTACGACGACATCTCTTCTCCACGTCTTCAGACGTACATGATGAGTTACTTCACTATCATCATGGCTATCTGCTCAGTCTTCTCTAAGATGAGCGACCGCGAGGATGCCATGGATCAGTTGGAGGAGCTCTGGGATGAGCTTCGCGCTTATGACAAGAAGATGTACCGCAAGGCTCGCTACGGTCTTGTAGGCACTGCTACAAACCTTCCTGGCAAGATTGGTAAGACGGTCACTATTGGTGGTTACCGTGTAGCTCAGAAAGTTGTTAAGTTCAACTAAACGTTCTTTCAAATCTAAAAGCAAAACCCTCGCATCCTGAACTGCCTCCCATTTCTTGGACATAAGAAATGGGAGGCAGTTCATATGCGGGT
>CALKRF010000046.1 GCA_937990665.1 uncultured Atopobium sp.
CAAAGAATCTGTGTTTGGGACACAGATTCTTTGATGAAATCAGGCAAATCCACAGTTTCTTTGATGTTTTCAGGCAAGAGTTACAGATTCTTTGCAGAAATCAGGCGAGCTAATCGCGCCCAGACGCGCGCCGGACGTATTGGTGCGGTTAGGCACATTGGTGCAGTTGGGCACATTGGCGCGTTGGATACAGTCGGGCGCGGGAGACGCTGACCTGGCCGTCTATCTACCAAGCAGCTTCCAGAGTTTCTCGCGCTGTTCTGGAGAAATGCGGTCTTCAAGCGTCATGCGCGTGCTGACCTGATCGCGACGCATCTCTTCGACAATGTTATCTGCCTGGGAAATCTCGTGGACCAGCGCTGCGCTGGCAATGCGTGTGACCTCGCCGGGACCAAAGCCGGCTGTAGCGCGAATGTCCCTATCCGACGTGACCAGAAATACCTTGCGACCAGCCTCTCGCGCGTCCGTGACCAGGCGCTCGATGACGCTATCTGCAGACTCCCCCGTCTCGGAGAAAACCAGCTGCACGCCAGCATGGCTACGCTCCGGGCGCTCGTCGTTTACGTTTCCCTTGCCGTCGAACACAATAACGGCCTCGTAGGTGCCCTGCGCAAACGTGGCAACGTCAGAAATGAGCGCCAAACGGGCGCGATAAAACGGATCGGTGTTGAGGTGATAGGCTCTCTCAGCAGCGGTTTCTTGTGCAGAAGAGCCACGCTCATCCAGCAGCGCCTCATAGCGAGGAGTTGCCAGCATGACGTTATAGCCATCGACTACAAGCAGCGATTTTTTCTGAGCCATACCTTACGCTTCCTGGGCTTCCTGGACTTCTTACGCTTCCTGAGCTTACGCTTCCTGAGTCCTGCGGAGCCATTCGTAGCACATGACCGTTGTTGCCTGAGCAACATTCAGGGACTCTACCTGGCCAAACTGAGGAAGCTTGCACGTAAAATCGCACTTCTCGAGCATAAGGCGAGAAATTCCTGAACCTTCAGAGCCCATGACAAGTGCAAGGCGACCTCCCATAGGAGCCTCCCACACGGACTGAGTGGCGTGCTCGGTAGAGCCACATGTCCAAAAACCTGCGGCTTTAAGCTCTTCAAGAGCGCGCGGCAGATTAGAAACTTGGGCGATTGGCAGGTGAAGCACAGCTCCTGCAGACGTCTTATATGCTCCAACGCCAACTCGGGCGGCGCGGGCGTTTGCAATAATAACGCCAGCTGCACCAACTACCTCGGCACTTCTTACGATTGCACCGAAGTTTCCCTCATCAGTGACGTGATCGAGGACCACAACCAGAGCGTCTTCGGAACCAGCGCGCTGAATGATTTCAGAGAGGTCGGCATAAGCAAACGGCTGTGTACGGACAATAACGCCCTGGTGAGCGCCGTGGCTTGAAAGTGAATCGAGTACTGGCTTTGCAACACGCTCGACAGGAATACCCTCCTGCTCAAGCTGACGTGCAAGAGCCTCAATCTCCTGGTCCTTCTGTCCGCTTGCGGCTTGTACCAGCGCATTCTTCAAAGGAATGCCCACAGTCAGCGCCTCTGCTACTGCGCGACGACCCTCGATAAGATCGGTTGCAGGCTTCTTGTTACCGGGACGTCCAGCGCCAGCGCCTCGCTGTCCACCAGCGCCTTTCTGTCCGCGAGTGCCCTGAGCTGCACGTGTGCCTTGTGCAGAACGGCTTCCCTTTGAACCCTGGCCATTCTTGGCTCCGAAATAACCGCCCCAGTCGGCAACCTTCTTGGAGCCGCGACCTGCAGCTCCCCCGCGGCCTGCAGCTCCGCCGCGACCGAAAGCGCCACGACCTGCACCAGCACCGCGACCGGCAGTACCCTCGGAACGAGTGTTTTTAGAGGTAGAACGCTGATTTCTTGCCATAGTTAGTCTGCCTTACGCTTTAGTCGAGCGCCAGCGGCGGTATCTTCAATCAAAAGTCCAAGCTCGGCAATGCCGTCTCTAATTTGATCAGCAACTGCCCAGTTCTTCTGGGAACGAGCCTCCTGACGAGCAGCAAGCAAAGCCTCTGCAGCCTCGTCAGCTGACGAACCCTCATAGCCTGCTACCTGAGCGGCAAGCGCCACAAGCTCTTCTGGTAAATCAGAGGTAGACGCCGCCTGAGTCAAATCAATTCCCAAAGCTCCCGTGAGCTCGCACAACATATCTGCTGCACGGAGAACAGGACTTGCGCCAACGTTCTGACCAACCTCTGCAAGATACGTATTTGCAGCAGTTACCAGAGCAAAGATAGCAGCGAGTGCTCCTGCGGTATTGAAATCATCATCCATCTGAGCGTCAAACTCGCTCTGAGCTGTATTGATTGCCTCAGCAAGCGTGCTATCAGCGTCGGAAAGTTCGTGCTGAGCAGAAGACTGCTTGAAAGCCCAGCGGAGATTTGCAACGCAGGTCTTCATGCGCTCAAGCGTACCAACGGTGCCCTCAAGGCGCTCAAACGAGAAATCAAGTGGTGCACGATAGTGCGTTTGAAGCATCAAAAGTCTTACTGCATCTGCAGGGTACTTGTCCAAAACTTCCTTGAGTGTGTAGAAGTTGCCCAAAGACTTGGACATCTTCTCGCCATCAACGCGAAGCATTCCGGTGTGCATCCAATAATTGGCGAGAGGAGCGTGCCAGGCGCAAGATGCCTGCGCGGTCTCGTTCTCATGATGAGGGAATACCAGGTCAGAGCCACCGCCGTGAATGTCAATTGGAGTGCCCAGGTAGCGATGAATCATGGCGCAGCACTCACTGTGCCAACCTGGACGACCTTCTCCCCAAGGGCTTGGCCAGCTAGGCTCACCAGGCTTTGCAGCTTTCCAGAGTGCAAAGTCAAATGGATCGCGTTTCTCGTCATTAACCTCAACGCGCTCACCTGCGCGAAGCTGATCAAGATCGCGACCAGAAAGCACGCCATAGCCGTGGTCAGAACGAACCGAGAAGTACACGTCGCCCGAAGGCACCGCGTAAGCATAGCCCTGTTCAATCAATGATTGAATCATCTGAAGCATGGCTTCAATCTCGTGCGTTGCACGAGGACGAATATCTGGGTCCAGTATATTGAAGCGGTGCATCTGCTCGATAAACGCCTGAGAAAACTCTTCAGAAACCTCTTGAGCAGTCCTTCCCTGCTCAATGGCGCGCTGAATAATCTTGTCGTCAACGTCAGTCAGGTTCTGAGCGAAGGTGACCTCATAACCCTTGTGCATCAGATAACGGCGAATAACATCAAACGAGAGGAAGGTACGGGCGTTTCCGATGTGAATCTGATCGTAAACCGTAGGACCGCACACGTACATGCGGATTTTGCCCTCGTCGATTGGCTTGAACTCTTCTTTTTTATGCGTCTGAGTGTTATAGACAAGCATGCATACTCCTCGCAACCATTGTGTATTGGTGTAAGTATAAACGGTTTGTGAAAAACCTTTACGTTCCATACCTTATCAATCAAAATTCAATTTTGTTACCACTCGCGGATTTGTGCTGGATTGTTTTTTTGTTGTATTAAACTTATCGGACAAAATTTAAAGAATTTATATTTGAATCAAAACTGCAAAGAACTAGAAGACAAAAAATCTTGCTCTTAACAACTTCAGAAGGTGATTCGAATGAGTAAGTTTTTTAACATTACCCGCTACTGTATATCTACCATTCTGGATAAAGGCAGTCTTGCGATTTTTCTCTTTCTGTCATTCTTTGTCACAGCGCTTATGGTGATCCAACCTCTTCTTGTTGGATTTGTAATTAATCTTTTTATTTCAGGAACAACTTGGAGCGAGATACTTTTCTATTGCGCCGTAGTTGCCGCACTAGGAATCCTCATTGCCGGCTGTTCCTATCTTACTAAAACACGCTATTGTCAGTTACAGATTGATTCTGCGTTTACTATTGAGCGACAGCTGATTGACAAGATTCAACATGCAGATTCATCGTTTTTCTCGTCATATGATTCTGGACATTACCGCCAGACAGTAAATAATGACGCTAATGACGTTTCGATTTTTATACTTACACAATGTGTGAGCTTTGCAACAACTGTGGTCTCCGTCATAGGCACGCTTGCGATTATTTTATATTTGAACCCATTAACCGCTCTTGTAACAGCTGTTCTGCTGTTAGTGAGTTTTATTATCTATAAGCAAATCCAAGCTTCGGCCTATAAAAGATACAAAGAATCTAAAGAGCTGCGGTCACAGTATGGATCTATTGAGCTTTCCCAATTCACAGACGTAGATTTTATCAGGCGTCATTCTCTCTTTGAGCGTTTCTTTAATCAGCACTATGCCGTCAATCAAAAACTTCGTAGCGCTATTCATCAGCAGTACAAACTGGAGTTTGGCGTACAGGAATTAAACAATGCTGTAATTGCCATATTCCAAGCTATTGTCTTTATTGCCTGTGCATATCAAATTTTCCTAGGAGCACTACAGCCTGGCTATATTGCAACCATTTCAAGCTATTTTGTATCGCTTTTAGGCTCTATTACGCTTCTTATGGAATTTGGCATGGCTTATCAGAGCATTACGGTAAGTCTTAATCGAATTGAGCAGATTCTTGATTTACCTCAAGAATCCGTTGGTAACATCGTTCCATCAGAGAACGTCAATCAAATTACCTGCACAAATGTATCTTTCTCTTATCCACATTCAAATAAAGTGCTGATGAACAACTTGTCTTGTAGTTTTGCAAAAGGAAATATATACGCCATTACCGGTGGAAACGGTACAGGCAAATCAACATTTCTGAAGCTCATTAACGGAGAGTGGGCTTCTCATCTATCAGGCACTATTGCCATTAATGAGGATTTGCTCACTCAAATTAATCAGTATGAACTTCGAAAAAATACTCTTGGATTTACCGAGCAAGAGCCAAGCATTGTTGACGATACGGTAAGAAATAATCTGACTCTACTCTGCAAAAACCAACCAACAGATGAAGAGATAATCAGCTATATCAAGCTGTTCAATCTGGAAAAATTGCTGCTTGGTGATGATCAAAATCTTGATGTTCGCCTGGGTGAACGAAGCTCTGCTATCTCTGGTGGAGAAAAGCAAAAGATTGCAATTATCCGCATGATGCTTATGAACCCAAGTGTTATGTTGCTTGACGAGCCAACCTCTGCATTAGATCAAAAAAGTGTTGATGTCCTTCTTAATCTTCTCAAGAAGGTCAAGCAGGACCACATAATACTGCTCATATCTCATGACCCTAAAGTGGTGGAAGCAGCCGACCATATCGTAGAGCTATAACTTATTGCGCGGTGCGTCCCAGCTTACGCGCTACGTCCCAGCAGTACAACTGCCCAGGCAGCAATGCCTTCTTGAGTGCCCACAAAGCCAAGGCCTTCGGTGGTGGTTGCTTTTACGCCAACTTTATCTGGCGAAACACCCATGACCTCAGCCATGCGGTTTCTCATAGCATCGCGATGAGGGAGCAACTTAGGCGCCTGAGCTGCAACGGTGCAATCACAATCCAGAAGCTCAAAGCCCTTATCGCGAACAAGCTGCATAACATGGGACAGAAGCATCATAGAATCAGCATCCTCATAAGCGGGGTCTGTATCAGGGAAAAGCTGGCCAATGTCGCCTAAGCGCATGGCTCCTAGCAGGGCATCCATGAGCGCATGAGCCAAAACATCAGCATCGGAGTGGCCGAGAAGACCTTTGGTGTGCTCAATTTTGATGCCACCTAAGATAAGATCTCTACCCTCTACCAGGCGATGAACATCGTATCCGTGGCCAATTTTAAGCTCTGGCATGCTCACTCTACAGCCCCACTTCCGGTTGCGCCTTCTACCAGGCGACGGCTGAGCGTAGCCTCAACAATTGCAAGGTCAGACGGGTACGTGACCTTCACGTTTTCTCGTTGCGACTCAACGCACAGCACCGTAAGACCAAGTCGCTCAACTAACGACGAGTCATCGGTTCCCTGGTAGCCTTCCTGACGAGCTACCTCGTGGGCTTCAAGAAGCGTGCGTGTCTTGAACACCTGAGGGGTCTGAGCAGCCCAGAACGTTGAGCGGTCAGGCGTATCTACAATGGTTGCACCATCTACGCGCTTCAGCGTATCAGTTGCGCGGTGAGCCAAAATTGCTCCCGCAATCTTAGGCGACTTGCGAACTGTACCAATGACCTGCTCAATAGTCTCTACCTCAATGAGCGGACGAACCGCGTCATGAACAGAAACAAAATCATATCCAGCAGGCACTACCTGGAGCGCGTTGTAAACCGATTCTTGCCTGGTAACACCAGACGTGGCAAAATGAACGGGTTTGTGGAGTACAAGCTTGCCCAAAACACCCTCTTGAACTGCAGAGCGTTTCTCGTCAGAGCAAGCAATCACAATGTGAGCCACGCTTGGCGCGTGATCAAACGCAAGGATTGACCAGCTCATCAGCGGAAGACCGCAGACAGAAATAAACTGCTTGCCGTCGGGATATCCAAAGCGCTCGCCAATGCCACCGGCCACAATGACGGCAACGGTATCGGCTTTTGCTCCATGAGTTGTGAGGCGAGAAGGACGTGGCTTTGACACGACCTTTGCACAGGTGCTGCTTGCAGCCATTATTCTGACTTACCCCACATTCTGCGGAGACTGTTAGCAAGTGCACCGGGGTTCTCGACACCCAGAGATTTGAGGCTGGACGTATCGTTTTCTGCAACGTGAAGCAGCTGCTGCAGGTTGTCGTAGGCGTCAACAATTCTGGCCGCAATCTCATCGTTGACCACGTGAACGCGGGAAAGCGTGCGCAGGCCCAGAGGCTCCATGGACGCATCTTCTCCGCGGCCATCGGAGTAACCCAGAATCTGGCCGACACTTTCTGCAGAGCGAAGCTCAGTATTAGCCGTCTCGTGGAAGCGACGACGGATGGCGCGTGCCTCTTCAGCAGAAGAATCTACAGCGTAATCGCGAATCATCAGATTATAGGCCTCGTCGATACCGCCCAAATATTCCTCGCGCTGCATAGCGGTGGTTTTTCCTTCGCTACCAAGCTCCAAAAGACAAGCATCAAGCTGGTCGGCGGCGCTGAAAAGAACCTCAAAGAGGTAGAAAATGCCTGCTACATCGCCTAGGGTGACGTAGTTATCAAGCTCAAGAGCGGTCAGACGCAGAAGCGCGCGATCAAGCTGCTGGCGCGTATTTTGCATAGCAACCGAGAGCTGATTGACGGTAGACATAATGGCTGGTACTGACTTCAGCGGAATAACGTGACCATCAACGTAGACGGTAATCAACGAACGGCGAGAAGACACTGCAATCACAATAGACTTGGTGAGCAAGCTCATGCGAGCGGCAGTACGGTGGCGAGTGCCTGTTTCTGCAGTTGGAAGCGTTGCATCAGGATTGAGGTGGAAGTTGGCGCGCAGAATTCTGGTGAGGTCTTTATCCACCACCACAGCGCCATCCATCTTGCAGAGCTCAAACAGTCGATTTGCTGTAAAAGAAACATCAAGTTTGAAACCATCTCCGCCCGCAGCAAGGACGTTTTCTGTATCTCCCACACAAATGAGGGCGCCCAAGCGGCCGGCGATAATCATGTCCAGTGCAACGCGGAGCGCTGTACCAGGAGCAGTCATCTTTAGAGCGGTGGCAATACGGTCCTCGTTTTCTATTGCGCTTGGATCAAGTTGCGTTGGCTCCATGGCTCTCCCTCAATTACTTGCAGCTTACAGGCTGTGTTTTGCAATCTGGTACGTTTACGGCTTCAATTTGTTTCAACATTTCAAGTATACGGTTTTGTTGCCGGCACGTGTAGTGACGGTTTTGAGAAGACGGGTTTCTCGCCAAGAGCTTCTGCCAAGAGAACTGTGCGTTTAGCTGCGATACAAAAAGACCCGAGGCAGAACCTCGGGTCGGAGTGTCTTACTCGGCGGAGGACATCAGGTCGGACGAACCGCCTGCGCTACCCTGTGGCAGCGAGGATGGTCCCATGCTGACGTCCATCTGATCAAGCTGCGCCATTGTCTCTTTCTTGCGAGGCTCAGGAATGACGCCCGTGGTCTTGGTGAACACAAGCTTCTTACCCTCAGCGTCAACATCAACAGCAACAATGTCGCCTGCGGTCCACTGGCCAGAGAGAAGCTCCTCAGACAGTGGGTCTTCAATCATCGACTGAATGGTACGGCGCAGCGGACGAGCGCCGTAGACAGGGTCGGTTCCGTCTTTGGCAATCAGGTCCTTTGCGGCCTCGGTGAGCTCAATGGACATGCCGTTGGCAATCAGGCGATCGCGCAGCTCAAGAACCATGAGGTCAACAATGCCACGAAGCTGCTCGGTAGAGAGCGACTTGAAGACAACAATCTCGTCCACGCGGTTCAAGAACTCTGGGCGGAATCCGCGCTTGAGCTCAGACATAACACGGCTGGTAATCTCTTTGTCGGAAAGACCCTTAGAACCCTCTGACGAGAAGCCCATAGTATTGGTGCGGGCAATCTCGCGAGCGCCAATGTTAGATGTCATGATGACAACCGTGTTGGAGAAGTCCACGTGACGGCCTTGACCGTCAGTCAAACGACCTTCGTCCAGAATCTGCAACAAGATGTTGAAGACATCTGGATGTGCCTTCTCAATCTCGTCAAAGAGCAAAACAGAGTATGGGTGCCTACGAACAGCCTTAGTGAGCTCTCCGCCCTCATCGTAGCCCACGTATCCTGGAGGTGCGCCAACCAGCTTAGCTACAGTGTGACGCTCCATGTACTCGGACATGTCATAGGATAGCAGGGCGTCTTCAGAGCCAAACAGGAACTCTGCCAGGGCCTTTGCAAGCTCAGTCTTACCTACGCCGGAAGGACCTAGGAAGATGAAGGAGCCGCCAGGACGCTTTGGGTCTTTGAGAGGGCTACGGCTTCTGCGGATTGCCTTTGCAACCTTAACAACAGCCTCGTCCTGACCAACAACGCGCTGGTGAAGGATGTCTTCTGTACGAAGCAGCCTTGAAGCCTCAGTCTCGGTGAGGTTAGAAACAGGAACGCCGGTGATGCCAGAGACAACCTTTGCAATGTCGTCCTCGTCAACGGTAACAATATTCTTATCCAGCTGCTCACGCCACTCAGTTTCTAGGCGATCCCTCTCTGCTACCAAGGATTTCTCCTGGTCGCGCAGACGGGCTGCCTGCTCAAACTCTTGAGCGCTTGCTGCCTCGGATTTCTGGGTACGAACGCGGAGAAGATCTGCGTCTACCTGGGCAATCTCTGGTGGAAGGCTCATCTTGTGGATGCGAGCGCGGGCGCCAGCCTCATCGAGGACGTCAATTGCCTTGTCTGGCAGGAAGCGGTCCTGAATGTAGCGGCTCGAAAGCACAACGGCAGCCTTGATAGCAGCCTCGGTGTAGTGGACGTGGTGGTGCTTCTCATAGCGGTCCTGAAGACCGTGGATGATAGAAATGGTGTCGTCGTTGTTTGGCTCACCGATGTTGACAGGCTGGAAACGCCTCTCAAATGCAGCGTCCTTCTCGACATGTTTACGGTACTCTTCTGCCGTTGTTGCGCCGATGACCTGGATTTCTCCACGAGACAGTGGTGGCTTAAGGATGGACGCGGCGTCGATGGAGCCCTCTGCGGAACCTGCGCCAATGACGGTGTGAATCTCGTCAATGAAGAGGATGTCATTCTTGGATTTCTCCAGCTCAGCAACAACCTTCTTCATGCGGTCCTCAAACTCACCGCGATACTTGGATCCTGCTACCAGACTTGCCAGGTCAAGCGTCCAGACCTGCTTTCCGCGCAGGATGTCAGGGACGTTGCCGGATGCAATGAGCTGAGCCAAGCCCTCAACAATGGCAGTCTTACCAACGCCAGGATCTCCCAGGATAAGTGGGTTATTCTTCTGGCGGCGGGCAAGAACCTGCATGACACGCTCAATCTCGCGGTCACGACCAATGACAGGGTCAAGCTTTTTATCTGCAGCAAGCTTAGTAAGGTTGCGGCCAAACTGCTCCAGCATGGAAGCGTCGTCATTTGCGTTAGGGCGCATCTGACCAGCGCCAACAGGCATACCAAAGATACCGCCTTCAATGCGAGGTTCTGCCATACGAGGACCAGCAGGTGCATCTTCTGGAGTCTGGGCAACCAGCTCATCAACGGCGTTTCTTACGGCGTCGCCCGAGACACCCATAGTACGCAGGGCATCCATAGCGCGACCATTACCCTCGGACACAATGCCCAAAAGCAGGTGCTCAGTTGCAATATAGCTCTGACCGTGGGTCATGGTTTCTCTGTACGCGTCCTCAAGCACGCGTTTTGCGCGCGGAGTAAACGGAATGTGACCGCCAGGAATAGGGTCTCCTGCGCCCGTGGTGAGCTCTTTTACAGTTGCTAGGGCCTCATCATACGAGACCTCTAGCTTAGCCAGAGCCTGAGCAGCAATGCCCTCCCCCTCTTTGATGAGAGCAAGTAGCAGGTGCTCGGTACCAACATACATCTGGCCAAGACCGCGAGCCTCGTCCTGAGCCAGGCTCATGACTTTACGCGCTCTGTCAGTGAATTTATCAAACATGTGCTGAAACCTCTCAAAACTCTCTATATATTTCTGATTTATACCCAACAGAAGGCTCTGCAAACATACGACTCGCGTTGGATTTTTCTCCTCCGTACGAACCACACAAAAAGCCCGGTACCTGCAACGAGCGGATACCGGGCTGATGCGTTTATGTACTGCGCTGGGGCAGCTAAGCTTCCAAGCTCTTAGCGCTTCTCAGGCTTGAGCTGTGGGAAGAGAAGGACGTCGCGGATAGAAGGCTGATCGCAGAAGAGCATAATCATGCGGTCGATGCCATAGCCAATGCCACCCGCTGGTGGCATGCCGTACTCAAGCGCGCGGATGAAGTCGTAATCGTACTCCATGGCCTCCTCGTCACCCTGACGCTTAGCCTCCATCTGGGCAGCAAAGCGCTCCTCCTGGTCAACAGGGTCGTTGAGCTCTGAGTATGCATTTGCGTACTCTGCGCCGCAGATAATAAGCTCAAAGCGATCAGTTAGGCGAGGATCGTCTGCTTTGCGCTTGGTGAGCGGAGAAACCTCTGCAGGATAATCGCAGACAAAGGTTGGGTTTACGATGCTCTTCTCGCCAAGCTCGTCGTAAATCTCAAACAGCAGTTTGCCGGCCTGCCACTCTGGATTCCACTCAATCTCATAGCGGTCCAGGACTGCGCGGAGCTTCTCGACAGGAGTGTCAATGGAGAGCTCCTCGCCGGTGACCTCGGACGCAATCTCTGCCAGGGACGCGACTCGCCAGTTGCCGGATAGGTCAACCTCGGTGCCCTGGTAGGTGATGACCTCGTGGCCCTCCTCGCAGCCGCAAGCCTTGCGAGCAATCTCCTGGAAGAGGTTCTGGGAAAGCTCGCGCATGCCGGCCAGGTCAGAGTAGGCGGCGTATGCCTCCATAGAGGTGAACTCTGGGTTATGCGTGAGGTCGGTGCCCTCGTTTCTGAACTGACGACCAAGCTCGTAGACGCGCTCAAGACCGCCAACAAGCAGGCGCTTCAGTGGAAGCTCGGTTGCAATACGCAGGTAGTTCTCGGTGTTCAGGGCGTTGTAGTGCGTAATGAACGGCTTTGCGTTTGCGCCGCCAAGAATCTCCTGGAGAACAGGGGTCTCAACCTCCATGTAACCGTCTGCCTCCATGAACTGGCGGATGATGGAGATGATTTGGGAGCGCTTGCGGAACACGTCGCGGACCTCGGGGTTCATGATAAGGTCAACGTAGCGCTGGCGATAACGAACCTCGCGGTCGGTGAGGCCGTGGAACTTCTCGGGCAGAGGACGCAGCGACTTGGAGAGGACCTCCAGCGAGGTGACTGCCAGGGAAAGCTGGCCGCGGCGCGTACGCATGATAGCGCCGGTTGCGCCGATGATGTCGCCAAGGTCGAGAAGACCCAGGAGCTCCCAGTTCTTCTCGTCAAGGTTGTTGATGCGACAGAAGAGCTGAATCTGGCCGGTATAGTCCTCTACCACGACAAACGCGATCTTGCCCTGGTTGCGGATGGCGCGGACGCGGCCGGCGACGGAATAGACTTCCTCGCCAGTCTGGCCGTCCTCGAGGTCAGCGTAGCGCTCCTCCAGCTCAGCGACGTGAGCGGTAACGGTGGACTTGATTGGGTATGGGTCAACACCGGCGTCAAGCAGTGCCTGGCGACGGGCTTTGCGCTGGGCGCGCTCGTCGTTGATGGAAGCCTCTGGGGTGGCTTCAGTTGCGTCGGCGGCGGTTGCAGCAGCGTTCTCTGCGGCAGTTGCAGCAGCGTTCTCAGCGGCAGATGAGCTACCAGCGATGTTGTTCTCTACTTCGGACATGTATCCTCCACGTAAAAACGCCCCGCGCCAGACGGACACGGGGCGACCAAATATCTTTTGTGCCAGTCTAGCGAGTAATAGAGGTAATGGTGTACTTCTTCACCTTGCCGTTTGGCGTGGTGAACTCAACCTCGTCGCCCTTCTTGTGACCAATAAGAGCCTCGCCAGCTGGGGACTCGTTAGAGATCTTGTGCTCAAGGGAGTTAGTCTCAGTAGTACCAACAATTACATACTTAGTTGTCTTGCCTTTTGCATCAGCAAGCTCGACGGTTGTGCCGATTGCAACGGTGACGTTGCGCTTACTGCCGCCCTCGACAACCTTTGCGACAGAGAGAATCTGGCGAATCTCGTTGATGCGGGACTCGTTGTGAGACTGCTCTTCTTTTGCAGCGTCATACTCGGAGTTCTCAGAAAGGTCACCAAAACCACGGGCCTCTTTGATGCGCTCAACAATCTCGTCGTGTTTCTCGCCCTCACGATAAGCCAGCTCATCGACAAGCTTCTGACGGCCTTCTGGGGTAAGTACAATCTCTTTAGTAGTGTCCATCGTGTTCTTTCTGTTGATGGGTCAGTCGGTCTATACGTGTGAGATGGAGTTACTCAGCCTTTTTGGACTCTTCGTCCTCAACGAGCTCAGCCTCTGGCTCCTTGGCTTCTTCCTTGGTCTCAGACTCCATACCATCACGAACGCTCTTGACGGTCTCGCCGACAGCCTTGCCGAGCTTTGGAAGGTTCTTAGGTCCAAAGAGAACCATGACGATAACAACAATAATCAGAAGCTCAGGAATACCAAGTCCTAAAATCATATAAACCCCCAGAAAATCTTTTCCTGTAAAAGCGTTCAGAAAAAACGCCGTATCGGCTAGTATAACCGAGGGAAACCTTACTAACAAGGAATTAACATGGTCTTACATGATTTTTGGACATTTTTTATCTGGTCGACCGTAGCGGGGCTTGCTGTTATTGGCATTTACCAGCTATTTCTGTTAATTCTACGCGCTCGAGGCGTTTTTGTGACGCGTACCAAATTTGGCCTCACGATGATTTTTGACTCCGAGGACGCCGACGGTACGCCCATTAGACTGCTCAACGTTAATGGCACCTTCCAGTCCGTGAGCTACATTGTGCCTGAACTGCGCTTTGAGCTCTGCGTCCACTATCACCGCATGATGGCGAAGATTATCCAGCAGGTATCTGCTCGGGGTCACGTTGTAGTCATGGGCGGCGGAGGTTTCTCGCTGCCAAAGTACCTGGCTACGCACATGAGCGGCGCTACCATTGAGGCGATTGAGATTGATCCAAAGATTGTTTCGCTTGCGCGCGAGCATTTCTTTTTGGACGAAGCTCAAGCTGCGGCTTCAAGCGAGCTGCGTGTTATCGAAGATGATGCTTGGAGGGTGTTGCAAGACGCAGAAGCCGGCAGCATTGACGTGCTGGTAAACGAAGTGTTTGCTGGTCGGAAGTCGCTTGGACCTCTGGGAACAGCGGCTGGCGCGCGAGTGGTTAAAGAAAAACTTGCAGCTGGCGGAGTATATCTGGCCGATGTTCGCTGTCCACTAGAAGGCCGTGGATCTGCGCTGCTTTCGCAGGTCGCAGACGTGTTTGCGCACGAGTTTGCGCACGTCGCGTATGTGCCCGAGTGGCCTGATACTCCTAAAACACCAGGCAACAATCTCTTAATTGCAACTGATGCGGATATTGCGCTTCCTGGAGGTGCTGTTGTAGTGAAGTAGCATAACTTTGAGGGCTGACCGCTATCCAGTTGATTGAGCAATATCCAATCACCTAAAGAAATTGCATATTCCACCTTGCTTATACGGAGTTTTGTATCAAGATTTCAGCCCACAAAATTCGACCCCCTCTTTTGGGTAAAAAATCCGTTTAGTTGGAAGTTAAATCGCAATCACGTGATTTTCTTCCTCACGTTTGCGCAGGTGGCAAAAAGTGTCCAGATTTTGCTATTTTTGTCCAACGAAAAACCGCAGGTAGATGGCTTGCATAAAAACTAGTCGCTACTGAATATTCCAACTAAACGGATTTTTTACCACTTGCATGACAAGCGCTCAGCAAAACCGCAGTTGGCATTAATCTGACTTACATTTCTCCGTTAAAACGATTCTTTCAAAAGAATTTGAAAACACGACTTTGGTATTTGAAAACACGACCTTGTCAGTTTGACTAAATTTATATATGCACTGGTGAACATATATGTTTAGCAAGAAATTTTTTCAAAAAAGA
>CALKRF010000047.1 GCA_937990665.1 uncultured Atopobium sp.
GGGGATTTATAGGATCTCCTGTTTTTGTGGTGGTAAGCAAGGTGGCCCATGCCTCAGGAGCATAGCCTAAATGCTCTAAAGAAGCTTTAAGTGCAGAAAGTTCTGCCTCTTCAAAGTCTTCTTGTCCCTTTACCAACAAAACTGATGCAAAAGCATTGCCTGCCATACACACCCCCTGAGCAGCAAAATCTCCAAACTCATGCGTTGTTTTTGCCATGTAGGCTTCTTTTCGCATAGATCTTTCGCTTGGCATGCGCACCTCTTTCTTATATGCCAACTATGCACGTAATTCACAATTTGAGCAAGTCTACAAAGTTATGTGTATACACTTTTCTAATTTGGGGATAAGTCTGCTAGTGCTTGAAATTAATTGGCTTACAAGCCGTACGTAACTGGAGGTTCACTATGGCACAGCAGCTTACTACTGCAGAGTTCGATTCTGTTCTTGCTAACGCAGACAAGCCTGTTCTTGTTGATTTCTGGGCATCTTGGTGCGGTCCTTGCCGCGCTCTTGGTCCAGTTGTCGAGGAAGTTGGCAATGAGATGGCAGATAAGCTTGACGTTTACAAGGTAAACGTTGATGACGAGGCAGATCTTGCAACTCGTTTCCGCATCGTCTCCATCCCAACCCTCATTCTCTTCAAGAATGGTGAGCCTGTTCACACTATGGTTGGCAACCTTCCTAAGGCTGACCTCGTTTCTGAGCTCAACGCTAACCTGTAAGTTCTTGTGTGCCACGCGCTTGCGCTGGCTTATCATTGAACTAAGCGGCGGTACGTCTATCGGCGTGCCGCCTTTTTGTTACAAGGAGAACTAATGGCCGATAAAAGCCTTGATGCCCAGAAGACAGGACTTTTAACAGGAGTTCGCAAGCGTCTTTTTCTACAGCGCTTGCGTTCTAGCCTTTCTACCATCATTCTGCTTGTCTCTTCAGCAATTTTTATTTTCTTATTGATCGATGTTTCTGAAGGCGACGTCATTGGCATTGATCACTTTGCGTACAGGCTTTTTGTCGTCCATCTTAGGACTCCCCTTCTCACAGAGATAATGGAAGGGTTCTCTGGACTTGGAAGTCCTGTCACCGTTATTGTCATGCTTATTGTGGTTGCTGCTTTTGCACCAGGACCAAGTGTCGGCAGGCTTGCCTCTATTAACCTGGGTGGCGTTGTTATTGTTGACCTTATCTTTAAGGCTATTGTCCAGCGTCCTCGTCCAGACGGCTTTAGGCTAGTAGTCGAAACTGGCTACAGCTTCCCCTCGGGCCACTCGATGTTCTCGATGGCTTTTTATGGCCTGCTTATTTGGCTTGTCTGGCATTACGAGAAAGACAAACTACAACGTTGGCTTTGGTGTGGCTTGTTCTCTGGCGTCATCATTATGATTGGCATCAGTAGAATTTATCTGGGTGTGCACTACGCTACCGACGTCATTGGTGGTTTCTCGCTCGCTCTTGTATGGCTGGTGCTTTTTACCAAGCTGATGATTCCATCGCTTATTTACAAGAAGAAAGTACCTCAAGCGAAGACAGACTAATTATCTCTGCGCTTACTACCTGGGCTGTTTCATCATCAACAATAATGCGTCCCATAGTTGCGCCCTCGCGACCACGCGGGTAGGTAGGGCTTCCTGGATTCATTACAAGTGTATTGGTCCACTCGTCACGCTGTACAAAAGGCTTATGCGTGTGACCGCAGATAGCAATATTGCATTTAACCAGGTCAAGCCTCTCACGATAATGACATACCTGCCACTTAAGACCGGCTGCAAAGAAAATAATCTTTTTCTTTACCATGGGACCATAGTTGTAGCAGAAGTCATTATTCCCCAGGCAAAGCTTGACTGGAGCAATCTTCTGCAGTGTCTGATAATCAGCGTTCGAGGTAATGTCACCCGCGTGCACAATATAATTGGCACCCTGTAGAGCTTCAAGCAACTCAGATGACAAATACCCATGCGTATCTGAAATTACGTCAAACCTTACCAGTGCCATAACAAACTCCTACGTGCGCTTTTAGCTGCTGGCGAGAAACCCTTTGAGCTTCTAAAGTCCCAGCGCTCGCTTGAGTGCAACCACACGACGGCGTGAAACCGAAATGTGACGCTCCTCAAATCCTTGAATAGTCAACTGTAGGATACCAGCAGAGATAACCTCAACATCATCAACATACTCAAGATTCACGATAAAGCTACGATGAATGCGGAAGAATCCGTGTGGAGCAAGGCGCTCTTCAAGTTTTTGCAGAGAAATAGTAGACAGGAAGCGGTCGTCTTCTGTGTAGATGCAGGAGTAATCGTCTTTTGCCTCAATAAAGCGAATCTGGTCAATAGGAACAAGAACCTTGCTCCCGCTCTTAATGACAGGAATACGCTCAATGGTTGCCATAGGAGACTGAGGGCGCAGGCGCTCCTCAACCTTATCAAGAGCCTGCTCAAGGCGCTCTGTCTCAACGGGCTTCATCAGATAATCTACCGCGTTAACGCCAAATGCATCCAGCGCGTACTCGCTATATGCGGTAACAAACACAATCTGTGGAGGATTTTTCAGCTTATGAAGAGCCTCTGCAAGCTGCATTCCATTTGTCTTAGGCATAGAGATATCAAGGAACATAACCTCGACGCGAGACTCCATGAGTTTCTCGACAGCATCCCTTGCACTTGTGGCCTCAATAATTTCCTCGAGACGTCCGGTCTCCTCAAGCAAGAACTTGAGTTCAGAACGGGCTGGAGCCTCGTCGTCAACAATCATGGCGCGCATGTCATTCATCTCCCAACAGCCTAACGCAGCGTTAAGCAAAACCGAGTACTACAATGCTGTTGCCTGCAGAGCCGCATCTGCAAGCTTGAGTGTCACGCACGTGCCTTGACTTGGCTTAGACATGATTTCCATGCCAGATCCAGCAGCGTAGAAGCGCTCAACTCGCTCAGCTACGTTCTTAATGGCAATGCCCGTGCCCTCACTTCTCCCCGAAGAGTCTTGCGGGGTAGGACCCTGGCCATTAAGCAAGCGAGAAACAGTCTCTTCATCCATTCCAAGACCGTCATCAGCAACAGATATAAGAATATCATCTTCGTCGCGTGTGACGTGGATGTCAATATGGAGGGCGCCTTCATCTTTCATAGCGTGCCTCACGGCATTCTCGACAATAGGCTGAATCAAAAAAGACGGTACCTGAACATCTTCGCATCCCTCATCGACATGCTCAGACTCTTGAATACGTTCTTCTCCAAAACGCGCCTTCTCAATTGTCAAATACCTGCGCGTTTGTGTCAATTCCTGAGAAAGCGGAATGAGCGCACCTTGAGAGCTCTCAAGCGTACGGCGATAAAACACAGAGAACTCACGAAGCAGGTCTCGCGCCTTATTGGGGTTTGTACGCGTAAGAGATGCAATGGTATTAAGCGTGTTGAACAAGAAATGTGGATTAATCTGTGCCTGCAAGGCTTTGACCTCAGCCCGAGCGGTTAGCTCTGCTTGGCGATCAAGCTCATACGAGGAAAGCTGCGTGGAGAGAAGCTCGCCCAGTCCCTCAGCAATTGCAAGCTGCGTGCGATCAATTTCAATACCGCGACGATAGTAGAGCTTGATAGTGCCAACTGTGCGATCTTGAACAATCAACGGAACAATAATGCCAAAGGAACTGCCACCATTGCCAAAGCCTCCGCGCCTTTTTAGTACCTGCTGACGACTATCTACCGAGACAAACGTCTCCATGCGGCCACTTTCCAGAACCTCAGTTGCAGGGCCAACCACTTTTGAACCAGGCATATGCGAGGTTGCAATGTCTCCCTCAAAGCCCAGCACGTACTCTGTATCCGTGATGGAAATAGCAGCTGCAGAAGTTTCTGGAAGCAATAGTGTGCAGATAGTTGGCGCTGTTTCTTGCGACAGGCCTCCGCGTAAGGTCTTGAGCGTCTTAGAGGCAACCTCAAGTGTTCGCTCTGTTGCTTGAGACCTGGCGTGCTCATTACCAGGCTGAGTAGTACCACCAAGAACAATAACCGTGGCAAGTCCTCCGCCTGCAACAAGAGCGGCAAACAAGTTGTCTGCCATGACGCTCCAGGAAAGCAAGCCCAGCAATACACAGGCAAGAATAATCAGGACTATCCTGGTTGATCTATGTATGTACTGAGCAAGTCTTTGCATGGCCGTCTAGTTCTCGACTGATTCTGCAGCAGAATCCTCAGAAGCAAGCTGCTGCGGCAAAGGAGAATGCTTAAGCGCACGAGCCAAAGGAGCTCCTAGTACATAGAGAACAACAGCCTCTCCGAGTCCTGTGGTGATAAAACCAAACAAGAACATAAGAGGATACGATCCATCAAGCTCAATGGTGGTAAATGGAATTGTGTAGAATCCCAATCCTTGAAGCAAAATGGGAAGATATGCAGACACAATAACGGCATTTGCAAGCACTGGCCCCAGAAGCGCAAGGGGTACGTTCTTCCTGTTCTTCCAGGTAAACCATGCACCAAGAGCAGTTGCCAGAGAACCAAAGACTACGTCTAACAATCCCAGGGCACCTGTGCCAGAAATGACCATATTTGCAAGGTTAGCAATAACGCAGCCAAGCGTTAGTCCTGGGATTGCGTCAGCGGTAAAGAGTGCAATAACCACAACCGCCTCAGAAATGCGGAACTGCACAGGACCCCAAGCAAGACCACCCAAGAAAAGAAGAGCTGCAAGCGTAAGTGCTGCATAAAGGGCAGCAATAATACCAATACGTGCAAGGCGCTGAGCGCGCTGTTTTGTTGCATAAGCTGAAGAAACCTGTGGCAAAACAATCCCCTTGTTAACTCTAAAAATTTAGTTCATGATACGACGAAACGCATATATGAGCAAATGAGCAGCGCAGACATACATTTAGTAATGCAGGTGCATTCCTGGATAGACCATCTCACGAGCATGCTTTTGATACGCTGCGACTGCCTCTTCTTCAAAAGCAAGAGGAGTGTCTTCCTCGCCCGCCATATCCAAAATCCAACGCGTGAGATAAGGATTCAAAGGAAGGAGAGGACCAATCAGCCAGGTTGCAATAGCATTCTTACGACGGAAGCCTTCTAGTTTGCTTTCTTTATTGATGCCAAAACCCACCTTATTTTTAAGGAAGTAGCAGTTAGAGTTATCTCCCTCGGTGAGTGTGAACTGCATCTTAAAGCCAACGACAACAAAAGGCTCTTTGCCATTGCCAGGATCAAACTCCCCCACCTGGACATCGTGGAAGCGCTGGGGCATATAGCGAGTGGTCGTAAACTTAAATAAGCCAAGACCCTTAACCTCAGAACCATCAGGATTGACGATTTTCTCGCCAAAAAGCTCTGAAGCGTTACCGGCAAACAGCATAGGAACGCCCTGATCAGCCAGCTCAGCAAGCCTGTCCTTGTAAGGCATAAGGCGAGAAATAATAAGCTCTTGCTGGGCTTCTGTCATGCCACCCATGATGATTGCTGATGGCGTATGCTCCACAAAGTAAGGCGTTGCGGCGTGAGAGGTATACACAAAGTTCTCTTTTGGAAGGCAGGCCTCCAGGTAGAGAGCATTTCCGTTGTCTCCACCCTGGTTACCGTACTCTGGGTAAAGAATCTCAATCTTAGTTGCTGGATTACTCATGGGAGGCCTCCATCTGTTTCAAGCGTTCAATGATACGGTTTCTGCTGATGTCAGCAATGCCACCGTTATAGAGGCCGTGTGCATAGAAAACGTGCTGGCAAGCGTTAAGGTCAACCAGGTCAGCGGTCTCTTCAGGAGAGCTTGCCACAAAGGTTTTAGCTGGATCAATACCGGCAAGTCTCAGCCTAAGCTGCAGGTCAAGCGATGTGTCTCCATAAATAATGACCTGCTTGACGCTTGGATCTTGCAGGAACTCAAAGTCAGTCTGGTAATACCAGCCAATATACTCTGTCTGGTCTTT
This sequence comes from uncultured Atopobium sp., assembly GCA_937990665.1. Taxonomy (GTDB): domain Bacteria; phylum Actinomycetota; class Coriobacteriia; order Coriobacteriales; family Atopobiaceae; genus Lancefieldella. Next base: position 5,907 of record CALKRF010000047.1, read on the forward strand.
TGCTTTTGCCATGTACGCATCAGCAATCATGATGATAATTGCCTTATCACCTGGCTGTTTGCGAAGGATATCGATGGTGACTGAGGTTGCCGTGTCATTCTCGCCCTTAGAAGCCATGCTAATAAGACGACGACCGTTGTAGTCAATCTCGTTATACCTGGAGGAAGCAATGTTAACGCGTTGCAAAGATGCAGCGATAGTTGCAGGCGCAAGACCCATCTCACGCGCGGTTACAATGGCCACAAACAAGTTATAGAGGTTGACGATAGAGTAGCTGTTGAGCTTGTACTCATATGTTGGTGCACCTTCGTGGCAATGCTCTTTGACCACAAACTTGCCAGTCTCTGGCTCTACCGAGATAACCTCATAATCAGGAGTTGGGTTGGTATAGCCGCACTCCTCACAAGTCGCGTGGCCAAGATGCCTAAGGTGTGCATAATCCCACTTGAGCTTGCCACCGCATTTGGGGCAGGCAGTAAGATCTGAAACAATGCCCACTGGCTCTGTGGTATCTTCTGCCAGCCTTGCGATGGAGTAATACGTACGATGAGTGCACTGAGGAGCAAGCCTACAGCTAATCATGTCATCTGCGTTCAAAATCAGATGAGTTGAAGCAGGAATGCCCTTATCCATAACGTCAAACACGTAGTCTGGCGTTGCACTGCGAGAGAACGTATCGCGGAACAAATTGGTAACAGACAAAATATCAGGCTGCAGATACGGGAAAATGCGAGGTCCAGAGAGCTCATCAAACTCCATAACCGCTAGCTTAGTCTTTGACGTGCCCTTCCACGTAGCATTCTTTGCAAACGAGCTTGCAAAGCCACTGGAAATATTGCCGCCAACGCGGTTGGTAACGGTCTGGTAGCCATTATCGGCGAGAAGATCGTTGAGCAGGTTATTGGTGGTTGTCTTGCCGTTTGTGCCGGTAATAAAGACAATCTGCTCTGGCTTAGCAATGTCTCCCAAAAATGCAGGATCAATGCCTTCAGCGATAAAGCCTGGCAGCGTTCCGCCTTCATGGTTGGTCAATTTAAGTGCTGCAAGTGTTGCTTTAGCAGCGAGAAAAGCTACAGGAAATAGTCTGCTCTTTTTTTGTGCCACAGTAACTCCCATCGTGAGCAAAGTCTCTCTAGTTTATCACCTCGCGAGAAGGGCTTGAAGAACACAGGGCCTCTCGCCAAAAATGTCGCATAAAAAAGCCGAGCCAGGATGTCCTGGCTCGGCTGAAGCTACGTGAAAGTAAGTTGCCTTACTCCTCAGGCTGCTCCTTCTTCTCTGCAGCATAAAGCTCGGAGAGACGGACAAGGTGATCGTAGCGAGCCATTGCGGCTTCCTCGTTCTCCTTGAAGAGCCTCTCTGCGTGCTCTGGGAACTCGCGGGTGAGTCGGCTGTAACGAGCCTCGTTCATCAGGAACTCCTGGTAGCCACCCTTAGGTGCCTTGGAGTCAAGCGTGAACTTCTTACCTGCTGGTGCAGATGGGTTGAAGCGATAAAGGTTCCAGTAGCCAGTCTCGACTGCCTTCTTCATCTCCTCCTGTGCGTGAGCCATGCCGCCCTTGATGGAGTGCATCTCGCATGGGGAGTAACCGATGATGAGGGATGGTCCTGGATAAGCCTCTGCCTCAGCGATTGCCTTGAGAGTCTGCTGGAGGTTTGCGCCCATGGAAACCTGAGCAACATAGACGTAACCATAGGTCATAGCAATCTCAGCAAGGTTCTTCTGCTTGATGTCCTTACCAGCTGCAGCGAACTGTGCAACCTGGCCAAGACGGGAAGCCTTAGAGGACTGACCACCGGTGTTGGAGTAAACCTCAGTATCGAAGACAAAGACGTTGATGTCCTCGCCGGAAGCAAGAACGTGGTCAAGGCCACCGAAGCCGATGTCGTATGCCCAACCGTCGCCACCGAAGATCCAGAAGGACTTCTTGGTGAGGAAGCTCTTATTAGCAAGGATTTCCTTAGCTGTTGCAAGATCAGACTTCTCAAGCTCAACTACAAAAGTCTTAGAAGCTTCCTTGGAGAGAGCTGCATCATTGACGGACTCAATCCATGCCTTAGCAGCATCCTTGAGATCCTGAGGTGCAGCCTCATCCTCAACAAGCTGCTGAGCAAGCTCCAGAAGGCGCTTCTGCTGTGCCTGGTGACCAAGCATCAGACCCATACCGTGCTCTGCGTTGTCCTCGAAGAGGGAGTTGTTCCATGCTGGGCCGTGGCCGTTTGCATCGGTAGTGAATGGCGAGCAGGAAGCTGGGTTACCCCAAATGGAGGAGCAACCAGTTGCGTTGGAGATGAACATACGATCGCCAAAGAGCTGAGTGACCAGGCGGCCGTAGCTGGTCTCAGCGCAGCCTGCGCAGGAACCAGAGAACTCAAGAAGAGGCTTCTTGAACTGTGATGCCTTGACGTTGTTAGCGACAAGCTCGGTCTTCTCGGAGACGTGGTTGACTGCGTAGTCAAAGATCTCCTGCTTGGACTCCTGCTCCTCGATTGGCTTCATGGTCAGAGCATCTGCAGGGCAGATGTAGACGCAGTTGGAGCAACCGGTGCAGTCGAGCTGAGAAATAGCAATCTCAAACTTGTAGCCCTTAGCCTTAGGACCAACGGCATCCTTGAACTGAGACTGTGCTGGTGCAGCAGCAACCTCTTCGTCGGTAAGGACGAATGGACGAATGACTGCGTGTGGGCAGACATAAGCGCACTGGTTACACTGGATGCACTTCTCGACATTCCACTCAGGAACAACAACAGCAATGCCACGCTTCTCATAAGCAGCAGCACCAAGCTCGAACTGTCCATCAACGTGGTTCTTAAATGCGGAAACAGGAAGTGCGTCACCCTCCATACGAGAGACTGGAGTCATGATGTCGCGAACCTGCTTGAGCAGAGCCTCGCGGCCCTCAAGGGTGATTGTGCTTGGAGCATCCTCTGCAGTAGCCCAATCAGCAGGAATCTCAATCTTAGTAAATGCAGTAGCACCAGCGTCGATTGCCTTGTGGTTCATATCGACGATGTTCTGGCCCTTCTTCAGGTAAGAATGAGTTGCAGCATCCTTCATGTACTGAAGTGCGTCTGCCTCTGGGAGAACCTTTGCAAGAGCAAAGAATGCAGACTGAAGAATGGTGTTGGTGCGCTTGCCCATACCAATTTCCTTGGCAAGATCAATTGCATTGATCAGATAAACGTTGATGTTGTTCTTAGCAATGTAGCGCTTTGCCTCTGCTGGCAGGTGGTGTGCAAACTCCTCTGCATCCCACTGGCAGTTGACCAGGAAGGTACCGCCAGGCTTGACGTCGCGGACCATCTTGTAGCCCTTGATGATGTATGCAGGAACGTGGCATGCAACAAAGTCTGCCTTAGTGACATAGTAAGGAGAACGGATCTTGTGATCACCGAAGCGCAGGTGGCTGATGGTGATACCGCCGGTCTTCTTGGAGTCATACTGGAAGTATGCCTGAACATATTTATCGGTGTGGTCACCAATAATCTTAATGGAGTTCTTGTTAGCACCAACGGTACCGTCGCCGCCAATACCCCAGAACTTGCACTCAATGGTGCCCTCAGCTGCAGTGTTAGGAGCCTCAGGATCCTCAGGGAGAGACAGGTTAGTAACATCGTCGACAATACCAATGGTGAACTCACGCTGAGGAGTATCCTTCTTGAGCTCCTCGAAGATTGCGAATGCAGATGATGGTGGGGTGTCCTTGGAACCAAGGCCATAACGACCACCAACAACCTTAATGCCTGTACGACCAGCCTCATAAAGGGAAGAAACAACGTCTTCGTAGAGAGGCTCACCAACGGAACCTGGCTCCTTGGTACGGTCGAGAACAGCAATCTTCTTGACGGACTCAGGAAGAACGTCAACAAAGTGCTTTACAGAGAATGGACGATAGAGGCGGACCTTAACCAGACCGACCTTCTCGCCATGAGCGTTCAGGTAATCGATAACCTCTTCGAGGGTATCGCAGAAGGAACCCATGCAGATAACAACGCGGTCAGCGTCTTCTGCACCGTAGTAATTGAACAGACCGTAGTCAGTACCAAGCTTAGCGTTGATCTGGTTCATGTAGTCTTCAACAACTGCTGGCAGCTGGTTATAAACCTCGTTGCATGCCTCGCGGTGCTGGAAGAAGATATCGCCGTTCTCGTGGGAACCACGGCTTGATGGATGCTCTGGGTTCAGTGCATGATCGCGGAATGCCTGGACAGCGTCCATATCACACATCTCAGCCAGATCAGCATAATCCCAAACAGCAACCTTCTGAATCTCATGAGAAGTACGGAAGCCGTCGAAGAAGTTAACAAATGGAACCTTGCCCTTGATTGCTGCAAGGTGAGCAACAGGAGCCAGATCCATAACCTCCTGGACGTTGCCTTCTGCGAGAAGTGCAAAGCCAGTCTGGCGAGCGGACATAACGTCAGAGTGATCGCCAAAGATGTTCAGTGCATGGGTTGCAACGGTACGTGCGCTGACGTGGAAAACACCAGGGAGCTGCTCGCCGGCAATCTTGTACATGTTTGGAAGCATGAGCAAGAGGCCCTGAGAAGCGGTGTAAGTAGTGGTCAGAGCACCTGAACCAAGAGAACCGTGAACAGCACCAGCTGCGCCAGCCTCGGACTGCATCTCGACAACCTTGACAGTTGTACCAAAGATGTTCTTTACACCCTGGGCGGACCACTGGTCAACATAGTCTGCCATTGGACTTGATGGGGTAATTGGGTAAATGCCCGCTACCTCGGTAAACGCATACGACACGTAAGCCGCGGCGTTGTTACCGTCCATGGACTTAAACTTTCTTGCCATTTCCTCTCCTTGCCTAATCTGTGATTTCTCACAGTATGCGTCTGTGCGATCCAAAATAAAGCTGTAGACCCTGGGTAACTACGGAAACATGTTTCATAGTTCGGCCGGCAGCGGTCGCATAATGCTTTTATTATTGCGCAAAAAAACAATGAAACAAATCAGAAATATAAGCTGACAAATACCTATTTTCAGGTAGGAATTTCTACCTGCAGAATTACAAAATAAACATAACACTAAAGTGCAAGTTTTTTGTAAATCGACAAAATATTCAAGTACACAAGCAGCCATCTGTCTGAAAAACAGACAGATTTTTACGTAGGCGCTCAACGTGCGACAACTTTATCGTGCGTTGCGTACCCTTTGCTGGACGAGCCTTAAATATCGTACTTATCTGATTACTTAGCAGCTTTGATTTCACAAAGCTTCTTGTAACCAAATAAGAAACGCTCTCCTATCTCACCTTGAGCATCAGAAGCACATACGATTCCATGTTCATCTGAAGTAAGGAAAGCTTCATCAAATTTGGCGGTTCCATCAAATACCTGGGCAATAACGTCTGGATTAAACTCTGTTGACTCATGAAGAGTCTGTGCCAGGTCTAACACTAAACTTGTGACTCCTGATCGAACGCTTTCTTCCGAGACACCCGCAATAAGCTTTCCGTCTTTTACCAGCCAAAGCACCTCTGGTGCACAATGAGTTTGCTGCTCTTCTCGCTGTGAAATCCTTGCGCGTCCCGCAAGAGACAGAACCGAACGCTCTTCCAAAGACTGGTAAGGTCCGACAGTCATAGCAGCCTGTCCATTGCTCTCAAGCAAAATCATAAGAACGCCATCTGGAAACTCTTGTGACCCTTCTTTAAGCGTTCCCTCAATATGCTGCTTAGCCCAAGCAATCAAGTGCGGAGAAACCTCTTTTTGCGCAACAACTCGCTTGCTCAGCGCACGTAAGTGCCTGTTATCAAGAGGGAGGGCACCTCCAGATAATCTCCAACGACAAACAAGTTCTGGATTATCAAGCTCAAACTTTTGAGCTGCTTCTAACTCTTCCTGGTCCACAGTGTCCTCCCCCAACTTTTTTTAAAATGAACTGCTAATCCCGAATTAGCAGATTAGTGCCTAAAGTGACGCTTGCCTGTAAACACCATTGCAATGCCGTATTCATCACAAGCAGCAATAGACTCATCATCTCTGACTGATCCGCCTGGCTGAATAATGGCTGTTACGCCATGGGCCGCCAAGGTGTCAACGTTATCTCGGAATGGGAAGAAGGCATCAGATGCTGCCACAAGATTCTTTGAATCAATTCCCATGCGCTCACAAGCTGCCTCTGCACGCTCACACGCGAGAAGAGCGGCGTCAACACGATTAGGCTGACCTGGCCCCATACCAATTCCAGCCTGATCTTTTGCAACCAAAATTGCATTTGACTTAACGGTCTTGCAAACTTTCCAAGCAAATACCAAATCGTTCAGCTCTTCTGGAGTTGGTTGGCGCTTGGTAACAACCTCAAAGCTCTCTGCGGTTTCATCTGCATGATCAAGGTCTTGCACCAACAATCCGCCGTCAACAGTTCTCATTTCAAGCTCACGGCTTCTATCGATTCCGCCTGTAGCTAAGACGCGGAGATTTGTTCTCTTTGATAGACGCTCAAGAGCCTCTCCTGTGAAGCTTGGTGCAATAAGAACCTCAACAAACTGCTTATTGATGTCTGCAAAGTGCTCAACAAACTCCAGAGGAACCTCTCTATTAACTGCAATAATTCCACCAAACGCAGAGACTGGATCGCAAGCAAATGCTCGATCGTATGCCTCAACAACATTTTCCGCCGTAGCAGATCCACAAGGATTCTGGTGCTTCAAAATGATGACTGATGGGTCATCAAACTCACGAACAGCAGCCCAAGCTGCATCAGTATCAAGCAAATTGTTGTAAGACAAGGGCTTACCCTGAAGTTGCTGAGCGTTTGCCAGAGAGTGTGCAGGAGCTCCAGGCATCTTATAAAACGCTGCGGACTGCTGAGGATTTTCTCCGTAACGAAGATCTTGTTCTTTTGTTGCCTTTACCAGCAAAGTCTCTGGGAATGTACTCCACTCTGCTTCAACAACACCAGAAAGGTATGCGGCAATAGCGCCATCGTATGCAGCCGTTGTCTTAAATACCTTCAAAGCCAGCTGCTGGCGAGAAGCCCTTGTAGTTGCACCGTCATGGGCACGCATCTCATCAAGAACACGACCATAATCTGCCGGATCAACAACAACCGTAACAAAATCATTATTCTTTGCAGCAGAGCGGAGCATTGAAGGTCCACCGATATCGATATGCTCAATTGCATTTTCAAGAGTTACTGATGGATCAGCTACGGTCTTCTCAAACTCATAGAGATTAACGCAGACCAGGTCAATCATGCCAATACCATTATTCTCTGCGTCTGCGACATGACCGGGATTATCTCTACGGCATAAAAGACCACCATGAACACGAGGATGCAGCGTCTTAACGCGGCCGTCCATCATCTCTGGAAATCCGGTATAAGACTCAATAGGAACTACAGGCACACCAGCCTCTTCGAGGATTTTTGCGGTTCCGCCTGTTGAAATTACCTCAACGCCAAACTCTTTAGTAAGCGTTTGTGCAAATTCAACAATACCTGTTTTGTCTGTTACCGAAATTAGCGCACGTTTGATAGGGGCCTCAGCCATTGCCGCTCCTTTGTGTTTGACACTTGCTATCAGAAACACTTACAGCCTATCAGCTGCGAAACACTACGTACTAGATGTAAACAAACTTGAAACTATTCTATAATCTTCCGCTGTAAAACACCTGAAAGGAACTGTTTCATATGTCTGCCGATACTCCAATCATAGTCCCCTTCGAAGATACTGACTTACCAGAACTTATCTCAATCGTTGAACGCGTCTGGTACTTGGATGGCGATGAATCTAAAGAAACCAGTAGGTCTCTGGCTACCATTGATATTTCTTACTACATTGGTGTTTCAACTCATCGTTTTGTTGCAAAACACGGAAATACAGTTCTCGGCTTTATTTTCTGCTCCAACGGAGAAGATCCAGAAGATAAGCAGAAATGGATTGAGCTTGAAAATGCCTCAACCATTACAGCCAAAAAACTCTTAAGCCCGAAAGACTTTGAAGGCTATGAAGCCGTTGATACCGTCGAATCAAATCTGATCCGCAAATACTGGAATGAAGGAGTCAAAACTCCCAAGTGGGAAATTACACTATTCTGCGTAAGCCCTGCTGCTCAAGGAAAAGGTGTCGGCGGTATGCTCTTTTCCTATATGCTCAATTTTTTGAAAGAACAAGGAGCTAAGCATTGCTTCCTTGCAACAGATGATGACTGCGACATTAGTTTCTATCAACACAAGGGTCTTGTCTGTAAAGATGAAGCTCCGGTTAAAGCGAACGGACAAGACTTTGGCTTTGCCTATATCTATGCGAGAGATCTCTAAGAATGAGTTCTTGCATTGGAAGATTTGCGCCAACTCCTTCTGGAAGGATACACCTAGGCAACGTTTTCTCAGCGCTTATGGCTTGGGCCAGCGTTCGCTCCCAAAATGGCAGCTTAATTCTTCGCATTGAAGACTTAGATATTCGTGCTCATAATCCTCAATACACCTCTCTTCTCCTGGATGATTTACAGTGGCTGGGACTAACTTGGGACAGAGGGCCGTTTTTCCAAAGCAAGCGTACGGAGCTCTATCAGGACGCTCTATTGAAATTGAAACAACAGAAACTTTTGTATCCTTGCTTTTGTTCCCGAGCAGACTTACACGCTGCACAAGCCCCTCATGCCAGCGATGGTGCATATGTTTATGCGGGAACCTGCCGCGACCTGAGCAAATCCGAGCGTGAAGAGCTTTCTAAACATAAAATCCCAGCAACTCGCATACGAGTTCCTAATAAGACCTACGCGTTTGAAGACAAAGTCTATGGTCAAACATCTCAAAATCTTTCTAAATTATGTGGAGACTTTATTGTTCAACGTGCAGATGACGTCTTTGCCTATCAACTTGCTGTAGTAGTTGACGATGCTGACATGGGCGTAACTGAAGTAGTTAGAGGATCAGACCTTCTCTCGTCTACTCCTCGCCAGCTTTATTTACAAGACGTGCTTGGTCTTTCTCATCCCATCTATGCTCACCTCCCCCTACTTGTTGCGCCAGATGGCAGGAGACTTTCTAAACGCAATCACGATCTAGATCTTGGTGTTCTGAGAGACCAAGGAAAAACACCAGAAGAAATTCTTGGCTTTCTAGCGTATTGCATAGGTCTTGCAGAAAAAGAAGAGCCTCTTTCTGCAGTACAAGTTGCCAATCGCTTTTCATGGGATGTACTTCGCGCTCACCGAAAAAACGTGGTTGTTGAGCATTTTTCACATGTTTTGTAAAATGTCTTATTGTGAGTGACGCCAGTTCGGGGTATCATTCTCAAGCACCCATTTTGGAGAGCTGACCGAGAGGCCGAAGGTGCTCGCCTGCTAAGCGAGTATGGGCCCCAAGCCCATCTGGGGTTCGAATCCCCAGCTCTCCGCCAGAATTTTCTGCTCGTTGCATTTCTGCGACGAGCTTTTTTCTTTCCAAGAAGAACTTTTTCTAAGATTAGTCTTGCATTTTCAACTGGAAAATGGCATTCTATCTACTTGCACGCGGCGTTACCTCAGCTGGATAGAGGACCTGACTACGAATCAGGGCGTCATAGGTTCGAATCCTATACGCCGCACCACTTGAACTTAGGAGCTCCTTCGGGAGCTCTTTTTTATTATCTACCTGGTCTTAAAGCTACTTCACCGGAAGAGTTTGCATACAAATACTGATAAGATATGCCGGCTTCATCAAGCTCATCCATTACCTCAGCCATGCATGTTTCCGCCATGATGACCTCCAGATACTCTTGTGGACTTAGATCTTTTAAACCCACTCTACCTTGGTCTGAAATCCACTTTCTTAAAGTTACAAGTTGCTCTGGTGCAATATGGATCTCTGAATAGAACTCATTGTGGCCGAATCCAATTTTTGCCGCACTGCCTTGCACAAACTGCCTTAATACAATTTCTTTCTGTACCTCTACCAGACCTTTCATAGCCACCTCTTTCTTCCTTTACTAATCTCAGTATAGCAAATTAATAGAACATATGTTCTATTAATCAGTAAAAGAAATGGTCTTCACAATTCAGTAGAAGACCATTTCAGAGATTGAATCAATTTTGATTAAAAAGAGAAACTATTCTAGTCGAATAACCTCGATGCCACCCATGTAAGGACGGAGCGCCTCGGGCACGGTAACGGAGCCATCTGCGTTCTGATAATTCTCCATAATTGCAGCCATGGTTCGGCCAACTGCCAGACCAGAGCCGTTAAGCGTGTGAACCAGACGGGTGCCCTTGAACTCTGCTGGATCCTTATAGCGGATATTTGCACGACGAGCCTGGAAATCCCAGCAGTTAGAGCAAGAAGAAATTTCTTTGTATGCGTTATAGCTTGGGAGCCAAACCTCAATGTCGTAGCACTTGCATGCAGAAAAACCAATGTCACCAGTGCAGAGAGTGACCACGTGATAAGGAAGACCCAGAAGCTGAAGGATCTTCTCGGCTTCCTGAACCATGGACTCAAGCTGATTCATGGAATCTTCAGGCTTTGCAAACTTGACCATCTCTACCTTGTCAAACTGGTGAACACGGATGATGCCACGGGTGTCTCGACCAGCTGAACCTGCCTCCTCGCGGAAACATGGAGTGAATGCGGTATAGAGCAGAGGGAGCTGAGATGCGTCCAGAATCTCGTCACGATGGATGTTTGTGAGCTGGACCTCAGCAGTTGGAATGAGGTAGAGGTCAGGCTGTACGTGATAGAGGTCCTCTTCAAACTTAGGAAGCTGACCAGTGCCAAACAGAGAATCCTGATTTGTGATAACTGGTGGCCACCACTCTTTGAAGCCTGCCTGGTTATGTGTATCAATCATGAAGTTGATAAGCGCACGCTCCATGCGAGCGCCCATGCCGCCAAGAAGATAGAAACGAGTTCCTGCAAGCTTTACGCCACGGTCAAAATCAATCATGCCAAGCTCAGGACCAAGATCCCAGTGCGCCTTTGGCTCAAAATCAAACTGAGTTGGCTCTCCCCACTTGCGAACCTCAGGGTTATCGGAGTCATCCTTGCCATAAGGAACGGACGCGTCAGGAATGTTTGGAATAGCTGCAACAAGGGCGGTGAGCTCTTCCTCAACCTCTCCGCGGCGCTGATCAAGCTCTGCGATGCGATCTTTGTTAGCTGCTACCTGCTCTTTAGCTGCCTCAGCCTCTTCCTTCTTGCCCTCACGCATAAGAAGGCCAATCTGCTTAGAAACAGCGTTACGCTCTGCCTGAAGAGACTCAACCTCGGCAATTACGCTTCTGCGCTCCTCGTCAAGCTCAAAGAATTTCTCGCGATCCCAATGGGCGTTTTGCCTGGACTCGCAAGACTTATCTACGAGGTCAGGATTCTCGCGCACAAATTTGATATCAAGCATGCAGCTTCTCCTTGAATCAACACTTTTTGGCAGTGCATTTTTTCTTATAGCTTACCAAGTATATACTTGTATTCAGATTCTTAACCCTTCACATGTTCTGGAGCTAGATTATGGACGCAATTAACTCATTTGTCGGCTGGCTTTTTGGCGATAAAACCGGTGTGTTATTCCTCGTACTTGGTGGAATTCTGCTCTTTTTGGTCATTTCCTTTGTGCTGGAGCGCAAAACTAAGAAGATGTATTTCAACCATAAAAAGACCGAGGACGACTGGGATCTCTTTGGCGACGACCAAGAGGGTTGGTCTGATTTTGAATCAGATAACAAATAGGTAACAAAAAAGCCCCGTAAAGGGGCTTTTTAAATGCAAATGGTGCGGGCGAAGGGACTTGAACCCCCATGAACTTGCGTTCATACGGACCTGAACCGTACGCGTCTGCCAATTCCGCCACACCCGCGTGCTAGGGAATAATACTACAACATTTTGTTTTCTTCTCATGGAAAAACAATAGATATATAAGAAAATTCTTTTCAGCGGTAGAATATAGACAGTCACGGCCGACAAACACACTTTAAACACAGGAGGTTGCCGTGAGTGACTCGCGGTCACAGACCACGCAAACTGCATATCTACATTCACCTTCTGCTCAGCAGGCATCACCTGCGGCTGAGCCAGAAATTTTGCTGGATCGATATCGCGTTCTTGCTCGCAGAGGTAACGGAGGTTTTGGCACCGTTTGTACCTGCTGGGATACTCGTTTGCAGAGGCGCGTAGCCATTAAACGCATGCCGCTGTTAGGGGCTTCCGAGACTCCCGGCGTGCTTGCTTCAACTGTTGACGAGGCTCTTTCTGAGGCAAGAACCGCTTGTTTGCTGGCGCATCCCAACATTGTGACTGTTCATGACTTTGAGATTGAAGGCGATTACGCCTATCTGGTCATGGAGTTTGTTGATGGCCTTAATTTATCGGAGCTCTTGGCTCGCGTTGAGGGTGGCTACCTCACCTATGCCGAAGCAGCTCACATGGTGTCTTCTCTTGCAAAGGCGCTTCACTATGCCCATGAAAACGGCGTACTCCATCTGGACATCAAGCCAACAAATATCATGATTGACCGCCAGGGTACGGTTAAACTTGCCGACTTTGGTATGGCAACACTTGCCTCAGCTGCTGGTTATGGCGGCGCTCGCGGAGGTACGGTGGGCTACATGCCTCCTGAACAGGTTGAAGGCATGCTTGTTGACGAGCGCGCTGATATTTTCTCGCTTGCTGTTGTTCTGAGGCAGGCACTAACGGGCGTCAATGTATTTGCAGGCAGAACGGCTAAAGAATCCCTTGATCACATCTACAAGGGCCCAAAAATTCCTCTGCTCAAAGAAGATCCCGAGGTCCCCTTTGCTGTAGATGCCGCCTTGACGCAGGCACTTTCCCCTGAGCCGTCAATGAGACAAGGGAGCGTCTTGGAGTTTGCACAAGAAATTGTGACTCCTCTTGGCAGCGAAAAGCAGGGCGAGAAAAGCCTCAAATCCCTGGTGGAACAGTCGGAAGAAGAGGAAACCGAGACCTGGGACGTCAAGCATCTTCCGCTCTCAATCCGCTTCCCCTGGCTGCCCTCGGCTACCGTGCGTGGCGTATCAGCCCTGGTCACCGGCGTTCTTCTCGCTCAGTTGTTCCAGCTTATTGCCTCAGAATCACTCACGTTTATTGTGGTGGGCTCTCTTGTAGGAGCTGCAGCAGCCGCTCTTTGGACTCCATTGGGATCTGCACTTGTCATTGCATGCGCGGTATATGCTCTGGCAAGCATTAGCCCTACCAGCACTTCATTTCCGTTTGCAACGCTTGTAACCTTGGTAAGCGTTATCTGGTGGGCGTTTGCAGGAAGGGTCTCAAAATTTAGCAGCATCAACTGCTTATTAGGAGCTTTATTACCTGCTCCTGTTTCAGCACCAGCGCTTGTCTCCGCTACTATGCGTCCGCTACCTGCAGTTTTAACAGGAGCTTTTAGCTATCTTTTTGGAATACTGTTTGCAAGAGGCATTTCTTTGGGCTTTGCGGCAACTCCTCTTGCCTATGACTACACCTCGCTGGCCTCAGGGCTTCCTTTTTGGATTCGCTTTGGGATATGCTCCCTATCTGCTCTTTTAGGCGCGCTTATGAGCCAGAAAAGACGTCGCGGATGGATGGTTTTTGGACAAATTGTCTGCGCCATATTGCTTTCAAGTGGCTTTATATGGGCAGCTTGGATGGAGAATCCCAATTTTTGGGTAGTTGAAAGTATAGTTTCGGTACTAATTACGGTATTCTTATGTGTACTTGTATGTATTGCAATTGTCCTGATAGGTCCACTTGACGCGGATCAGGAAGGCGAGGAATTAGATGAGCTTTCTTAGTGACTTTGAAAACCGTATTGGTTCGGTCTTTGGTGCCGCACCTCAGGGATACGCAGAGCCTTTCTCTTTTAAGAAGCTTGCCAAACGCGCAGCTAAAGAGATGGAACGTGAGACGTATGAGATTGATGGCGTAGACACTGCGCCTGCCCTGTATACCGTTTTAGTTGCTCCTCAAGACGATTCACTGATGCGTCCTCTTTATGCTGATCTAACTGCAGAGGTTTCTGACTTCGTGGCTGCTCAGGCTCAGCAAAAAGATTATGTATTTGTTGGTCAGCCGCTTGTTCGTTTTATGGTTGACCCATCTCTGAAGCCTGGAAAATTTGCTGTCTTTGCAGAAAACGTTGACGGCAATACGCTTGAACAGCTACGCAATGAAGAGCGTGCTTTCTTGGGTGGAAACTCCAGTGTTGGAGGAGCTGCAGCTCAAATGCCTCAGCAGCACAATTCCCGCGCTGCTGTTCAGCCAGAAACACAGCCAGAGCCAGATCCTCTGTCTGTAGTTCGCCCTGTTTCTGCAGATAACGCAACGCCAGAGGTTTTGGGAGATCTTGCTGGTACAGACGCCGGTCTTGCGGTAATGCCACCAGACTTTGTTGAGGCTCAAGGCGCAATTCCTGTTGTTTCCGCAGCTGAGTCTACCCCTATGCCTGTTCTTCCAAGCTCAAACGGGCTTCCAGACCTTCCCGTAAACGGAGCTATCCCAACAGCAGCTCCTGTTCCTATGACTCAGCGTCGTATCACGCCTTCCCTTGATGCCCAATTAAACGGCGCGGGCGGTCGTTCTTCTCGCAATCTGCAAGGCACGCCACGCGCAAACATGGATGCTACCTGCATTTTAATTGATCGCCAGAGCGGTCGTTCGTATCGCGTTGAGGCTCCTCGAGCCATTATTGGTCGCGAGCGCTCTCAGGCAGACGTTGTTTTGCGCGACCCTAACGTTTCAAGACGTCACGCCGAGATGACCTATGACGGTCACGATTGGCACATTGCTGATTTGCACTCCACTAATGGAACGCTTGTCAACGATATCGACGTAGATGAGGTAATTCTGCGCGACGGAGACCTCATTACTATTGGTCTTATGGACCTTCAGTTCCGGGAGAACTAATGATTGATTTGATTCTCTTTGCAGGACGTGTTCTGCTTGTTGTCCTGTTGTACATCTTCCTGTTCTCGGTCATGCGCACGGGCATTGGTCTTGTCCGCGGTCAGCGCAAAGACGGAGCTATTTGGTCCGTTGATGTCGAGAAGGGCGTCAAGTCCTTACGTGGTCTTCATGTAGACATTTTGGGGCCCGTTGTCATTGGACGCTCTCCTTCGTCTGATATTGTGATTGACGAACCTTACGTTTCCGCTTCACACGCCCGCTTTACTATCCAGGGCCCTGCTCTGGTACTTGAAGACCTTGGATCCACAAACGGAACCATGGTTAATGGTCACATCATCGAGCAGCCTGTTACCCTTCGCGACACAGACGAAGTCCAGGTCGGCGATGTGATTATGCGTGTTGGACGTCGATAAGAGGCTCATGGTTTCTTCTGATACAACACATATTTCTGATACACCTACACAAGAGCCCGTGAGTGCTCCTGGTCGTTGTGAGCTGCCACTTGATGGTCGTTGTGACGCAGAGGCGGTTTCTGGCTCTAACACCTTTATTTCTTGGGGCGCCCGCTCTGACGTGGGATTAGTTCGCGAGCATAACGAGGACTCGTTCCTTTTGCGCACTCCCCTTTTTGCCATCTGCGATGGTATGGGTGGACACGCTGCTGGCGAAGTAGCAAGTTCCATTGCTGTTAAGGTTATTGCCGAACAGGCGCCAAGTACCGCAGACGATGTCCGTCTTGGCGCTGCAATTGAGGCTGCTAACCAGGAAGTTATTGATGCCCCTGCAAAGGGTATTGGCAAACCTGGCATGGGCTCCACTGCCTCTGCCGTCCTCATCGAGGGCAATCAGATGGCCGTTGCTCATGTTGGTGACTCTCGCATTTACCTGCTCCATCATGGCACGCTGGTCCGCATTACTCACGACCACAGCTATGTTGAGGAGCTCATTGATTCTGGTCAGATTACCGCTGATGAGGCTCGCACACACCCTTCTCGCTCGGTAGTTACGCGAGCTCTTGGCTCTGATCCAGACATGTACGCAGATCATTTCTCGCTTGAAGTATCTGATGGTGACCGCATCATCTTGTGTTCCGATGGTCTCTCTGGCATGGTGCCCGACGATGAGATTGAAGCCATTGCTGTCTCTAACGTCACACCACAAAAGGCTGCCGATAACCTTGTTTCCGCAGCTCTTACCTATGGCGGCTCAGACAACATTACCGTTATTGTCATCGATGTCTTAGACGACGGCATAGCCGATCAAACCAGAAAACACCTTACTCGTGGCGTCATTGCCACGTTTGTCTCGTTCCTTGCGCTCTTTGCAGCCACTGTTGCGGTGTTCTTCCTGTTTGTAAGCAGCGAGTGGTACTTAGGAATTAACGGGACTACCGTTGGTGTTTATCGAGGTATTCCTACAACAATTGCTGGCATAAACATGTCTTCGCTTGTTGAAACTACGTCGATTGAAATAAAAGATTTGCCTGACGCAGTTCAAGACTCTCTTGCAGACGGAATTCGCGTTAAGAACGAGGATGAAGCACATAGCACCGTCGAGAATTACCGCAAACAAATTGACGACGCCAACAACAAAGCGGTCAAAAAGAAAGAAGACGCTCAGTCTGGCGGAACACCCACAACAGAAACAACAACGTCGACAACAAATTCGGGAGGTGAGTAGGAATGGAAAAAGCAGGTGGACTAAGGCGTAATACAGAGCTCTTCTTACTATTTGTAGGAGCAATCCCTGTATTTCTGCTGTACGCCATGTACATGATTACTGCTCGCTCAACGCTCAGCCTTGAGACAATGGCCGTTCCTATTGGTCTCTTTGCAGCATTTACTGTGGCTCACATTGCTATTAGGTTCCTTGCTCCCGCAGCAGACCCCGCCATTCTCCCCATTGTGTTTGTGCTCTCGGGAATTGGCATCACCATGGTCACCAGACTTGCGCCAAATCTTGCAGTCAACCAAACTATTTGGCTTTTTATCTCTGTTGTTGTGATGATTGTGGTACTGGCGGTCATTAGAAATCTCGACGCGTTAGCACGCTACAAATACTCCATTGGTATTCTCGGCGTCATACTGCTTCTTCTGCCAATTGTTATTGGCCAGGATCGCTACGGCGCAAAACTCTGGATTTCTTTTGGCGCATTCACCTTCCAGCCTGGCGAGCTTGCAAAGATTGCCATTACGCTCTTCCTGGCATTTTATCTTGCACTGAATCGAGAAGCCCTATCGGTCTCCATGCGTTCTTTTGGACCTTTCCGCATTCCTCGCTTTAAAATGCTGCTTCCTCTGTTTGTCATGTGGGGCATCAGCCTGATTGTTGTTATTTTTGAACGCGACCTTGGTAGCGCTCTGCTCTTCTTCGTGTTCTTTGTCATCATGCTCTATGTAGCAACAGGTCGCGCAAGCTACGTTTTTGTCAGTATTGCGCTCTTGGCCATTGGCGGCGTGGTGCTTTATCACTTCTTTGGTCACGTTCAGACTCGTGTCAACATTTGGCTTGACCCCTTCAAAGATCCCGCTGGGGACGGCTACCAAATTGTCCAGTCCCTCTATTCCATCGCAGATGGAGGCCTTGCTGGCACCGGAATTGATAAGGGAATGCCTACGCTTATCCCTATTGTTGAGTCTGACTTTATTTTCTCGGCCATCGCTGAAGAGATGGGCCTCTTTGGCGGAGCGGCAATTATTACCCTGTTTTTGCTCCTCACCGTACGAGGCCTTGCAACAGCCGCTCGCGCAAAATCCGATTCATCTGCCTTTGCAGCAGCTGGTCTAACGAGTGTTCTGGCATTTCAGACCTTCCTTATTGTTGCAGGCGTTACTAAGCTCATGCCTCTAACTGGTGTCACCTTGCCATTCATGAGCCAGGGCGGCAGTTCTCTTCTTTCCAGCTTTATCATTGTTGCCCTGCTGCTCAGAGCGGGTGATGAGGGAACTGGTCGCGAGACAGAGCTTGAGCCAAGCAAAAAAGTGCTTGATTCCCAGAGGCTCGAAATTTCTTCCGGTGGAGCTCACGCCTCCTCTGTTCTGCATGGCAGCCACATCCGTGGAGGCTTTGGTCTGCAGTCTGAAGAGTCTGGTGTTCTGGGACGTGTTGCTCTCGGAAAACGTCTCACCAATTTGGTTACCGTATTTACCCTCTTCTTCACCGTTCTTCTCGGCAATTTGACCTTCTTGATGGTGATTGACGCTCCTAGACTTCAGGCGCTTCCTACCAACAACCACACCATTGCGAGGAGTGCATACGTTCAGCGCGGCGCCATCATAACTTCTGACGGCGTCACCCTGGCAGAGAGCGTCAAGCAAGACGATGGCACC
Organism: uncultured Atopobium sp.; assembly: GCA_937990665.1. Taxonomy (GTDB): domain Bacteria; phylum Actinomycetota; class Coriobacteriia; order Coriobacteriales; family Atopobiaceae; genus Lancefieldella. The sequence goes on from CALKRF010000047.1 coordinate 24,066, forward strand.
TACGTGCGCAACTATCCGCACGACGGCATGGCTTCTCACACGGTTGGCTACATTTCTACCCAGTACGGAACTGCAGGTATTGAGTCCTCCATGAACGAGACACTCACCGGCCACGCAGATCATTCCGATTGGAGAAGTGCGCTGTACTCGATGGCTGGCGTCAATACCGCTGGTTCAAGCGTTGTTCTGACCATCAACTCGCAGATGCAGGCTGTGGCAGAAGCTGCACTTCAGGGATATTCGGGCTCTATTGTTGTCATGGACCCAGCCACCGGAGCTGTACTTGCAAAAGCTTCTAGCCCTTCATACACCCACGCTGAGCTGGGCACCATTATCGAATCCGGCACTGGCAGTCAGCTGGTCGACAGAACTACCCAGGCGCTCTACTCCCCTGGCTCATCATTCAAGACCATTACACTTTCTGCTGGTATTGATACGCATACCACCACGCTGGACACCACCTATTCTGCTCCAGGAACCATGGAGCTTGGAGGCGGTACTATCCACAACTACGCCAACGAGGACATGGGCACCATTCCTCTGCGCGAGGCGTTTGCCCGCTCTTCCAATACGGCTTTGGCACAGCTTGGCGTTGCACTTGGTGCGGACAACCTGGTCAGCTATGCGCGTGCTTTTGGTTATGGCACCGCACTTGGTCAGGACTTCTCCACAACTCCATCGCTAATGCCAAATCCTGCCGAAATGACCACTTGGGAGCTTGGCTGGGCAGCTTGCGGCCTTCCTGTTGGAGAGCACGCAAGTCCTGCAGGTCCTCAGACTACCGTCATGCAAAACGCTGTTGTAGCAGCAGCAATTGCTAACGGCGGCGTAGTCATGAACCCTTACATTGTTGATCGCGTTCTCTCACCAGAGGGAGCTGTTGTTTCTACAACGTCACCAAAATCGCTTGGCCAGGCCGTATCTGCAGATACCGCCGCACAGGTTCGTGAAGCAATGCTGGGCGTTGTTGAATCCGGCACCGGTATGGGAGCGCGCGTTCCGGGTGTCAAGATTGCAGGTAAAACAGGTACGGCAGACGTCGAGAACGGTAACTTTAACTCGTTCTTCATCGGTTTTGCGCCTTACGACCACCCAACCCTTGTTGTTTCTGTTGTCATCGAAGGCAACGGCGAGAACGTTTTGGGTTACGGCGCTCAGGTTGGCGGCCGTGTTCTTGCGCAGTGCCTGAATATCCAAGCTTTGGGTGCTGCTTCGTAGCACTCAAAACATCGCACGGTCTTCTCCCCAAGTAGTTGGGTGTGTTCTAAGATAGTAAGTGACGTGGCGAGAAAATCGCACGCTTGATAGGAGTTGAGTTATGCCAGGTAGAATGCTCGGTGGGCGTTACCAGGTTCAAGACAAAATTGGTACCGGTGGAATGGCCACCGTTTACCGCGGACAGGACCAGGTTCTTGGTCGTACTGTTGCCATCAAGATGATGCTGCCTCAGTACGCAAATGACCCGTCCTTTGCTGCCCGTTTTAAGCAGGAAGCTCAGGCTGCAGCAGCACTCTCCAGTCCATATATTGTCTCGGTCTATGACTGGGGCAAGGACGGCGAGTCCTACTACATTGTCATGGAGTATCTGCGCGGTACAGACCTTAAGAGCGGCATTCGCAAGCATGGAGCCCTTGATTCCCGTAAGGTGGCTCAGATTGGCTCTCAGATTGCTCAGGCGCTGTCTGTAGCACACCGTCACGACATCATTCACCGTGACATCAAACCACAGAACATCATGGTCCAGCCAGATGGCAACATCAAGGTCATGGACTTTGGCATTGCTCGTGCAAAGAACAGCAGTCTAACCACCGATAACTCTGTTCTTGGCACCGCTCATTACGTTTCTCCAGAGCAAAGTACCGGCAAGCCTTTGGGACCAACCACCGATATCTATTCCCTGGGCATTGTCATGTACGAGGCTGCTACTGGTCGCGTACCTTTTGCCGGCGACGACGCTATTAGCGTTGCTATGAAGCAGGTCAACGAGGCTCCACAGCCACCATCACTGATCAACCCTAACGTTGACCCCGCTCTTGAAGCAATCATTCTTCGCTGCATGGAGAAAAACCCAGCTGACCGCTACCAGAGTGCTGACGAGCTTGCTCGCGCACTTCGCGATTTTATTGCCGGTCGTGCAACTATTCCAAGCAACACCACCGTGAGCCCTCGAATTGTGACGCCTCCTCAGCCAACTTCCAGGCTTGATCGTCGCGGCATCGACGGCTCCAACACCTACATGACCCGCGGTGGCGACACTGGTCGTCTAAACCGCGTCCATTCTCGCGAAGAGGCCGATGAGCTGGATAGGCGCGAGAATAAGCGTCACAAGCGCAACGTTATTCTCGGCGTTTTAGGCGCTTTGGTTGTCCTGGCTCTTGCGGGCTTTGCTATCGCACAGATGCTCGGCAACTCCTCCCAGCAGTATCTGGTTCCACAGTTTGTTGGTCAGACAAAAGACCAGGCAACTCAGGCACTAAATGCGTCTGGTAGCCACTTTAAGCTGGGAACTGTTACAGAAAGCTACAGCGATTCTGCTCCAGAAGGCCAGGTCATCGACCAAACACCAAGCGCTAACAGGCAGGCTCCTGAGGGAACCGCGGTTAACCTTGTCATTTCTAAGGGAGCTAAACCTGCTGCCGCAGTTAAAGTACCTGATCTTACCAACAAGAGTCCATCAGAGGCTGAGTCTGCTCTTGCTGCCGTTGGCCTCAAAGCAAGAAATGGTGACTCGGTTGAGTCGGACGACGTAACCGTTGGTTATGTTGCAACACAAGAACCAGCCGCAGGTAGCGATGCTAAGGCTGGTGACACTATCACCTATCACCTGTCTTCGGGCAAGGGTAAGACAGATGTTCCAGACGTCACTGAAATGACTGCCGAGCGTGCGTCCGATGTCTTGAAAGATTCAGGCTTCAAGGTAGACACTCAGCAGCAACCTTCGTCAAGCGTTCCAGAGGGCCGCGTCATCTCTCAGTCTCCGGCTAATGGCAAGGCAGATAAGGGATCTACGGTAACCATCGTTGTTTCTTCTGGCGCTCAGAGCGGTTCTGTTCCAAACGTTGTTGGTAAGGACTTTGAAACTGCCCAGTCCACGCTGGAGAACGCGGGCTTCCAGGTCAACACGGTTTGGGTCTATGACGACAACGTTGCAACCGGAAACGTAATTGGCCAGACGCCATCAAGTGCTGCAGCTGGCGCTACTATCACCATCCGCGTCTCTAGCGGACCTCGCCCATCAGCGTAATCGCTGCGGCGTGCAATGTGCGGCTCCAAGCGCGCAATGAGCACAACTAGTACGTTCAAGCCCTGCAACCGTGTTTGGTTGCAGGGCTTTTTGCTGTAGGAAAAATGGTTGAACACACCTATGACAGATAATCTGTCAAAAAGACGTATACATTACACTGAAAATACCTCAAACGTGCAGATTATCTTCATTAGGTGTGTAATATGCCCGCAATTGTGCAGAATATCTGTCATAGGTGTGTTCTCTAGAAGCGGAATTTACCTATAGTTAGATTTTTTATATTTCTCTATTCATTTTCCAGCATATTAGATGAAGTTTATGCATAGAGATGCATATCGGGTAGTGAGGCCGTCTGGCGTCCAGCTTTCTTGGTCAGAAGTACGGCGATTCCCCAGCGAGACCTGCCAAAACCGCACTATTTTGCATGCCGAGCTCGAGGCTTGACGCTAACTCGCTGCAGCAAAGAAAAACCGGCAGCGCAAAGCTGCCGGTTTAAAATCAATGGTGCCCCCGGGCCGATTCGAACGGCCGACACCCGCTTTAGGAGAGCGGTGCTCTATCCCCTGAGCTACGAAGGCATGTGGGATATTCTACTCACGTAGGCTCGCGTACGCAAATCTCGCCAATGCTTGCGGCGCCGTCAGCAGCACGAAGCTGCTACTTGCGACGAGCCTTGCGCTCAGCCCTCTTTCTGTCGTACTCAGCCTGACGCTCGAGGTAGAAATCGTTGAGCTTCTTATCAGTCATGCCAGCAACCTTAGCCTCGATCTTCTTGCGAAGAGGACGCATCTTAAAGAAGCTGTAGATAACCGAACCAAAGATGCAGAAGTAAGCAAAGACCAGCATAATGGCAGAAATCATACCAACGACGGTGTTCAGATCCCTGGACTCTGGAACCATATACGAAAGCACCAATGTAATGATGGTTGCAACAAAGCCAAGACCCAGGAAAACCCACCAAACGCGCTCGGCACGATGATAGTCTGGATCCGCGCGCAGCATAGCCTCAAATCCGCGGCTACGAATATCCTCGCGCTCGCGCTGGCGAGCACGTGCAGCACGCTTCTCCTCTTTGCTCTTTGGAGCACTGGAGCCAGAGCCGGAGCCACTTACGCGTACAGACGCAGCTGCCTCTCGTACTGGTTTAGCAGTAGCAGCAGATTTGCGACCAAAAGCGGAATACGAAGGACGCTCAGTCTCCTCGGAGGTTTCTTTCTTTGAAAGGCTTGCGGTAGCCTCACGCGCTTCTTTGGTTGCGCCTGTAATGGTGTCACGCAGTGACATTGGTCTCCTTCAGTGGTACAAACTCAGTTCCCGTAATAATCTGGAATGCCGTACGATAACGCTCGGACGTGCCCTCAATAACCTCTTCTGGAAGATGAGGTGGCTCTCCTTGCATGTCCCAGTGGGCTTTCAGCCAATCGCGTACATACTGTTTGTCGTAGCTTGGCTGAACGTGTCCCTCAGAATAACCCTCAGCAGGCCAGAAACGGCTCGAATCGGGTGTAAGGCACTCATCAATAAGTGTAAGTTTTCCGTCGATAAAACCAAACTCAAATTTGGTATCCGCAATAATAATTCCACGAGTTGCAGCATATTCCGCGGCGGCCTTATAAATTGCAAGCGAAGCTTCCTTCAGCTGAGTAGCAACATCTTCGCCAACAATCTCGCAGCAACGCTCAAACGAGATATTCTCGTCATGATCGCCAAGCTCAGCCTTAGTGGAAGGGGTAAAGATTGGCTCAGGAATCTTTGAGGCCTCGGTCAAACCGTCAGGCAGCTTAATGCCGCAGACGGTGCCGTCCTGGTCGTAAGTCTTCTTACCAGAACCAGTAAGGTAACCACGGACGATGCACTCAATTGGCACAGTCTGTGCTTTCTTTACCAGCATAGCGCGGCCAGCAAGGTACTCAGTGTAATCTGCAAACTGCTCAGGAGTCTGATCTGGCAGAACAGAAATCATGTGGTTAGGCAGAAGATCCTTGAAGCGATTGAACCAAAATGCGCTAATACGCGTCAGAATTTCTCCCTTAAAAGGAATCTCATCAGGGAGGATAAAGTCAAAAGCACTAATGCGATCGCTCGCAACCATCAAAAGTTTGTCGCCACAATCGTAGATATCGCGGACCTTACCGTGCGAATCGGGACGAAGCTCAGCTCCAGCCACAATGACCTCACTTCTGCGCAAAGCGCGTTGTATTGCAGGACTTTTGATTGTACGGCAAAATGCCCAAAAATCGGCCTACAACAACGTTTCTGTAACAGAGATATTATTTTGGGTAAGCACCGGAAGATGCAGTGAGAAGGTCGTGCCTTTTCCAAGCTCGGATTCTACCGAGATGGTGCCGTTGTGACGGTCCATAATCTCTTTTGTGATTGCCAGGCCTACGCCAAGGCCGCCTGAGGCACGCTCACGACTCTCTTCTGCGCGCCAGAATCGCGAGAAGGTCTGTGGAATGTCCTCAGGAGCAATTCCCATGCCGTCATCAGACACGGAAATAACCGCATCGGTATCGTCAATTGAAACGGTTATGACAACATGACCACCGTCATCGGTGTAGCGGATGGCGTTGCTCAGCAAATTAGTCAGAGCTTCTCGGATCAAGTCCGAATCAATATCAACAAAACAGTTGCCCTCGGGCGTCATATCCACAAAGGTTAGCGTGCGATTATTCTCCTTGAAAAGCGTCTCTTGCACAGCAACAATACTTGCCACCATTGCCACCACATTAACGCTTTCTGGGTTGAACTTTGTCTTTCCGTTCTCAAGCCTTGAAAGGTGGAGCATGGCATCTACCAGGCGAGAAAGACGTCTACTCTCAGACACAATGTTTTCCAGGCGCTCTTCATCTGCAGGCAAGATGCCATCTTGAATTGCTTCGACGGTAGCCATAATTGCCATGAGTGGAGTTCTGAGTTCGTGCGCAACATCGCTGGTCAAACGGCGTTCAAGCTTAATGTCTCTTTCGAGTGAAGACGCCATGTCATCAAAGGTTTCTCCCAGGCGCCCCAGTTCATTCTCGCCACGGATACCTGAACGAGCTGCAAGATTGCCGCTTCTAATCTGAACAGCCGTCTCGGTAATGCGACGCATAGGCTTGGTAAGCGAGCGCGAAGCCAAAATGCCAATCAATCCAGACAGTGAGATTGCAATAGCTGCAGCAAGACTGATTGCCTGGTAGGAGCCATTACGGAATGCAATATCTCGCTGGGTCAAGAACGGCTCAGAACCAAACGTCCAGATTCTGATGCTGCCTACAGCTTCTCCTTGCAAGTTTTGAACAACTGCATACACCACAGCGTCGCCTGTCTGAGGACCAGAGAGCGAACTGTTCACACCAGGTCGACGTGCGTTTGGCGCCGAGTCGTCATACAGCACCACGCCAGAAACGTCTAAAACCTGGATGCCAATATCGGGATTAGACGATGAGGCTTGGCGCGCAATAGACAGTACGTCAGCGTTCCAGCCGTCTGCACGCGCGTATGCTTGAGACATGTTAAGCGCGGTATTATCAACGGTATTCTGCAAGTTCTCCCTGGTATAAGCAGTAAAGCGACTCTCCCACACAATACCCAAGACAGAAATAAGCACCAAAACCGTCATGACCGCGGTCAGCGCAAAGAACGCCGCCATACGGGTAGTAAAGCTCTGAGTACCAACGGGATCAGGCTTAATAGTTTTGTAAGAACCCTCAGTTTCCGGAGGGTTCTTAAGAGAATTTGAATGATGTTTCTTGAAGAGCGCCAAAACTCTAGAGCTTAGGACTCGTGGCTAGCGTTGCCGGCCTCAAAGCGATAGCCAACACCGTGAACAGTGAACAGCCAGCGAGGATTACGAGGATCATCACCAAGCTTTGCACGCAAATTCTTGACGTGCGAATCAATAGTGCGCTCATAGCCCTCAAAGTCATAGCCCAGGACCTTCTCGACAAGCTCCATACGTGTGTACACGCGGCCAGGATAGCGAGCAAGGGTGGTGAGCAGCTTAAACTCTGAAGCAGTAAGGTCAACTTCCTCGTTGTTAATGAGAATCTTGTGACCAGAAATATCAATGGTAAGCGTACCGTAATCAAGCACGTCAACAGCAGTCTCTGGCTCAGAATACGTGCGGCGGAACAGCGCGCGAACACGTGCCACCAGCTCACGAGGCGAGAAAGGCTTGACAAGGTAGTCATCAGCACCAAGCTCAAGACCAATAATCCTGTCTTCTACCTCACCTTTTGCGGTAAGCATGATGATAGGCACATTGGAGGTATCTCTAATTGCACGGCAAACGCGCTCTCCAGAAAGCTTTGGAAGCATGAGGTCAAGGATAACCAGGTCAAATGCATGTTTCTCAAACTCTTCAACTGCACTCTGACCGTCGCCAACACCCTTAACAACGTAATTTTCGCGCTCAAGATATGCTGAGACGGCGTCACGGATGACTTTCTCATCTTCGACAATCAGAATTTTCTTCTCGTCGGAAGCCATTGTCTCCCCTTTTCTTTTGCCCTGCATGTATGTGCTTATGGCACATTACGATTATTCATTAATTATTTGTATTCATTCTATCGCTATGCCTACAAATAATCTACAAAGAAAAAACACGAACTGTCACGGAAGCAGGATATCCGCTGGTAGGGTCTTTAACAGTCGAGTAGGTTACAAAAGAATCACAGTTGCCTTCTCGGGCAGGGAATTCTCCGTAATCAACGCTTCTATCCATTGAATAAAGCCAGTTTGCCGTTTGATTCTGTGTATCAACAAGCACGTAAGAAGCGCGACTCTTAATAATATAAAGGCTTCCTTTACCTGCAGCTATTGCATAAGGCTCGCGTTCAACGATGTAAGGATTTTCTCCTGAAGCAGGCAAGATATACGTTCCCATCTTGCCCAAAAGACCGCCCGAGTCGTAGCTTGCTTCAACAGACACAATGAACTTATCGTCTACGCGACTTGCTGCAAAAGGCTTAACAGATTGAGGCATAACAAGCTGGTCAACCTTGGTTTTGAGGTTATCGCCCAGCAGGTACGCCGTAACGCCATAGTAGGTGCCCTCAGAGGCACGAACTCGAGGAGTAAGGGTGACTACGCCCTTAGAGATAGATGGCGCAGTAGCAAATCTACCTGGAGATTCAACGGCATCCGTTCCTTCAGAATCACCCACACGCCACACGTAGCAGTGAGAAGACTCACGGGTTTTCTCGCCAGAAGAAGAAGGCTGGACAAGCCAAACCACCTTATCGTCTCCGCAAGCAAATGGAGCCGGATCCCAGTTTTTATCGGCCTTGTACAGTACCTTTGCGTCACCTGTGAGCTTGCCGTCAGAAAATGGTGCGGCGAGAAGCTCCCAATCAAAGGTTGTGGTATCCACCTCGACCCATGCGTATACAGAGTCAGAGCAGCGGACGTCGTAAATAACGGCGGTAGTATTGTTCATCTGTGCTGTAGGAACAACGTCAACTACCTGGCCAGACGTCAGCGAGAGAGCAGAACCCTTTACCATAGGCGTGGCAGATGCGCCGGCCGTGGTAACGGGAATCCAATTTCCGTCAGCTGGATGTAGCACGCTTCCCAAAGGTAGCGTCCATGTCTGGCTTGGCTGAGCAGAATATTCCGTTGAGCTATAGGAGTCCAGCACGTTTGTGCCGGAAGACTCATCAAGTACCAGCGGCTTTCCTGCGTCACTCGAGCCCTCTTGATGGGAGCAGCCTGCTGCGATGCTAATTGCACCAGCAACTACTACGCCAGCTGCTCCCGTCTTGAAGAAGTTTCGACGAGAAATATTCCCAAACAAAGCCACGATTTAGTCCAATTCAAGATGCTCAAGACGGTCAAACAGAACGTTTGAGCGGGTAAGGAATGCACGAGGATCAAAAATCTTCTCAAGCTCCTCGTGGCTCAGCGTACAAGCTGGATCTGCCTCAAGAAGCTCCTGGTAGGATGGTCCTTCCTTGCACTGCTGAATGTCTCCCCACACCTTCATGGCGTTAGACTGGACAATCTTGTATGCCTCTTCGCGAGTAATACCAGTGTTTACCAGGGCAAGAAGAACCTTTGACGAGAAGAGCATGCCACGGGTCTTATTGAGGTTTGCCATCATCTGCTCTGGATACAGAACCATACCATCAAGCAAGAACTCAAGCTTTGACAACATGTGATCAAGAGCAATGAAGCTATCTGCCTGGGCAACGCGCTCAGCAGAAGAGTGACTGATGTCACGCTCGTGCCAAAGTGCAACGTTATCAAAGGCAACCTGTGCGTTTGCCTTAACTACGCGGGACAAACCACAGATCTTCTCGGCAGTAATAGGATTGCGCTTATGAGGCATAGCGGAAGAGCCCTTCTGGCCCTTGCGGAATGGCTCCTCAGCCTCGAGGGTATCGGTCTTCTGCAGTGCTCGCATCTCAGTTGCAATGCGCTCACAGGTAGCGGCAACGGTTGCCAGAACACCGGCAAGGTACGCGTGGTGGTCGCGAGAAATAACCTGGGTTGAAAGAGGATCGTGGACAAGACCGAGTTTCTCGCAAACGTACTCCTCAACAAAAGGATCAATGGAAGAGTACGTTCCAACAGCGCCAGAAATTGCACCGTAGGCAACGTTTTTGCGAGCGTCTTTGAGACGGTCAAGATCGCGCTTGAACTCCCAGGCCCAGCTACCAAACTTCATGCCAAAGGTCATAGGCTCGGCGTGAATGCCGTGAGTGCGGCCGACACACAGAGTGTCGCGCTCCTCAAAAGCACGACGCTTGCAGATAGCAGCGCAGCGACGAACTGCAGCAATAAGCAGGTCACATGCCTGAGTGAGCTGGTAGCAAAGAGCGGTATCGCCCAAGTCTGTTGAGGTCATGCCATAGTGAACCCAGCGGCTTGGCTTGAGCTCACCCTCTGGAACCTCAGCATCAATATAGGAGCCCATGTTAGTCAGAAACGCAATAACATCGTGGTTAGTAACAGCCTCAATCTCGTCTACCTCAGCGCGGTTAAACGCTGCGTGCTCACGAATCCAAGCTGCCTCTTCGCGAGAAATGCCAATAACACCAAGCTCAGCCTGTGCTTCGCACGCAAGGACTTCAATCTCCTGCCAAACGGCGTACTTGTTCTCCAAAGAAAAGATGTGGCCCATTTCTTTGCCGGTGTAGCGATCTACCACGATGAGACTCCTTCTGCTCGTAAAAGAAAAGGTCGAGTACCACTATGGTACCCGACCTTTGAATTACCTGGTGGGCCGTTAGGGGTTCGAACCCTAGACCTTGGGATTAAAAGTCCCCTGCTCTACCAACTGAGCTAACGGCCCATTATCGGGCGTGGCAATTTTACCACGCAACTAGGATAGTGTAGCAGTTTACTCCCATGCCCATTGTCCATTTACGAAAATTGGTGTTTCTTTTCCATCGGCAGAAATTCCCCAAATATTCAAATCGTCTGCACCAATCATAAAATCGACGTGTGTTGTGCTCTGATTGACGCCATGAGCCAAGAGTTCATCAGGGTTCATCTCTAGGCCACCTTCCAGGCACTCTGGGAAGCCCATTCCAAGTGCTAAGTGGCAGCTAGCGTTCTCGTCATAGAGAGTGTCGTAGAACAAAATACCGCTCTGGCGAATAGGCGTGTTCTTGGAGATAAGCGCACATTCTCCCAGGTACTTGCCACCCTTTTGAGAAACAATAGAGGTCAGAACGTCCTTGCCCTGTTCAGCGCCGTAGTCAACAACCTCGCCGTCTTTGAAGGTAAACCAAAAGTTCTTAACAATCTGGCCAGCGTGAATCAGCGGCAGCGCGGAGTGGACTGTACCGTTTACCTTGCGATAATTTGGCGTGGTAAAGACTTCCTCAGTAGGAATGTTAGGGAAGAACAATGTTCCGTCCTGAGTCTTGCCAGCGCCACCTTCCCAAAGATGGCCTGGGTTCATGCCAATAGTCAGGTTAGTTCCATTTGAAGACTCATAACGAAGCTCTTCAAACTGATGAGAATTCATGAAGCGCTTGGTCTTCTCAAACGTTGCATTATGGGTCTCCCAAGCACTCTGAGGATCTTCTCCACTTGCATGAGCAACGTCCAAAATAGCAATCCAAAGCCTGTAGATTGCCTCAGCCTCAGAAAGCTCTGGGAAAATTACCTTTGCCCATTCAGCTGCAGGAACGCCAGCAATACACCAAACGTTTTTACCAAAGTCCATGCCATTTCTAAAGACGTCGCACTCCAGGTTTCTTGCACGAGAAACGGCAGCTGGCTTTTCTGGATCAATACCCTTGAGCCCATTTGGGTCATCAGACGAGAGGAACAAAAATGCTGCACCCTGCTCTGCGAGGGAGTTAAGCTGCTCAATCTTCCAGCTTGGAGTTTTAGAAAGACGAGCTAGATCTACGTTTTCGTACATGATTCTTGAGGACTCTTGATCGCCCCAAATAACCGTGACAAATTCTGCACCAGCTGCATAGGCTGCGCGCTGAACTCTACGAGCAAAATCAGCAATCTCAATTGAAGCGTTAATTACCAGCTGACTTCCCTCAGAAATTGCGCATCCCTTCTTCACAAGAAGCTCAGCATATTTATCAATCTGATCAGACAGTGCATCAAGGGCAATCTTTACCTCTTGGTCTGTCATAGGAATTTGTGCCATCTTGTTCCCTTCAACCATCGATCCACTTAATTCAAGAAATTAAGAGCAAACGTTTTGGCGATATATCCAAAGTATTTCCGTTCCACTTCTACCCGAACAGCCTTCTTCACAACGCCAAATTTCAATCTTGTCCATAAATAGAGCCCCGAAGGGCTCTTGTATGTCATTGGAGCGGGCAACGGGATTCGAACCCGCGGATGATGGCTTGGGAAGCCATTGCCTTACCACTTGGCGATGCCCGCAATTGTGTAGATTTTATCACAGTATTTTTTGCCTTTTGATTGCTTGCTCAGCAACTAGATAAAAGTTTGATGCGTTGTTTTCTGCCTAGCTGCACATATACAACAAAAATGCGCCTACACAAATTTTCTTTGTCAGAAATTGGACAAGCGCTGGTCAGAATAGGCGCAAAATCACTCTTTAGCATGCTCTCCAACGAAAGGAGCGCTATGCAAAAGTACTT
>CALKRF010000048.1 GCA_937990665.1 uncultured Atopobium sp.
AAGCTACCGCCGGTAAGCCAATCCGGGCCACTGCCAGGAGCAAACTGCAGCAAAGAACTGCCTGTAGTGCTACCGCTTACCAGAACGCCAAAGATATTGCCTTGGGCAAAGTTCCAGGCTCCGTGAATGCCAGCAGCTCCCCAGAGATTGTCTGTTTTGATGATGTAGAACGTTTCCAAGATGCCAAAAAGAATTAGGTCAATCAGAGATTGCATGGTAAAGCCGCTGTTAAACATATGGAGAAGACCAAATAGACTGCTCGAAACCACGATTGCAATAATTTTGTTGGACTTCTCTGCCATGACAGGAAGAAGCCAGCCCCTCGTGATAAGTTCTTCTGTTCCGCCCTGAATCAGCCAAAACGGAATGGTGAGAAGAACAAAGCCGAATGCATAAGGCGTAAAAGTAGTGCCAACTAATTGATAAGATCCGGTCAAAATGAGAATCAGCATCACAATAGAGAAGAGAAGAATTCCTAGACCAAAGCCTTTGAACAGTTCTTTCTTCCAGTTGTCTTTGTAAAATCCTAGGGTAACAATCGGACGTTTTTCAAAGAGTTTTACCCACAGGAAAAAGAGACCTGTAATAAAGACAAAGGAAAGAAGCGTTACCAGAAGATAGTAGTCTCCAAAAATCTCTCTCAGATTGAGGGAATCGGAAAGACGATCTGGAAGATCTGGGTGCGCCATGTAGTAAGGGGCAATAATAAGAGCTGCTGAGATGGTCATTACAATGGCGCCAATAATTTGCCCAACGACCAACAAGAAAACGGCTAAAAAGGGACTAAGCCAAGCTGGAGTTAGTCTCTTTGCCTGCTTGACGTCGGAAAACATACGATTTTCTTGCATAAAAAACTCCTAGTAAACGTGCTCAAATCACGTCATGTAGATGACAAAATTTTAGCGACGGTGCAGGCAAACAGCGTCTACCTGCGGTTAGTTCTCCTTATACTCTAAGAGAAAATCGCAACAATCGCCACCGTGGCCTATGGTTTTTGTGCGGCCCCAGATAAGCTGTGGATGCAAATTACCGTATCCTGCATCGTCGCTATCACAGTATGCAGCGGTTATTTCGGGGCAGCCATATTTTTTGGTTGTCTCATAGTAGGGGCAGCTTACAATGTTAAGGCGCGCTTCGTTACCATGACTTTCTGGATATTCAAAGGCAAATCCAGCATTTGATGTGCAGCTTTTCTCGATACCTGATTTAAAGAGGCGAGGAAACTTGCGTGCAAGGCCAAACGTTTTGATGGCCCATTGGAAGAGTGGGACTCGTTTGGCAGCAAAGCGCTGGAAATATTCGCGAATATACCAGACGGCCTTTTCTTGTGGGATGCCCTCTACGCGTAGAGCTTCATATATTGCAATACCAGGGTAAATGCGTTTGAAAGAGTGAGCACGGAGTTCTTTGGAATCGGATGCATTTTCTGTACAGAGCGCCTTGAATCGCGTTTGAGCTTCCTGTGCAATCTGATCTGCTTTTGCCGTGCCGAGGCCCTCGGAGACTATCGCGCACGTTTCTTTAATGAGCTGCTGAACTTTCATACGAGCCTCACTGTTTGTAAAATGCTCTGATGAAAAGCTAAGTAGTGCACATCAACAATTGTACGCTTAAATTTTACGAAACGCAGTAAGCGCAGGTATCCAGTAATGGTTTAGGTAAAGTTTTTTAGTATTTCCAGGCCAAGAAGCAGCGCCTTTTCATGCGAATCTTTACCAAAGTCCCTCTCGTCATATTCATGAACGTTTGCCAAAGAGTCTGCCGTAAAAAGGAACTGTCCAAACTGAGCTCCTCGTTTTCTGCAGCAGGCGGCTAGTGCCGAGCATTCCATTTCTACAACTGAGCATCCTTCTTGCAGGCGATACTCAACCATTTCCTTTGTCTCACGGAAGAAACCGTCAGTAGACCAGGTGGTGCACGTTTCAAAAGAGAGGCCGTCTTTTTTGAAGGTCTCTTCTATGACAGAAATTGGATCTTCGTCGAGCTCTATATATCTTGATGCTGGAAGATAGTGATAGGACGTCCCTTCCGCCCTAAGAGCTTTGGTTGGGACGAGAAAGGCATTTTCTTGTATCTCTTTTAGAACGCCGCATGAACCAACTGCAATTATTTTCTTACATCCACAGGTAACCAGTATGTCCATTACCTGTGTGGATGAAGCAGATCCAGTAGGGGATTGAACTAAACAGATTTTCTCGCCATATGAATCTAAAACGTAGACTTTAATATCTCGAGAAACGGTCACGATTGTTTCTACGACTTCTGCTCCGTGCTGGTTGGCGTAATCATGGACAACGTCTCCGAGAAATGCAAAGAGGCACTTTTCTGGCAGCTGGCCTGCGGTCCATTCGTGATCTGCTGAAATAACCTCTGAGGAGGTATCGTCATATTCTAAAAGAGGTATTTCGTTTTTTATAATCACGGGAGCTCCTGAGTTGTAAGTGCCTTTGAGAAGTCTACCATCATTAAACGTTACACTTGCTTTGAGAATTCAAGGAAAAAATAACGTCGGACAAACAAAACAAATCGAGAATACATCTGTTTATTGATTGACAACGTATACCATTTGTATCAAAATCACCTTAAAAGGAGCTGATACTATGGCAACAAGTCCTACTCAAATTCGCATCGATAGTAATGTCAAAACAGAAGCAAATGAACTGTTTAAAAACCTTGGCATCGATATGTCAAGTGCCGTAAACATCTTCTTGCGCCAGTGCATTTTGCACGGCGGCCTTCCTTTTAAAGTGGAAATCCCAAAGTTTAATGCTGAGACACTGGCTGCTATGGAAGAAGCACGAGATATCATGTCAGGTAAAATTCAAGCAACATCCTACAACACCACAGATGAACTGTTCGAAGATATGTAGCAAATCATGTCTAGAAGTTCTTTTGTATACTCTTCGGGGTGATTGATGGAATACTCGCCGTGATATAAGTCTTTCTTTATTTCAAGAACGCTACCAGGCAGTGTTTTATGCAATTGTTCTGCTGAGCAGATCATCTTTTTCTGCTCTTTTTCTCCGACAAGTATACGGACTTTGGCGTGGACATCTTGAAGGCCGGATTTTATCTCATAGGATGTATTTGCTTCCAAGAATGCAATCATGTTCTCTTTTGAGATTTGTGACGTGTCCCGATAATAGTCTTCAAATAAATCTTTACGAATATGAAGATAGTCAAATTGCATTTGAGCAAAGCTCTTCTTTTTCACTAAGCCATAACTTAGAGAGAACATTGGTTTAATCAGGGCATTTGTCAGCTTGGACGGAATGACAGATGCACTTTCAATGACAGCGTTTTGGCAAATTGAGTTTCGTTGCGTCAGCATTTCTACTAAAATCTGCGCGCCAAGGGACAGTCCTCCAATAAGTAGGACCGAGCCTCCAAATTCTTTATCAATAAAAGAAATGATCCGACTTGCGTTTTTCTCAATATTTATAAAATCATTGTCGCTGCCTGCATGTCCGTCAAGGATTGGCAGCACAACGTGATATTGATTCTTCAGCAGTTCAGCCTCGGCTTTATAATTCCACCAAGATAAACCGCCACCATGAAGTAGCATGATTACGTCGTTATGTTGTTTTCCAAATTCTACCGTTTTCATAGCTGCTCAATTCAATTTGTGCCTTTAATCTAAACCCGAGAAAGCACCACAACACACTCCACATGCTTGGTGTGAGGGAACATGTCCACAGGTGTTACGCGCTCAATGGCAAACCCGCTGTCGAGAAGAACTTTGAGGTCTCTGGCCTGCGTCACAACGTTGCAGCTCACGTACACGATTTTCTTCTGGGCTAGCTGGGCAGTTGCCTTGAGGAAGGTGGGCGTGGAACCAGCGCGAGGCGGGTCAAGAATAATGACATCAAAGTTTTGACCATCTTTTGCCAGCGCCTGCATGTAGCGAGTGGCATCGTCGCAGATAAATTCAGCTTCAAGTTTGTTGTTTCGAGCGTTTCTGCGAGCCATCTGAATGTTGTTCTCAACCTGGTCAACGCCAGTGAGCAAGAGGTTGATGCCTTGAGCTTCAGCGGCGTGTGCCAAGCAAAGTCCAATGGTTCCCGTGCCGCAGTAAGCATCAAGAACTCGCAGGTTGCCGGTTTGCGCGGAAGTGGCTGTCTGAGTGGAAACGCCGGTCAACGCGGTGCTGGCCTGCGCGGAGCCGGCTAGCGCGCCGTCGATGGCCAGCTGGTAGAGCACCTCAGTTTGCTGAGGGTTTGTCTGGTAGAAACTGGTTGGGCCAATCTCAAACGTGCAGCCCAAAAGTTTGTCGCTCATGGATGTTGAGCCCCAAAGCAGACGGGTTTCTCGCCCTAAGATTGCGTTGGTGCGCTTCTGGTTGACGTTCAAGAAGATGCTGGTCAGCTCGGGGTGCGCCTTGCGAAGTGCAGCAATAAACTCCTGCTCGTGAGGTAGATGTTGGCCGTTGACCACCAGTACCAGCATGACATCGTTGGTGGCATATCCGCAGCGCACCACGCCGTGGCGAAGCGCTCCCTTGCCGCGATCCTCCTGGTAGGCATGGATGTTGAACTGGCCAGCAAGATACGCCACGTCATTGAGGATGGCGCGAGCTCGCCCATCTTCTACCAGGCATTCCTTTGAAGCAATAATCTTGTGCGTTCCGCTTGCGTAAAAACCGGAGCGAACCGTACGGCCCTTACCCGGCGCAAATGGTGTGGCTGCCTTATGACGATACGCCAGAGGCTCGTCCATTCCACGGATGGGCTCGATAGTTACGTTATTGATGCTTGCCAGCGGGGTGAGAAGTTCTTCTACCTGCTCCTGCTTGCGTTTAAGTTGGATAGGATAGGGGACCGAAAGCCATTCACAGCCTCCGCAACTACGCGCAATAGAGCATGTTGGTGTCTTGTATCCCATAGTTCCTCTCCAAATCTTGGGTTACTACTATACCGTTTGCGGGCTTAAATGGCACGTTGGGGGGATTGTTGTATCTAATATGTTTCATTTTTTGTATCGTTTCCCGTTTATCTAGAAAACCGTTAAGCTAACAAGCACAGTATTTTGCCAAGACAAAAGAGGTGGACTATGGCTCTCATCAGCAAAATTGGTATTATCGGCGCTAATCATGTTGGCGCACATGTTGCAAATGCCCTGCTTTACCAGGGACTTGTTACCGAGCTCTTTATTAGTGATACAAACGAAGTCCTGTGCAAAGCTCAGGTAAACGACCTGCTGGATGCAATGCCATTTTATCCACACCCTGCTCGCGTTTTTGAGCTTGATGACCGTTATGAGGAGCTTGCTGGTTGCGACATTATTGTTAACGCCGCTGGTCATGTGGCTGCTGCTGCAGGAAACCGCGATGGCGAGCTTTTTGTTACTACTGATGAGGCCAAGAAGTTTGCCAAGCGCATTGCAGACGCTGGCTTTGACGGCGTTTGGGTCAACATTGCAAATCCATGCGACGTTGTTACCACTGAGCTTCAGTATCTGACTGGCGCCGATCCAAATAAGGTCATCGGCTCAGGTACCACGCTGGACTCTGCTCGACTCCGCCATGCGCTTTCCGGCGCTACCGGCTATCCAGCATCTTGCATCAACGCTTGGATGCTTGGCGAGCATGGTAATGGTATGTTTGCTTGCTGGTCACACGTTTCCATTGGCTGCCTCACCCTCGACGAAGTCGCAGCTCAGACGGGCAAGACCTTTGACCTTCCAGAGCTTGAACAGGCCGGACGCATGGGCGGTTACGTCACCTACAGCGGCAAGCAGTGCACCGAGTACTCCATTGCAAACGGCGCCGTCGAGGTCATCAAGGCCGTTGTCCACGACACCAAGCTGATCACGCCAGTCTCCACGCTGCTCACCGACGTGTATGGCGTTTCTGGCTTCTACTCTTCACTTCCTGCAGTTATCGGCGCCAATGGTGTCGAGAAGGTCTTTGTGCCCGAGCTCTCCGACTCCGAGATTGAGGCATGGCGCAAGTCCTGCGAGCACGTCAAGAGTAACATAGACCAGCTCGGTTGGCTTGAGGTAGACGCTCGTATTGACTAGCGCGACGCGCTCAACGCCGGCTGCGTGCAGGTAATAGTGCACACCGAACACACCTTGGGGCTTCTCCCGAGGTGTGTTTTTGTTCGACCAAGCTGTTTCTCTACCATCTTTTGATTGGTTCTGATTGCGAGCCTGAAAAGTTCACCATGTCTGAGTAAAACAACTCAGACATGGTGAGAAAAACCGGCAAATCACTCAGACTTGGTGCACTTTTCCGGCAAATCATTCAGACATGACGAGAAAATCAGGCTCCATGAGAGTGCTCATGAAACTAACCTCGGATTCAAAAGTCACGTCACGAAAGGTCCGCCTGAAAAGTGCAAAGAATCTGTGTTTGGAACACAGATTCTTTGATGAAATCAGGCAGAATCCACCGATTCTTTGATGCTTTCAGGCAAAAGTTACAGATTCTTTGCAGAAATCAGGCGCGCTTGATCCAAGCCTTGCAGGTCGGTGACTGTTTCGAAGAGATGACCTTCTCGTTGCGTGCAGCGACCTTCTCACCAGGTGCCACATGCAGCGACCTTCTCACCAGGCACCACATGCAGCGTTCTTCTCGCCACGCGCCACATCTAGCGTTTTTCTCACCGCTCACCTCTCTCCGCGCTCCGAGGCCAACAAAACCACCCTTTCACCTGCAATTTTTGAACAATATTTAAATAAAATTTCTCTTGACTTGCAATCAATGTGATATCACAATGATGCCAACAGAAGGCTCATTGTCACAAAGGAGATCTTATGAGCACCGAGAAAATCATCAAATCCAAGAGTGGTTGGCTGTTCCTGCTGATTACCATTGCTCTTTTTGCAGTTGCAGCACTGTTTTTGGTAAGTTTTGTACTCAGCGCTATAGCTGCAGACAGAAATCCTCGCCTAGATCCATCATTCCCAAGCATTATTGGCGCGCTGGTATTCTTCTTTGCAGGTTTGTTTGTTTCGAGCGGACTATTCAGCCTTCAGCCTGGTCAGGCAAAGGTGTGCGTGCTGTTTGGTAAGTATATTGGCACCGTTAAGGACGAGGGCCTTCGTTGGGCAAATCCTTACTATGCCAAGACCCTGTCTACAAACGTGGGCGACCTCTCTTCTCTCGCTGCAGGCGTTACTCCCAGTGTGAACGTGCACACCTCCATCATTTCCACCCGTGCTCGCACGCTGAACGGCGACGTTCTCAAGGTCAACGATCGTATGGGCAATCCAATCGAAATCGCCGAGGTTGTTGTTTGGCGCGTGAGCGATACCGCAAAGGCTCTCTTTGACGTCGACGACTACGACAGCTACGTTGCTATGCAGGCAGAGACCGCGCTCAGGCACGTCGCGAGCATCTACAGCTACGACCATATGGAGGACGAGTCCGAGTCCAATACCGCAATTACTCTGCGCTCCAACATCGAGGAAGTCTCCGAGGCGCTTCAGTCCGAGCTGAGCCGCAACCTTTCCGTTGCTGGTATCACCGTTGACGACGCTCGTCTTACTCACCTCTCCTATGCTCCCGAGATTGCGCAGGCAATGCTCCGCCGCCAGCAGGCAGAGGCAATCATCGCTGCACGTAAAAAGATCGTCGAGGGCGCCGTTTCCATGGTTGACATGGCCCTCACTCAGCTTTCCGAGAATGGCGTCGTTGAATTCGACGAGGACCGCAAGGCCGTCATGGCTTCTAATCTCATGGTCGTTCTCTGCGGCGAGTCCGAAGCTCAGCCTGTGCTTAACACCGGTTCCTTGCAGCAGTAAAGCATGGCGAGAAACCCATGGCACCTCGCAAACAATATCCACTTCGTGTTGCTCCAGAAGTCTGGGAGGCGGTTGAGCGCTGGGCGCAAGATGATATGCGTTCAACCAATGCTCAGGTAGAATGGATTCTTCGCGATGCCCTGAGAAGAGCAAAGCGCTCTCCAAAAGCTCAAGACACTCGTGTGAACAAGAAAGATAAGATGGAAGAAGGAAACTAACATGGCCGACAACATCCCACAGCCACCTGTTCCTAACGCTCCCGTACCTCCCACTGCTCCCGCAGCACCAGCAGCCCCTGCGGCTCCCGCGCCCGCTGCTCCCGCCGCTACGCCTACTGCGTCTGCAGCTTTTGCTGCACCGGCCCCAGCCCCAGCAGCACCAGCTCCAGCCCCAGCCCCAGCTCAAGCGGCTCCTGGCGAGGTTGTTCCCGTGTTGAGCGTTCAGCACTTCACCAAGAAGTACGGCTCTAAGGTGGCCGTTTCTGATCTTTCGCTCGACGTTATGCCTGGCGACATCTACGGTTTTATCGGCCACAACGGCGCAGGTAAAACCACGCTTATCAAGTCCATCGTTGGTGCTCAGCCATTTGAGGGCGGTGTCATTTTTGTGGACTCCAAGAACGTGCTGGTTGACCCTGTAGGAACAAAGCAGGTTATCGCTTACGTTCCAGATAACCCAGACATTTACGAGTTCATGAGCGGCATCAAGTACCTCAATTACGTCAGTGACATTTTTGGCGTTCCTGCGGAGAATCGCGTCGAGCGTATTACAACGCTGGCCAACCGCCTGGGCATCACCGATTCCCTGGCAAACGCTATTGGCAGCTACTCTCACGGTATGAAGCAGAAGCTGGTTCTGATTTCCGCCCTGCTCCACGAGCCAAAGCTCATCATTTTGGACGAGCCGTTTGTTGGCCTGGATCCAGCAGCAAGCTTCGAGCTAAAGAAAATGCTGCATGAGCTTGCTGACCGTGGATCTGCCGTGTTCTTCTCGTCACACGTTCTTGAAGTTGTCGAGAAACTCTGCAATAAAATTGCAATTATTCGTCAGGGTAAGCTTCTTGCTGCAGGGAAAACGGACGAGATTCGCGGCAATGCTTCTCTTGAGGAAGTATTCCTTGGCCTTGAGGCTGGCGCTCCTGGCGTTTCTGCTGATATTGCTCAGGATATGGCCGCCACAAAGGACGGTGCCGCTGTTCAGCCAGTCATTCCTGGCGCGCCTGTAGCCGCTGCACCTGCGGCCCCCGCTGCACCCGCTGCACCGGCAGCACCTGCGGCCCCAACTGCATCCGCTGCACCGGCAGCACCTGCGGCCCCAGCAGCACCTGCGGCTCCAGCAGCACCTGCGGCTCCAGCAGCACCTGCGGCGCCCGCAGCTCCAACTGTACCCGGCGCTCCAGTTCCTCCTTCCTTCCCTAAGGAGAACTAGTCATGGCAAACAACGTTCCACAGGCTCCTCAGCGCCCCGATGTGCCTGAGCAGAACCTGCAACT
>CALKRF010000049.1 GCA_937990665.1 uncultured Atopobium sp.
ACCGTTTACCGATGTTTTACTACCGTTTGCCTTTAGAAATTACGGATATGTTGTGGAGATTAAACAAGAGTCAGTCCAAAATCGGACCAACTCTTGTTTTAGAACAGCGAAAACGCTTTGAAATTACTTGGTTAAATCCAGGATTCGTTCAGGGTTCGCCATAAAGTCCAAGTGTTCTTCCCCTAATCGGAAGCTAATAATTTCCGATACGTGATATGCATCTTCTTTTATAACTTCGAAATCTCCGTCAGCTGGACTATAGCGGCCATAATAACCATCTGATCGGTAGCTTGGAGGCCATCCATTTTCTCCTGCAACTGACCAAACTAAGCACGGTAGCTTTTGCTTATTCATTTCTTGCAGCAATCCAGCATTCCTTGTTTGAATCCACAGTTCTGATGAAGATCCCGTAAATGCGCTTATAGCAAAGACTCCCAAATCTTGCTCAACAGTTCCAATAAGAACTCCATGGGAACTTATTGTCCAATAGAGCGTTATGTTCATTATTACTGGACCATCTTTGCTAACGCCCAAAAATGGGCCAGAGATAGTAGCGGTCTCTAAGTCAATATTTTCTGCGGATCCAAAATCAGACTTAAGACCATTTCTCTTATTCTCGTATTGTTGCACAACATACTGAGCTGCCTGCTTTTTTAACTCTGGTAGCCTCATAGTATTCAACTTAAAAAACCAGTTGTTAATCAGTAAGCCACAAATAACAAGAACTACTAATAATGACAGACCTTTTACAAACCTTTTTCTACGCTTCATCTGCTGTCACCTCATTAGAACTGCTTTCGCCATTTGGCACTGAAATGATATTTGAGTTTGTTACTTTTCTAGCTATACCTCTTTGGTCAAATTCATACACAACACCATCTAATTTTGCTATTTCTTTATCTTGTAACTAGCTCTACAAAGAAAGACTGTCAAGTTTGTAAGACGTAATTACACTATCTGTACGAATATCCTTAAGAAATTAGACTATTTCCTTTGCGATAACTTAATAATTTTATAAGAACTTTATTTGAATCAAAACTCTGAACTCTACATACTGAATTATTACACTCTGTTTTATACAGAGATAGGCTTGTCCAATCAAACGTTAAAAAGAAGTTGTTTAAAATGTTTTGGCAGTCTTCATCAAAATCGTTAATGGTTGATATTGTGCCCGAAGTCATTGAGATAAATGTCTTTCCATCAGTATAAAAACAATCATCCTTTATATCGACATATATACCTTTAGAGAAATATTGTGTCGACATATTTAAAATTTCAACCGACCCTATTGAAGAACAGTAGGCGTATCCATCATTAATCGAATCATAAATGCCAGCAATCTTTGCAACTACAGTTCCATTTGAATACACCGGGAAATAGACTACCGGCCTTTCAATTAGACCATTTGGCGAATATATATATTCAGGTATGTAGTTTCGCAACTCATATTCGTTTGATTCAGTAGAAATATTATTCACGCTTAGAAGCTCTGGAATTATAGTAGCGGTAAGCTCTTCAACCTTCTTTAAAGGAATATCTCTTGCGGAAACCTGGATTGGCGTAAAAAAGACACAAAAGATTAGGAATAGAGCAATAAGGCTAAAGCACAATTTATTATTCTTCAAAATACCCTCCAAACACTAAACAGGTATCTATCAACTAATAATAAATAAAAAGAATGTAAGACTCAAAAGTTTTATTCTGTTATCGGGATAAATTTAATGTTAAATGCAAAAAAATACACAACACCAGTAAGTATTTCACATACTAGATATTTGAAAAACAAATAACTCTATTGCTTGATTTGGTATTAGAGATTGTGCTTCTTCATCCTTTGCTCAAAGAGCTCGTTGATAATCTTTGTCATCTCTTCAACTTGTTGAGCACTAGGTTCACCCTCAAATGTAGCGTAAAGCTCTGGATACTCCCGAGCGATAAGTTCGCAAGACTTGCTTGTTGCATGACCACGAACAAAGAATGGAATACGCTTAATGTACTCAGGATTTACTAGTGCCAAGATCTTCTCGTCTGCTGTTTTACTCATGAGTTCCTCCCCTTGCATCTAACTTCTCATGTACAGTCATAGAGGATTCTTCCCAAGCTTTGAGTTCTTCATAAATAGTTTCTGCCAAGTTCACAGAAACACCTTTTACCTGAGAGATGTCCTCAACACTTGCAGCCTTTAAGCGCTTAAAAGAGCCAAAATGGCGCATGATGTCTTTTTTACGTTTGGGTCCTACACCAGGGATTTCGTCCAGAATAGAGACGGTCATTGCCTTATCTCTAAGCTCACGATGGAACGTAATTGCAAAACGGTGAGACTCATCACGGACTTGCTTGATAAGGTACAAAGAGGCCGATCCTGTAGGCAACACAATTGGTGTGTCGTCCCAAGGCACAAAGACTTCCTCGTCAGACTTAGCAAGGCCGCAGACAGGAATATCCAAGCCTAGCTCGTTAAGCTGATTGATAGCGGCGGTCAGCTGAGGCTTACCACCATCAACTACCAGCAAATCAGGTCGTGAGCCAAAGCGCTCATCTGCCATGCGTTCCGGACTATACCTTCTGCCCAGGACCTCTGTCATTGAGACAAAGTCGTTTGCCTCATCAAGCTCAGCGCGGATCTTAAAGCGTCGATACTGACTCTTATCAGCCTTTCCGTTAGTAAAGACCACCATAGATGCAACGGTAAAGTTGCCATGAAGCGTAGAGATATCAAAGCACTCAATGCGCAGTGGTGGCGCGTCAAGCGCAAGTGCGCTTTCAAGCTGAAGAAGCGCCTGGTTAGTACGGTCGTCAGCATAACCCGTGCGAATCATGTGGCGCATCAGCGCATGACGAGCGTTAGCGGAAGCCATCTGAAGAAGACGGAACTTCTCGCCGCGTTGTGGGTGGTGAAGCACGCAGTTGTGGCCTCGTTTTTGTGTCAACCACTCGGACAAAACCTCTGCGTCGAGAAGATCGATGGGCAGGTTAACCTCTGCGGGAATGTCAGCGGTTTCGTCGTAGTAGCGCTTCAAGAAGCCCGAAACCAGCTCTTCCTCGGAAACGTCCAAGCCTTTGTCCAGGATAAACTCAACTGAGCGAATGGTACGACCTTCTCGCACAACAAACACGCAGGCAGCAGAGATGGTTTCTTCTCGATAAATACCAATGAGGTCAATGTTGACTGAGGTAGGAAACGTGACTTGCTGGCGGTCATCGAGATCAGAGAGTGAAGTCAGACGGGATTTGAGTCGAGCTGCCTTTTCAAAATCCAGTTCAGCAGCGGCTTCTTGCATCTGGTCTTTGAGCTCAGAGACAATCTCGGAGCGATTTCCGCGGAGGAAGTTCTCTACCTGCCTGACGTTCTTTGCATAGGAAACGGTATCAATGGCTCCCACGCACACACCAGGACCCTTGCCTACGTGGTAGTCAAAACAGGGACGCCCCTTCTTTGCCAGCAGCAGGTTAGCAACGGCTGCGCCGTCAGGGTCTTTTTCTAGCAGACGTTTAGCGCGCTTCCACTCTACGCACGTAGCGGAGCAGATAGGTACTACTTTTCTGAGTGTCTCAATAGTCTGACGCGCAGCATAAGAATCAGTGTAGGGACCAAAATAGCGCGTACCCTTCTTGTGCTTCTCGCGCGTGTATTTAATTGCTGGGAAGGTGTCTGACTCGGTAATAGCAATGTAGGGATAACTCTTATCGTCTTTAAAGTCTACGTTGAAGTACGGGCGATACTGAGCAATAAGATTGCGCTCCAACACCAGCGCTTCGTGCTCGTTTTCTACCACAATGTAATCAAAACTGCGCACAACCTGCATCATCAAAGGAATCTTAGCACGGTCATCTTGAAGTGTGACGTACTGCCTCATGCGAGCACGCAGGTTTTTAGCTTTGCCTACATAGATAACCTTGCCGGAACCATCTTTCCAGAGATAACATCCTGGATTAGTAGGAACCTGATCAACCTGTTCTCTGATGGATACCAGGTCATCTGAAGGTTCGGAAGAAAATGACGGTGCAAGACCCGGTGCCCCCGAAGGCACGTAGTTGGGGTCAAGATTGTTCTGAGAGCTATCTTTACCGTTTTTTGCGCCGCTTCTGGCCATGCTATGACCTTACGCGAGAAACCAGTGAACGCAGCATGGCGGACTCTGGTGATTTGAAGAGGATTGCCAAGCCATAGGTTACCAAAACAGCTGGGATACCTGCAAAGATGCAATACAGCACGCCATAAAGCGCTCGTCCATCTGGTACGCCAATAACGGCGCGTAGACCCACCATAATCAGAAGTGCTGCTGCTGATCCTGCAAGGCCAAAAAGAATTGAACGGACAAACGCAAACACCATGGACGTAAGTCCGATCTGACCAAGGTGCTTACGCAGGCTAATCAACATAATGGTGTCAATGACCACGTAGAAGATGGCCGAGGTAGTTGCTACAAACATCATGCCAAAGTGAGAAGTACCCACCAACAGCACCAAAACCTGCACGACAGAACCGAGCGTTGCCGAAACCGCATAAAGCGTCATGCGACGCATAGCAGAACAGACTTTTTGCAGGTACATACCAATGCCATACAGAGGCAAAGCAAGCGACTGACCAATCAAGAATTGCTGGGTTAACAGCAGCTGATCTTCAGTGAACTTGCTTGCTCCAATAATAGAAACAAGGGGCATCGAGAAGATCATTAGGTACATCATGAACGGCACGGTAAAGAAAAGAATCTGGTTGATACCGTGCTTAAAGTCTTTCTTGAACTGATCCATATTCTCTTTTGCCCAGCTATCAGATAGCTCGGTAAAGAGGGCTGTGGTAATAGGTACCGTCAAAATGGAATATGGCAGCGTGTACCAAAGGCGAGCGTACGCCGCAATGGAAGCGCCAGATGCGGAAACGCTGAGCTGAGAGCTTGTCTGCACCGACATAGTTACAAACGTGGCAACTACAACAATCAGAGCAGGTGCGCCAATCTTAAGCGTCTCTTTAAGTGCGGGATCTTTGAGATTAATTCTCCACGAAAGCTTGATCCCCTTGCGCTTAAGTGACGGGACCTGAATCAGAACCTGAATTAAGACGCCCAGGGGATTTCCCAGTGCAAGAATAAGAAGACCCAGCTCAAGGTTTGTGTTAACCAAGAAAGCATATGCAAAGAACGATGCCGTAGTCACAAAGTTATTAAAAATAGGTGCCGCCGCTGGCCAGAGATAGTCTCGCTCTGCATTCAAAACACCAGAGAAAATGGTGGAGAAACAATACAGCATAACCTCAATAACAAAGAACCTAAAGAAGTACACTGCCAGCGTTGGGTCAAAATCAGCACCTGCCGAGAAGGACTGTGTATACACCACTTCTGCAGCAAAGAAGAAACCTAGAACAGCAACAAGTCCAGTTGCAACAACAACAATGGAAAGCAAGTTGGAGGTGTAGGCGTTTGCCTCATCCTGTCCAACCTTCTTCTTGATAGAAAGATATACCGGCAAGAAAGCCGTGGTGAGCATACCTGCACCAACAAGCTCATAGAGCTGGTCAGGAAGGGTATTTGCAATGGAATAGCAGCTTGCAAGGACCGTAGCTCCCATAGCAAATGCCTGGGCCCAAGTTCTTAGAAAACCTGTAATTCGGCTAATAAGAACAAGTACGCTCATCATAGAGGTAGAACGACTCAAATCTTTCTGCTTAGAGGCATCCTCTTTATCAGTGGAGTCTTTTTCACTATAAGAGCTGTCTGAAACAAATCTACCCTCTGTAGCAAGAGCGTCTTCTCCCGAAGATTTTTCCTCTTCAGCGGCAACTTCTTCGAGCTTCTGGCTCACAATCTGCTCAAACGCCTCATCTTCAATTGGCTGATGAAACGTCTCTGGAACAACAATGTTGTCCACTACAGGAGGCTCATCAAAGGTCTGATCAAGAGCCTTGCTCAGAGTTTCTTCAGATAAGGTTCCATCAGAAGACTCTGCTGAAAGTCGCATATGTTTGGGCTGATATGCCACTAGTGCACCTCTCGAACAATATCTGCAAACGTAGCCGATACAAATGAAGCTAAATCCTCTGGAGAAAGCGTCAGACTTAGTCCGCGTTTTCCGCCAGAGATATGAATGAGCTCAAAAAGCTGAGCAGTCTCGTCAATTATAGTGGGAAACTGCTTCTTCATACCAACGGGAGTACAGCCACCACGAACATAACCCGTTAAACCCTCAAGCTCTTTAACAGGCAACATGGAAAGGTTCTTTTGACCGGAAGCAGCTGCAGCCTTTTTAAGATCAAGTTCTTGATCTACAGGAATGCAGCACACCACATGCTCTCCACTTGAAGATACGCAGACAAGCGTTTTGAACGCAGCATCTGGATCTTCTCCAAGCATCTCAGCAATATGAGTTCCCAACTCACCAGAAGGAACGTCTTCGTCTACCTCGTAAGATTGAAACTCATAAGCAATACCGGCAGCATCAAGCTCCCTCATGGCATTTGTCTTTTGAACCTTTACCGTTTTTCTCGCCATATTATGCGCGCTTCTTCTGAGCTTTTTTCTCTGCAGCTAGACGTGCATTATCACGATTTAGAATCTCTTTGAGGAACTTGCCGGTGTGACTTTCTGGAGTTGCCGCAACCTTTTCTGGCGTACCGGAAACAACTACCGTTCCTCCGCCGTCACCACCCTCTGGACCCATGTCAATAATGCGATCAGCCATCTTAATGACATCCAGATTATGCTCAATGACAAGAACCGTGTTGCCCGCATCAACAAGACGCTCAAGAACAACAATAAGCTGTCTGACATCCTCAAAATGAAGACCAGTTGTTGGCTCATCCAGAATATAAAGAGTTTTACCAGTCTGCTGACGGTGAAGCTCTTTTGCAAGCTTAACGCGCTGCGCCTCGCCACCAGAGAGCGTAGTTGCTGGCTGACCAAGGTGAATGTAGCCAAGGCCTACATCGTGGAGAGTCTGCAACTTGTTCTTAATGCGAGGAATGTTTGCAAAGAATGCAAGCGCCTCATGAACCGTCATGTCAAGGACGTCAGAGACAGACTTGCCGTGATAGAGAATCTCGAGCGTCTCACGGTTGTAGCGCTTACCGTGGCAGACCTCGCAAGGAACGTAGACGTCAGGCAAGAAGTTCATCTCAATCTTGATCTGGCCGTCGCCCTTACAAGCCTCGCAGCGACCTCCCTGGACGTTAAACGAGAAACGACCAGCTGAGTAACCACGAGCACGAGACTCTGGAACTGAAGCATACAGTGCACGCAAGTCATCCCAAAGACCAATATAGGTTGCTGGATTAGAACGAGGCGTTCTTCCAATAGGACTCTGGTCAATATCAATGACCTTATCGATAAGATCGACGCCTTCGAGCTTTTTATACTCTCCCACCACACGCTTTGAATGCTGAACTGCGTTGGTAAGCGCGGGGGCAAGGGTATCGGTAACCAAAGAAGACTTACCAGAGCCAGAAACACCTGTGACCACCGTTAATGTGCCCAGCTCGATAGCGGCGGAAACGTTCTTAAGGTTGTTAGCGCTAGCTCCTGTAATCTTGATTTTTCCGCGACCAGGCTTACGACGAACCTCTGGCAGCCTAATCTGCTTCTTTCCCGTGAGATACGCACCTGTGATGGAATCAGGGTTTTCAACAATCTCTTCTGGAGTGCCAGCAGCAACAACGTGACCACCAAGCTCACCGGCGCCAGGACCCATGTCAATAACGTAGTCAGCTGCACGAATGGTATCTTCATCGTGCTCGACAACAAGTACGGTATTACCGCGGTCTCTGAGCTGCTTGAGCGTCTCAATGAGGCGGTTGTTGTCTCTTTGATGCAGACCAATAGAAGGCTCGTCCAAAATGTAAAGGACGCCCATAAGGCCAGCGCCAATCTGAGTTGCCAAGCGAATACGCTGGGCCTCTCCACCAGAAAGCGATGCTGCTGCGCGAGAAAGCGTGAGGTAATCCAAGCCAACGTTTACCAAGAACTGTAGCCTTGCCACAATCTCTTTAACAATAGGACCTGCAATAACCTTTTGACGATCAGTAATAGTCAGCTGCTTGAAGAACTGGAGTGACTCTTTGCAGGAAAGTTCACAGACCTCCCAGATGTTTTTCTCGCCAACCGTAACGGAGAGAATTTCTGGCTTTAAGCGAGCTCCGTGACAGGTTGTACAAGGCATCTCGCGAATATACTTCTCAAGATGCGTCTTCATATTTTCTGACGTGGTCTCTTGATACTTGTCAAAAAGAATCTTTCTGACACCAGAGAACGTGGTAAACCAGTGCGTATTGCGGCCGTCTCGCGTTTTGTAGTCAACGCGAATCTTAGTTGAACCAAGGCCACCGAGAAGGGCGTCTTGTACCTTCTTTGGTAGCTTGTTCCAAGGCGTTGTATCAGACACATCAAAATGCTTGCAGACTGCAGACAAAATCTGAGGATAGTAGTTTGAATGACCAAAGAGACTTCCAAAAACACCCTCTGATACGGACAGTTTTGGATCTGCAATGAGTGCTGCTGCATCAATAATTTTACGAGTTCCTAGACCATCACAGTCAGGACAGGCGCCGTAAGGAGCATTGAACGAGAAATCACGAGGTTGCAGGTCATCCATAGAGTGACCGTGAATAGGACAAGCAAGCGCCAGCGAATACTGCAGGAGCTCTTCTGGCATAGTTTCTGGGTTGGACTTATCTGCCAAGAGCAATATGCCTACCTTGCCCTGGGCAAGCTTAGTTGCCTGCTCAACGCCTTCAACAATACGGCCTAAAGAATCGGGGCGGATGACAATACGGTCGACAACCACCTCAATATCGTGCTTGAGTGTTTTACCCAGCGTGATTTCTTCATCAAGCTCACGCACAACGCCGTCAACACGAACGCGAGAAAATCCTTCTTTGCGCAAGTCTTCAAAGAGCTTAACGTACTCGCCCTTACGACCCAAAACAACAGGAGCTAAAACATAAGCTCTGCGTCCCTGACCAGCCTCGAGGATTTTATCGGCAACCTGATCTGTTGTCTGGCGCTCAATAACGCGACCGCACTCAGGGCAGTGAGGAGTACCCATGCGAGCATACAAAAGGCGCAGGTAATCGTAGATTTCTGTTACGGTACCGACGGTAGAGCGAGGATTTCTGGAAGTAGTCTTCTGGTCAATGGACACCGCCGGAGAAAGGCCATCAATAGAGTCAAGGTCTGGCTTATCCATCTGTCCCAAAAACTGACGGGCATAGCTGGACAAAGACTCAACGTAGCGGCGCTGTCCTTCTGCGTAAATGGTGTCAAAGGCAAGACTTGACTTGCCCGAACCAGAAAGTCCCGTAATAACTACCAGCTGATCACGAGGGATATCAATGTCAATATCTTGCAGGTTGTGCTCTCGTGCACCACGGATAGCAATTTTGCTTGAAGCCATAGTTCCTCACATAACCAGTTTGACATGCGCATTTCTTGTATGCGCCAACTGCCAAACAACAGAAAACAACATCAGTACACAGATGTAATTTGTGCGTACTGATGTTCTAGTATACCCAAGATAGTGCCGCCAAAACACGGCAAGCGCGCTTCCCTATTTAATGCGAACCTTCATCACAGCTTTTTTGAGCTTTGAACCAGATTTCTCCAGCGTACAGCCTGGTTTGTGAGCATCAGATGGAGGTGTCACCAGAAAATCACCTTCGTGAAGGGTGACCCAAGTCTCTTCTCCGGGATTGGTGTAAGCACCAAAATCAGCGTCAGCATTAAACTCACCCTTAAGAACACACTGCTCAAGAGGGGCAACAGCGATGCTTTCGGTGCCAGAAATAACCACATGAATATCAGCGTAAATCTTATGAGCCTCATAGTCCTTCTCGCCAGGAAGAGCGGGCTCAAACTCCATGACGTTCACAAAGACGTTTTCTCCATCAATTTCTGTTTTGCCCAAAGGCAGCTCGTCCAGATTGTGTGTTGCTAGAAATTCTGCAGCACAAGCCATATATTTCTGACCAAAGTCATTCTCAGATAAATTCTTAATTGACGAGAAAATCATGTGAACCTCCTACGTTCAGCTAAAGTGCGCCGAAAAGATTATAGCTATCTCGTTTGCCATAAAGTTCTATGGGTAGAATTAAGTAGTTACTGCATACAACTGCTACATAAGGAGAGACATGGCAGACGTAAATATTGATCGTGAGGCGCTTCGTAAAGAGATTGACGCTGCACTTCACGGCAAAAAGAAAGAACCACAGCCACCAGCAGGCTTTGAACTTAATCAACACTCAAGCATCAAACACGTTATTGGAGTAGTTTCTGGCAAAGGCGGTGTTGGTAAGTCCTTTGTCACCGGCATTCTTGCTACTAACCTCGCTCGCGCAGGTAAGCGCGTTGGTATTCTTGACGGCGATATTACCGGACCTTCAATTCCTCGTATGTTTGGCATCTCTGATGAGCGTTCTTACGGCGTTGAAGAGCAGCTTATTCCTATCGAGGACGCAAACGGTATCAAGATTATGAGCGCTAACCTGGTGCTTCAAAACGAGACTGATCCTGTTCTCTGGAGAGGCCCTGTTGTTGCTGGTGCTATCCAACAGTTCTACAGCCAGTGCAACTGGGGTGACCTTGATTACCTACTCATCGACATGCCTCCAGGAACGGGCGATGTTGCACTGACCGTATTTCAGTCCCTTCCTGTTGAGGGTGTTGTAATTGTTTCTTCTCCACAAGATCTTGTTCAGATGGTTGTGGGCAAGGCAGTTCGCATGGCAGAAATGATGCATGTACCTGTGCTTGGTTTGATTGAGAACATGGCATATATCACCTGCCCTCACTGTGATGAGCGCATTGAGCCTTACGGTCCATCAAAGCTTGCCGAGACCGCAGCAGCATTTAACCTCAAGCCTTTGGGACAGCTTCCTATGGATGCAACCTTTGCTCAGATTGCCGATAAGGGAACCTTTAGCACGGAGCTTCCTCAAGGCCTTGTTCCTGACGCTACACAAAGCGTTCTTGATCTGTAAGCCCTAGAAGCTGGTACTTACACAACACAAAAGGTAGTTCTTACTATGGCTCAGTCAACGCGCGTTAAAGAACGTCAAGCAGCACAAGCTCTGCGCATCAAGCAAGCTCAGGCATTCATGGTGCCAGACAACATTGATGTAGCAATTCTAGGTGGCGGCGCGGCAGGACTCTGCGCTGCCATCACTGCTGCTGAGGCTCTTGGTGCCAATAAGCGCGTTGTTGTCTTTGAGAAAGCACTGGAGAGCGGCAGAACTATCCTGGCAACAGGCGGCGGTCGTTGTAACTTTACCAATGCTGATTTGAGCTTTGAGAATTTCTCTCATCCAGAGTTTGTTCAGGCTGTCTGCAAAGACAAGGACACGTTTCTTGCGGACATCCTGGCTTTCTTTAGGTTCAGCGGTCTTGCGTGGGCTACAGAAGACGAAGGTAGAATGTACCCGCTTACCAGGCAAGCAAGCTCCATCCAGTCACTTTTACTCAGACGTGCTCAAAAAGCTGGCGTTCAATTTGCCCTAGGACGAGAAGTCACATCGGTAAATCCGCAGCACAATGGCTTCACCGTTGCCTTTCAAGAATGCTTTGCTGGCGAGAAAACCCACAAGGTCCACGCATCATCGGTAGTTCTAGCCACTGGCGGGCTCACAACCACAGAACTTGCAGAGAACCTTAACTTGCAGACCACTTCACTGCGACCTGGTCTCTGTGCGCTCACCTGTACTCCTAAGCCTCCTGCAAGCCTGGATGGCAAACGTGTCCGTGCGCATGCAGCTCTTTTGAGAGATGGCAATGTCCTTAAACAGGAATCAGGTGAGCTGCTCTTTAGACCATTTGGACTCTCGGGCATCATGATTTTTAACTTGTCCCGCACCGCTCTTCCAGGTGATGTACTTGAGATTGACCTTCTCCCCCAGCTTACAGAAGAAGAAGTTTCAGCAGCTGTAGAAGCTCACACCACCGACGGTCTTCTTGACTCACAAATTGCTGCTTATCTAGGTGCTCATGACTCAGTTGAAGCCACGGTTGCCAAAGCTCACAGAATGGCCTTTACCGTTACCGGTACATCCTCCAAAGTTGTTCCACAGGTCTGTGTTGGTGGTATTTCCGTTGATCAAGTGAGTACTGACACACTTGAGGCGCGCAGCATTCCAGATCTGTTTATCGCTGGAGAAGCTCTTGACATTGATGCTCAATGTGGAGGATTTAACCTCTCGTGGGCGTGGAAGAGCGGTATGATCGCCGGTCTGGCTGCCGCAAAAAGCGCTGGTCAGAATTGTGAATCTTTGAAAGAGGGCAACTAATATGCTGGAAGTATCAAACATTAAAGTTCATGTTACTCCTCTTTATAAGCATCCTGCTAAAGAATCAAAGGTGGGTTTTGACGCGCTTCTTCGCGCCCTCCGAGTTTCTGCGGATGAGATTACCTCATATGAGCTGCATAAACGCTCAATTGATGCACGTAAAAGAAACGATATTGTTCTTATCCTTACCTACCACGTAAACCTTAAAGGTGGGCCTGCAACGGAACAAAAACTCCTTAACAAGATTCAAGGCAAACCTGCAGCAAAGCATATTAAGCTTGCTGAGGCAAATGCTTTTACGCTTCTCAAAGCGAAGCAACCTGCTCCCTCAGAGAATCGTCCCGTTGTTGTAGGAGCAGGATGTGCAGGCTTGTTCTGTGCGCTTACGCTTGCCAAGGCTGGTCTTAATCCCCTGCTTATTGAGCGCGGAGATGATGCAGCACGAAGAACTGCAGCGGTAGAGCATCATAACCAAACGGGTCAGCTAGATATTGAGAGCAACATCCAATTTGGTCTTGGTGGTGCTGGCACATTCTCTGACGGCAAGCTCAACACGGGTACCAAAAGTGCTTCTCACCGCTTTATTCTTGAGACTTTTGTAAAAGCAGGTGCACAGAAAAACATTTTATGGGATGCAAAACCCCATGTAGGAAGTGATGTTCTTCCCGCTGTTGTGACCAACATTGTCACAATGATTGAAGAGGCGGGTGGAATCGTTGCATTTAGGACAAAACTCACCTCCCTAGAGCGAGCCTCAGATGGCTCTCTTTCTGCAATTCAGGTTGAAAAGACCAATCCAGACGGCTCAACTCAAACTGAAATCATAAAGACTCGCACGATGATCCTTGCAACTGGTCACTCCAGTAGAGACACGTATGTAATGCTCAAAGACAAAGGTATTTCTATGGAGAGAAAAACCTTTGCTATGGGTGTGCGAATTGAGCATCTTCAGTCTCAAATCAATAAATCGTTGTACGGTCCCGAGGCAACCAATCCCGTACTTGGAGCGGCCCCCTACAAGCTTTCTGTTCATCTTCCCTCTGGTAGAAGTGCTTTCTCATTCTGCATGTGTCCTGGTGGCTATGTTGTTTCTGCAGCTAGCGAGAAGGACGGCGTAGTCACAAACGGCATGAGTCTGTCTGACCGCGCAGGCAAAAATGCCAACTCCGGCCTGTTAGCTAACGTATATCCTGAAGATCTACCAGGAGATGACGTACTTGCTGGAATAGAACTGCAACGCTCTTGTGAGCGGGCGGCCTTTAAAGCAGGCGGTGGCGCTTATGTTGCTCCTGCTCAGCTGGTGGGTGACTTCCTACACAAGAAAGCTTCTACTGGGCCGCGTTCGGTAAAACCAACGTACCCACGTGGCGTTACCTG
Source organism: uncultured Atopobium sp. (assembly GCA_937990665.1). Lineage (GTDB taxonomy): Bacteria > Actinomycetota > Coriobacteriia > Coriobacteriales > Atopobiaceae > Lancefieldella. Next base: position 13,643 of record CALKRF010000049.1, read on the forward strand.
GACCTCACTTGAAGACTGCCTGCCTCCCTACATCCTACAAACCTTGCGAGAAGCCCTTCCAGTTATGGATAAAAAGCTTCATGGCTTTGCTCATCCCGATGCTGTGCTTACCGGAGTTGAAACAAGATCAAGCTCTCCTGTAAGAATTACCCGCGATGAAACAGGACAAAGCGTTAACACACCAGGTATATGGCCTGTAGGTGAAGGTGCTGGCTATGCGGGCGGCATCATGAGTGCTGCTGCAGATGGCATTAGAATGGCTGAGCTTGTAGTAGAGCACTACAACAACGCTTAGTGCTTGCCTCTATAACGTCTGCGAGTTGCGTGAGTACTGCCCTTTCTAGCTCCTGTTTTAAGCCTCTTGATAACATCATCTGAGGTAGTGCCTTCAAGCTGGCTTCTGATGGCTACAATCTGATCTCTGAGCCCTGCTGCATGTTCATAATCCATTGACGCAGAAGCTTCTGCCATCTCTGCTTCCATACCAGAAAGCATAGCCTCAACCTCTGAGCGCGGAAGATTTTGAAGCTCTTCAGCAAGCAATTCTGCAGGCATCTCAAGAATTGATTCTTGCTGTTCTTCAAGCGAATCTTCGTCATCAGAGGCGGTATAGAACTCTCCATTTTTGCGCTTACGCTTATCAACGTTTTCTGTAGCTTCAGCAATAAAGCCTGCAATATCCGTAATGGATTTCTTAACGGTCTTAGGTACAATACCGTGCTCTTTGTTAAACGCCTCCTGAATTTCTCGGCGCCTTTTTGTCTCATCTATAGCAATGCGCATAGAATCAGTGATTTTATCGGCATACATAATAACCTGGCCAGAAGCGTTTCTTGCCGCTCTACCCATAGTCTGAATAAGAGACCTTCTGTTTCTTAAGAAGCCCTCTTTATCTGCATCAAGAATTGCTACGAGAGAAACCTCTGGAATATCAAGTCCTTCTCGCAAAAGGTTAATTCCAACCAGTACGTCAATCTTTCCCTGGCGCAAATCTCTAATGATTTCTACGCGGTCAAGCGTAGCGGTATCCGAGTGCATATAATTGACTTTAATGCCCTCATCTAGCAGGTGATCTGTAAGATCTTCTGCCATTCTTTTAGTAAGCGTGGTAACAAGAACGCGCTCTTTTTTTGCTACTCTCTCTTTGACCTCTGAAATAAGATCATCAATCTGACCTCTTACTGGCCTGACATCAATCTTTGGATCGAGAAGGCCAGTTGGACGAATAATCTGCTCAACCTGTTGCTGGGCAACCGTCTCTTCGTAGTCTCCAGGAGTTGCAGAGACGTAAATAAACTGTGGAATACGTCCCTCAAATTCGTCAAATCTGAGTGGCCTGTTATCAAGAGCAGAAGGAAGTCTAAATCCGTGATCTACCAGCGTAACCTTACGAGACCTATCACCCTCATACATACCTCTTATTTGAGGAACGGTAACATGTGACTCATCAATGATACAAATCATGTCTTTAGGGAAATAATCAATGAGCGTATAGGGAGGCTCACCGGGAGCACGCCCATCTAAATGGCGTGAGTAGTTCTCAATACCATTGCAATAACCCATAGTCTCAAGCATCTCTAGATCATAGTTTGTCCTCTGAGCAAGACGCTGAGCTTCTAGCAATTTATCGTTTTCTTTAAGCTCTTTAACACGAGCTTCCATCTCTTCCGAGACGGTTGCAAGAGCATGGGTAATCTTTGGACGCTCAGTAACGTAGTGAGATGCTGGCCAAATTGGAATAGCATCAAACTCTCTAAGCACTTCTCCCGTTACATTGCTAACCTCTGAAATACTTTCTACTTCATCACCAAAGAACTCAATACGCAGCGGATTTTCTGCATACGGCGGGAACACATCAACAACGTCTCCGCGAACCCTAAACATACCGCGCTGAAGATCGTAATCATTTCTATCGTACTGGACATCAATAAGATCTTTAATAAAATCATCGCGCTCAAGAGGAACGGATTTATCTACATTAGGTGCAAGACCTGCATAATCTTGAGGGCTGCCAATACCATATATACACGATACAGATGCAACTACAATGACATCTCGTCTAGATAGAAGCGATGAAGTTGCCTGGTGACGGAGCTTCTCTACCTCTTCGTTGATGGAAGCATCTTTTTCTATGTACGTATCAGACTGCGGAACATATGCCTCTGGCTGGTAGTAGTCATAGTACGAGACAAAGTACACAACAGCGTTGTTAGGAAAGAGCTCCTTCATCTCTGAGGCAACCTGTGCAGCCAGTGTTTTATTGGGCTCCATAATAAGTGTGGGGCGGTTGAGCTTCTCGATAGTTTTAGCCATAGAGAAGGTCTTACCCGAACCCGTAACACCTAAGAGCGTCTGGTACCTGAGCCCGTCTTCAATTCCTTGGGCAAGCTTTTCTATTGCCTGTGGCTGATCACCTGCGGGCTCAAAAGGAGATACTACCTGAAGCTTCTCTTCTCCTACTTCACGACCAAATCGGCGCAGTTCAGCACCTATATATTCTTTATGTTGATCTTCAGCATGAGATGCATCCATGAGATTCTCCTTTTCTTGTGAAAGTAGTATACCCCACTTCTCAAAACTGAAACACTTGTTCTATACTATTTATAAATTGCAGTATAGTTTCAAAGTGTGACGGGTAATAAATAAATTACCTATATGCGCTAAACTAGCACCTAAATAAACAAGTTACATCAGATAAAGGAGATACCTTGGGCGTCTCAGATCTTTTCTCGCTAAATAAAGCTTCAAAGCAACCTCAGGGTTCTACCCTAGAGAAGATTTTGCTGCGCTCAAATAATGTCATTGCCGCTCTTAAAGACCTTGTTGCAAACAATCAGATTGCAGAGGCTGGTCTTCAAGAGATGCTGATGCGCTCTAAAAATCTCGAGAATACCAATCTGCCCAAGGGCGATGTTCATAAGCTGGACAGAACGGGTCGCTGGTGGTTCAACGCTAACACACTGGAGTGCGCACCAGAAGAGTACGATGCTTTTATTGCAACAGAAGCAATCCTCAACATTTCACAAGATGTTGAAGCCCTAAAGAATACACATGCTTCTGAGACAGATCTTCAGCTTGTTCGTACTACCCTCTCGCAGGTAGCAAATCTCATGCCCAAATCAGCTTCTCTTTCTGAGCAAGTTGCTCCTTTTAGCGGTAACGCTGATGGCAACTCAGACTGGATGAAGCGTCTCTGGTTTGCCAACTATGTTGAGAACACGCCATTCCCTTTTAGAATGGTGTATAACTTCTCCTACAATCCACAACTTGATATTTTGGTATTTGAGTTCTTTGTAGCTCGTCCTCGCTGCTTTAGCTTCTTATCTGCAGAAAAGGCAGAGCAAATTGCGGCAGCACGCGCTTACGCACTGCGTACGTCTCTTTGCGTGGCTCGCATGGCTCTTCAGAGCTGCGAAATCTCTCGTGTCTGCATCAACGGCAGCTTGCGCGGAGAAGACCGTATTGTCCTATCTATGGACTTGAACGAGGCAGCTCTTGCTCGCCTCTTACCCACTGCAGAAAATACTCAAATTGACGGCAATAGCTTCCCACAAGACCCAGCACTCAGAGTTTCTTTTGACTCTGAAGGTTGGTTTAGTGAAGTTGAGCCCTTTATGAAGCAAACGGACGAGTGGGTTTCTCCTCGCAGCTTCTTTGAGATGCCAGATTTGTCCGATCGCCCTTGTTCACCAGCAGTTACCGCAGTTTGTGGAGCTCAAAAGGTAAGCGATCTTGGATACTCTGAGGCATCCCGCCGCATTAGGCTTTGGAATACCACTCTTAACAACATCCCAAAAGATGCTTCTACCGCAGATGCAGTTGGAAAATTTGAAGAAGCAAAAGCTTCAACTTCTGATATTTTTGCCATTGAAGGCTTTGACAGAGTTATCCATGGCCTGGTCGAGGGCACCATTGATTTTTCGGACAGAAGATCTATGGCCGAGAAATTCCTCTTTGGTTCGCCTTTGCAGAAAACGCTTCAATCCA
>CALKRF010000050.1 GCA_937990665.1 uncultured Atopobium sp.
GCGTAGTACGTTCCATTTGGTGCCTTGATTGCCTTAGTCTTCTGCGTATGGTCACCACCTCTAAAGGTAATGACTTGACCAGTTGCAGGGCGTGTGAGCTTATAAGGGCTCTTAGATGCTCTCCACTCATCGCGAATGTTGAGCTTGTCAATCGCCCAAAGCATTTGCTCAAAGACACCGTCTCCGATGTCCTTACCAATCTTGGGCATGATAAACGCTGAGCGGTCCTTGTGCTCCATAAGTCCTTGCATGATCTCTAGCGAGACTGTGGAGCTCTTCAAAGAAAAACGCCCTCCCCTTAGCCACCATTCACCTCCTGCGTCCTGTGCGATTGCACGATGCAGTGAGAGAAACGGCGGTGCTAAGAGAAGGGCGAAGTCTGCCACGAATGGCTTCTCTTCTTCTTCCACATCTTCTGGAATTGCGTCTAAAAGCGTCCTGCCAATGCTTGAGATAGCAGTGACTGCAGTCTGATTCACGCCTGAGTCAGCAATAGACTCTTGCGCCATTGCAAACGTTTTACCCATGCCATTTAAGACTTGAGCACGGGTGATAGTTACTTTCTTTGAAGCGCGTTCTTGAAGGTCTTGAAGCCTTGCCTTTATCTTGCTGTCAGCTTCAAGCCTGCAAGCAGCTTGGTCAACAGTATCTTGCTTCCACTTTGAGCGGTGAGGATAAGCTTCCAGCATTGCCTGTCGCTGGCTCTTGCCAGCAACTCTAGCGAGCACATACTTCTCATGGTTTGCGTTTGTGAGTGGTTGCGTCTTCAATGCGTCTGACCTTTGCTTTTCGCTCCTTCTTCCTCTTCATCTTAAAGGCAAGCTGACGTTCCAAATTCTGCTTACGCTCAAGCTCTTGCGTGTGCTTTCTCAAGTACTCACGCTCATCAAGCGCACACTCCTTGCAGAGTCCCCAACGCTTGGCATCCTCTGCGTCAACCCACACAGGATGCTGTCCACACTTCTGACATAAAGGCACGATGCCTTCTGTGCGATACCTTCCATAGCGATGACGCACCATGGTGATTGCTTGCACGGAATGCGTAGGAATAAGCTCATGGAGTTCTTTGGCAGTCATGGAGGGGTTTCGCCAAAGTGTCTCAAGCTCTGACCAAGTCCAAGACTGGTATGTTCGTCTCCCTCTTTTCTTAAATGATGAAAGAGATGAAACATTTATTTCATCTTGTTTTCTACGCTTGCTCATTGAGCTTCTCCCTTTGTGTAAAGAGTCTGTACGCATGGTTACAAACCATTTGTGGCTCACGTTGCAGCTTCTTGGAGAGTGTCTCTAGAATTGCAACAATGAGTGCGTCTTCCTTCTCACTCCAAATTCTGTGTGAGCGTGTAAGACTTGTTTTGCTTTGAAGTCCACGAGACCTCGCAAACACTTTGATATCCGTGATTGAGCGGTTAGGCATAAGACGCTTGAAGCCTGACCATGTGGGTCCATGCTTCGGCACTTCTCGCTCAATAATTGCAATCTCTTTAGCTGTGAAGGGGGAGTGGTCTAGTTCTTCATAGCTGCGTCTGAATCCGTTCATTTGAGCTCACCTCTTTCATAAAGAGAGCGAGTCATCTCAACTCGCTCTCTTAGTTCCTCTTTTTTCAGTTCTCGCTCCGATACGTTTGGAGCATGTGCGTTTCGCTTAAATATCGCTTTATCGCTATCTGAGAGACACGCTAAGGCGCAAACTCTCTTATCGTTAATAACTCCAGCCAAGGCACACGTAGAAGCGCACTCAGAGCCTGTGAAGGGGCATAAAAGATATTTGACCTGTTTAGGCAATAGAAACACCTCCATTCTGAATAAATGTTGAATAGGCACCTTTGAGTTTTGCTGGCACTAAAATGCCCGTTCTACCTGCTTTGTTCTTTACTGTATGTAGTGCTACCTCTTTGAATTGAGGGGTATCAACTTCACCTTTTGTGAGGATAAGTGCTGCCCAGGATGCGTAGCCAACTACTCCAGAGCCTCTGAACCAGTCCAAGGATGGTTCATCTTTAGCGTCTAACTTCTTAAGACTTGAGAGCACAAGAAACGGTATCTGCGTATCAAAGGCAAGCATCTGAAGGTTAGTAGCAACTTGAGAGACGCGAGTGTATTCTTGCTTGTCAATGTCTGGAGTGCCTGTCTGGTATTGCTGGATGTAGTCAATAATGACAAGGTCTGGCTTATCACCATCTGCCATGACGGTGCGCACGATCTCTTCAATTCCTGTAGTAGTGCTTACGTTGTCAATGATTGCCAAGTTCGGTGCAACCATATCGTCATAGAGAGCAGCGTCAGCCAGGATGGTATTAGAGTGTCTGGCATTGAACGCATACGCTGAGAGGTTCTGCAAACCTTCTGGCAGTTGCAACTCCTTGCCTGGACCCTTAATCACCTCTGACCACTCAAAGGGAACTACCGTGAGCCCTTGAGACTCTAGTCCTTGATTCTTCACTGACCAGCAACTCATGGAACGA
>CALKRF010000051.1 GCA_937990665.1 uncultured Atopobium sp.
GAGGAACTTTCTGCTTTTACTTCCCTCCAATGCGTGATTGATCTTATCTATAATCCGCTGCGCTCTCAGCTTCTTTTAGACGCAGAAAGTCTTGGAATACTCAATGCAAATGGTTTAAAAATGCTGGTAGCTCAAGCAGCTAGAGCAAGCTCACTCTTTTTGGGAAAAGATGTATCAGGCTCGCAGATAGAAAGCATCTCGCGTGAGCTCCATGCTTCAAAAGAAAACATCGTGCTTATCGGTATGCCGGGAGTTGGAAAGACTTCTACGGGAGAAGCCCTAGCAAAACTCCTGAATCGTCCCTGGATAGACACTGATTTTCTCATCAAGCAGAAAGCTCACTGCGAGGCGGCAACCTACCTACAAACACACGGTGAAGCGGCTTTTAGGCGTCTAGAGCATGAGGTAATTCAAGAGATTTCTAGCACGAGTGGTGCGGTGATCTCTTGTGGAGGTGGCGTAGTTGTTACACCTTCAAACTACCAGCTCCTCCGTCAAAACGGCAAGCTTGTCTACCTTACGCGCCCTCTTGAAGACCTAGCTATTGTCGGCAGACCTCTTTCAGAACGTATGGGTGTTCAGAATCTTGCCGCAGTACGTATTCCGCTCTATGAAGCATGGGCTGACGTAACCTTTTTTTGTCTCGGTAGTCCAGACGCAGATGCCAAGGGTCTTCTCGACACGCTTTAAGCATAACAGTAAGCGTTCGCAGTTATTTTTTAACCGTTCACCGGATGGTTTGCAGATTTTGAATTTTGGCACGTTAAAGCCCCTATACTTATGCCTCGTAGGTGTGTATTCATAAGACTACGAGAATGCTAGACCAAGTCAAACGGTTAAGTGTTTGATATGTGGTTATACTTGGGGAGATATCCAATGGACGGCAATGCTATTGCTCACGAGATCCTAAATGCAATAGGCGGCTCAAAAAACTTAACTCACAACGAAGTGTGCATGACACGACTTCGCCTTTCCATCAATGATATGACGCTTATAGACCGTGAACAGCTGGCCACAGCCACTGGTGTTCTTGGTATTGTAGGAAAAGGCGCCAACGGACTTGAGGTAGTCTTTGGCCCCAATCTTGTGCGTCAAGTAAATGATGCCCTTAATCACATTTTGGGTGAGCCAGAAAAGACTTTTTGTTCGT
>CALKRF010000052.1 GCA_937990665.1 uncultured Atopobium sp.
TGCACGTTTGAGGTATTTTCAGCGTAATGTATACGTCTTTTTGACAGATTATCTGACTTAAGTGTGTTTTGAACTGCCTCCTATTCCTGATGTCCAAGAAATGGGAGGCAGCTCATACGCTGGCTCTCTTTTTGGGTTTCTCGCCATTTTGCTTTACCATAGCAACATAAGGAGATGATGCGACATGAATAAAGCGGCTCAAATTATTAAGAACCTTTCACAGGGCTTTCTAATCTCGGGTATTTTAAGCGCTCTCATGGGTGCATACTACCTGTTTGCTAAGGCTGGACTTCCTCTGCAAGATCCTCCGCTAGCGCTTAAAATTCAATACGAGATTGACTTTGGCGTTGGCGAGAAAATGTTTATGTTAGGTCTAACCTGCCTGTTTATCGGCTGCGTTGGCTATACCGTTGCATGGATTTGCTCCAAGACAGAGAAAGTTCAAGAGCTAAGTAAGTATCAGGCGGGCAGACCTTCTCGCCCGTAACGTATCAAGCTGGAGCATGCAAGCAAAACGTGTGAGATGAATTCGTATTCGCCAGCAGTAGATGCGGCGCGGATACAAAAATTTGAACTATTTTCAAAACAGTACTGTCCATGTGAACTGTACTATTTATCAGCCAAATTCACTTTTTATGTGAATACTAATTTCTCTTATGTTTTGGCTATCAATTTGTAAGAAAATAGAGATGTAATATGCACATCTTTTTGAGGGGCCATCATGAAAAAAGGTTTTCTTAAGAGAATCTCAGTCTTTCTCACCATGGTTGTGGCATGCCTGTTTATGTCTATTAACACAGCTCAGGCACTTGATCGCCAGAAAGACGATAGTGATCTTACCCAGATCAACATTTACCAGTTCACGCTGACCAGAGACAACATGACTGTTCTCTCGCAGGGAGCTGGCGTTAAGCGCATAGAGATTCCTGCTTCTGACACAGGCAATCTTCCTTCAACCGCTTTTGTTGTTCAGCCAACTAAAGACGGCTCTGATCAGCAGTATGCTCAGCCTCTTTCGCTGAAGTTCTCTAATGCTGGCACCGTTGACGGCAAGTCTGTTGACGTTTATGTCACCATTAACTCGCTGGACCTTACCCTTAAGAACGCCAACGCAGATTACAACAACCCTAATAAGACTGACGTTGCATTTTTGACCGTTGATGAGAACTGGGGAACTAAGTCCTTCCAGATTATGGACTACATTGACGTGAATCACCCCAGCTATACTGCTGATATGTTCAGGTCTTATGCAATCAACGCAAACGTAACTGTAGAGCTTAAGTACACCGATGGCACCCCTTGTGACCTCAAGCTTGTTATGCAGCCAAGTGATATTGACGTTGTCGGCGACACTGGCGCAAATGAGACCTTCTCGCTTATTAACGCCAATAGCACCATCGATAGCATTGTTATGAACAACAGGAACATTCTTGTTGAGAGCACCAGCGGCAGTAAGATTACCTGGAATCCTGTTCGTGGAACCTCTGGTCCTGACCAGGAGAAGAATCTTGCAGGTTTTGCCGTTAAGTCCAAGTCAAGTAGTATGACGTTTGAATCCACCAGCGCGGCTACCAGCGGCAGCCTTTTTGGCGTATACACCGAGGCAATTACTCCAGCTCCAGTAAAGGCCGTTGATCCAGAGCAGGCTCCTGCTAAGGCCGGAGAAACCATCACCTATACCGGCACCTTTACGCTGCCAAAGCAGGGCATTGATACCATCGGCAAGATTAAGTCGATGAGCATGGTTGACACCTTTGACGAGCGTCTTGATTTCCAGAGCCTCACCGTAAGCTTTGACGGCCAGACCCTAACTGAGGGCACTGACTATACCGTTGCTGTTGATGGCCAGAAGGTTACGGTCAACATCAAGGATCACCTGCTCACCAAGGCAAATGGCGGCAAGAAGTTTGTTATTACCTATAAGACTGTTACTAACAGCAAGGTAGAGACAGACGGCTCCAACATTGATAACGAGCTCACACAGGTTGTCGACGGAAACGTTGCTCACTCCAACAAGGTAACCACTGAGCTTCTTTACGAGAAGACTCACGAGTTTGTAAGCGGCACTCCTAACAGGGAACTTCCCCAGGAGGTCCTGGACCTGCTTCCTGGCAAGCAGACCAGAATTCCTAACGGCACCACTGTTACCCCTGATCAGCCTCTTGGCGGAGTAACTCGCGTAGAAACCCCAGATGGAACGTGGGTGTTCATCGGTTACGATCACAATTCCGAGGTCATTGACCACAAAAACGCTCACTTTATTGGCGTTTGGGTAGTTCTGCCTCAGCCAAAGAAGGATGTCCTGGACGGTCAGGGCAACTCCATCGACGGCAACAAGGTAACTGCAGGTCAGGTTCTTACGTACTCCATTACCTACACCAACACCACCAACACTGCTCGCGATGTAACCATCACCGATGTCATCCCAGAGCACACGACCTACGTTGATGGCTCCGCTGATAACGGCGGCACCTACGACCCAGCTACGCGCACCGTAACTTGGACTCAGAACGTTGCTTCGGGCGACACACTCACCGTTACCTTCCAGGTCAAGGTCAACAAGGGCGAGAAGGACGTCACGGTTGTTAACACTGCCCACGTCAGCGATGGTCTTATCGACACAGACACCAATACCACCACCAACCCTGTTGTCCCTAAGCCTCGTAAGTCCCGCACTCCTTATACCGGCGACGATGCATTGCAGAACACGCTGATGTTTGCTATTGCAGGCGGCGCAGCAGTTCTCTTTGCGCTGGGTACGCTCAAGCTTCACGCAGCTAGAAACTAAGCTGCGGCGAGGCTGATGCTCGCAGGCATAGCGCGCGGAAGCCGCAGATTTAGCGCACAGTAACTTTAAGCCGCTCTCATCTTGAGGGCGGCTCTTTGTGTGAATGTGCGCGCGAACGCGTTTGCGCGTGCAATAACGGTCGCGCAGAAAGCGGCACTCGGAGCGCAAAGAATGCACTTCATACGTCAGTTAGTGCATTTGGGCGATATGAGACCATAAATAAGAACTGCAACAGTTACTCTAAAGATGCCTTAAGGCAAGGAAGCAAGCGGACTACAATTTCGCTGCAGCAGGAAAACAAGACATTTGGTTAAGCAAGTTGTTTGGATGTGCCATGGAAATTCGAGTGGTTGAAGAAAAAGGTCGTGCGCAAATCGAGGTGACTATCTTGAGTGGACCTGATGACCCGCGCGTTTTGGGAATTGTTCGCCAGCTTCAGATGGTTGATGGAAAGATGACTGGATACGTTCCCGGGACCATCAACAGACGCGTTGTTCTTCTCGCGGATGTCTCGTGGATTCAAACGGACGGCAAATTGACGTTGATTCACCTGGTAAACGGAGAGACGCTGGAAAGTTCTAGCCGTCTAACTGAGCTCGAGGACGCTCTCAAGGATACGGCGTTTGTGCGCACTTCTCGACAGGAACTGGTCAACTTGGATCAGGTTACGGGTATCAAACCCGCAGGTTCTGGCCGCATGTTGCTGTCGCTTGGCGAGAAAACCCTTGTTGCTTCAAGAAAGTACGCCGCCGAAATCAAACAACGCATTGGAGTTGTGTAAGGACTTGATCGGTTTTCTCGCGCAGCGCAGTTCTAGGCGCCGAGCGCAACCCGAACCCAATCCGAACACCACCAAAAACTTTACTTTACCAGCAAATTTATCCCAGAGAAGGGAACATCATGGAACGCAACGAATCGCAAAACTGGAAAGAAATCGAGCAAGATTCTCAGCAAGAATTTGATGAGGGACTCAATAAAACAGCAGGTCAAATTATGTGCAAGGGCATTTCTTCTGGTGCGCTATGTTTTACCGGCATCTCGCTTGTGTATGGCGTCATTGCGCTGGCAATCAATTATGGTGACAGGCAGAATAACATCATACTTCTCACGCTGATCGCCGCCGGAGTTCTTTCGGGCATTTACCAGCAGATTTGGTTCAACTACCAGTCTCTGATTACTAAGCTGAGCTATCTTCAAAGGTTCCTTGGCTTTAACGTTTGCCTGTTCCCAACGCTTGTTGCGATGGCGCTTATCGGCGAATGGGTTCCAAATATGGCGCAGGCTTGGATGTCGTTTACCGCACTATACCTGGTCATTCTGCTGGTTACAACCTTAGTCTTCAATGCTATTTTCAAGAAAGAAGAGCAGAAATATAAGGCTGCTTTCGAGAAGTATCAGGCATCTCGCCGTGCATAAAGTTTCAACTGATTCTGTACCGTCCGCCGTGCGCCTGATTTCTGCAAAGAATCTGTAACTTTTGCCTAAAAACATAAAAGAATCTGTGGATTTGCCTGATTTCATCAAAGAATCTGTGTCCCAAACACAGATTCTTTGCACTTTTTAGGCTCAAAGGAATCTTGATCGAACGACACACAAAGAGCTCGGCCTGTCGAGAAGACCGAGCTCTTGCGAGTCGCACTTGACCTGCTCCCCGGCCAGCGCTCTGACCTGTACCCCAACCAACGCGTGCTGGCAGTCGCCGCGCTGGCGTGCGCTTACTTTTTCTTCAGAGCGTTCAGGATGCTGAGAGCAATGTGGTAGAGGAGTGCGGAGACTGGCCAGATAATCCAGGAGCTTTTCCAGTCCTTGGTGATAAAGCTGTAGCCCACGTAAAGCAAAGTAATTGCGCCAAAGTATGCCTTTGCAAGCGACCTGTACTTTAATGCGGTAGATTCGTAGTCCTTCTTGCTGCTTTTCTCGTCGTGTGAGAAATCGCCTTCCTGCAGAAGAACCCTATAGCCATCCCTGAGGATTCCCGAGTAAACCAGCAGGTAAACACCAAGGGAAACTAGAATTGCTGCCGCAAGGAAGCCAAGAGCAAAAGTGAGTCCAGCTCCAAAGTACGAAGCAATCAGGAAGGGGATGGCGCTCAGAATAGTGAGGCAGACGCCAGCCGCCTGCTGCATGTAGCGCAGCGATTCGGTGGATTCGGCGCGCCTACGTATAGCCGCTTCGACACCGTACTGCAGCTCGAGAGATGCTTCCTTGAACTGCTTAAACTTTGCAAGTTTCATATCCTGGAGAATCAATAAACCAACCCCAGCAGCAATAAAGAACATCATAATACAAACACCCACGATGCCTAACGCGTCTGGAGACATGCGTACTGGATCAAAATAGAGCGTATCTTCGCTGTATGTAGCAAGAGAAACAAGAAGCGCGGGACCCAGAATAAAGAGGGTAATTGCAAACGCTGTGGGGCGAGAAGTTCGTGCGACTGCATCTAAGTACTCGGTAGCTGTTTCAAGCGATAGGCTGAGCTGTGGTCGAACGTTTTTGCTGTCAGAAGCGTCGGTGTTGGCAGGAGTACTCGTAGAAGCGCTCGCAACATCGGAGTTACTGGAGCCTGTGGGGGCTGAAAAATTGTCCTGCTCTGCTGGCGCTACATAATCAGCGGTGGTAGCAGTAGTTGGAAGATCTTCAAGCTCATCTTTGAGTAGGTAGTCTGTAGAAACGCCAAAAAGCTCGCTCATGGACATAATCTTTTGAATATCAGGCATGGAAGCCATTGACTCCCATTTAGAAACTGACTGTCTTGAAACGCCAAGCTGCTGTGCAAGCTCCTCCTGTGACCAGCCATTACGTTTTCTGAGGCTCATGATCTTCTCGCTCAGTAACATGGTTGTTCCTTTCTGTTGGTGATGTGGTGGGGTTCACATGTGATGACTATTACTCTAGAAATTGTCCTGATTGCACACCACCAAGTTGAGTTGGAAATTTGTCAACTCTCAGTTGCGTTATAGTTTACCTGCAGAAATGCTATCAGACTTTTGGAAAATAGTTTTAAAGGTCGTTTAAATTTTTGTGCGTTCACGGAATATGCCGACCAGACGCGACATTTGTTCAGTATGTATATGATAGTATCTGCTCACGGAGAAATTAAATAATCCATATCAGAAAGGAATGCGCAAAAAAATTCTTGTGTATCTGATCATCCGTCTGGTGCATAAAAATTTGCGCAAAAGCCACATGAAGAACTTAAAGGTATGTATAGCTTCATCTGCTCTTGTAGCCGCGCTGGCACTTGCTCCAGCATCTGCGCTGGCAGAGGGCACAACGCCTGCTCCTACAAGCACCACCGGTGCTACTGCTACTACCGGCGTAACTCCTATTCCTGCACCAACTAGAGAGGAGCTCATGGATCCAACGGTTAATCCATATGCTCCTGAGGATGCATACTTCATGCCTGATATCACTAGACCAATCCCAGAGGGGTTTATGGTAGGTAATGCTGACGGTGAGACCATTATTGATAACGGCGATGGCACTGTTACCGTTAAGGGCCACTGGGTTACAGCAGAGCCATTCGATGAGGTTATTTCTGTCTACTTTGTGCGTATCCCTGACCCAGCTCCTAATCCAGATCCAACTCCAACCCCAACCCCTGATCCAGACCCAACTCCAACCCCAACCCCTGATCCAACTCCAGCTCCAACCCCTGATCCAGAGCCAGCTCCAGCACCAGAGCCAGAGCCTGCACCAGCGCCTGCACCAACACCAGCGAAGAAGTCCGTACTTCCTGCAACTGGTATTGCAGATGTTGTAATCCCAGCCTCTGTACTTGCTGTAAGCGGTCTTGGTTTTGTTGCTGCCTCTCGTAAGGTCCGCAAGTAAAAAAAGAATCCGTAGTTTTGTTGCACAGTAGTACGTATATTGCATCGTTAAAGCGCCTGTCCGCAGGCGCTTTTTTGTGGCAAGTCGAGAAACCCGCGCCAGCAGAAATTGGGTACACTCTGAATAACAAAGTTCGGAGGTTGTTATGGACGATCAGCAGCAAAAATTCTCGCAGATAGATGGCGTGGAACAGACATCCGCGCACCTATCTTCAACTGCGCTTGTGCTAGAGGGTGGCAGCTATCGAGGTATTTTTACCGCTGGAATCCTTGATGTGCTTCGCGAGAAGGGCGTCACTAACTTTGAGAGCGTGTGGGGAGTTTCCGCAGGTGCCATCAACGCCGTGAGCTTTAGGTCTAAACAGATGGGCCGCGCCATGCGCATTATGCTGGCTTTTAGGGACGACCCTCGCTTTCTTTCGCTCCGTTCGCTGATTACTACTGGCGACATTGCGGGTGCGGATTTTATGTTCGATGAGATCCAAAACCATTTGGACCCCTGCGATAACGAGGCGTTCAATCAAAATCCCATGCAAATGTACGCGGTGGCGTCCGACGTTACGTTTGGCACGCCGGCGTATCTGCACGTAAAAAAGTTTCCGGAAGACGTGACCATGGTCCGAGCGTCCGCGTCGATGCCAACGGTTTCTCGCATGGTTGAGGTAGATGGACATCGTTATTTGGATGGCGGAACTACCGATTCAATTCCGTTTGCGGCTGCGCTTGGTCTGCCCGACGGCAAAGCGGAACGCGCGGTTGACATTCCCGATCACAAGCCGGCAAAGAAAGCGCTGGTCATTATCACGCAGGATAGGGATTTCGTAAAAACCGACGTCAACGAGCAGATCGCTATCCGCTCGCAGCTCTACTCCGCGTATCCATACTTTGAAGCCGCATTGGCTTCTCGCGCCGAGCGCTACATGGATCAACGAAAACAGCTGTTTGAACTGGAGGAAGAGGGTAGAGTGCTGGTACTTCTGCCTCCTGAGCCAGTTGAAGTTAAAGTCAACGAGAAGTCCGGTGAGGCTCTACTGTCTCTGTACCTGACAGGTCGCAAAGTCGCACTTGAGCACCTTGAAGAGATTAAAAGTTTTATTGAGTAAAGTTAGGGCGGCAGGCACTCGCGTGGCCTGCAGTGGATTGCGTGTGGCCTGCGTCGAAGTGCGCCTGATTTTCTCGTCATGTCTGAACAATTTGCCGGAAAAGTGCACCATATCTGAGCTATTTGCCGGTTTTTCTCGCCATGCCTGAGTAAATTTACTCAGACATGATGCAGTGTTCAGGCTCAAAATTTAGGGCCACGTAGTCTATCTTTTACGCGCCTGATTTTCTCAAAGATTCTGTAAATTTTGCCTAAAAATGTAAAAGAAACTGTGGATTTGCCTGATTTTGTCAAAGAATCTGTATCTAAAATACAGATTCTTTGCACTTTTCAGGCGCGCATGCTGTTATGGCGCGCCTGGCGAGAAACCCCGTGCACTCGCAGCGCCTCGCGAGAAACCCGGTGCACTCGCAGCGCGTCCGCGCACCCG
>CALKRF010000053.1 GCA_937990665.1 uncultured Atopobium sp.
ATGGTTCATCCTCTTGGACATAAGCAGCTTATTGAAGGTCTTACAACATATCTTCCATGGTTTTCAGAACTTACAAGTAACACTAAAGTAGTATTAGCTAAAGATAAACTTGAAGGTTGGGGTTTGCTAAGAGCCTCTGCTGATTTCATTGGTGCAAGGGGAGATCTTCTATGAAATATGCAATCAATGCAGTAGGTGTTCCAGCTCCTATGGGACCATACTCGCAGGGTACTACCGCGGGAAGATTGGTCTTTGTAACTGGGCAAATTGCGGTTTCTGCAGAAGACCCAAAGAAACTTATTGACGGTGGAATTGAAGAGCAAACCACCCGCGTCATCCATCTTGCTCAGTCAATTCTGGCAGAGGCAGGCTGTACGCTCTCTGATGTAGCTCAGACAACTATCTACCTTGCTGATATTAACGATTTGCCTAAGGTAAATGATATTTATAGGCAGTACTTCGTCCTTCCTGCCCCTGGTCGAGCAGTTGTTGAAGTTTCTGCGTTGCCACTTGGTGCGCTCATCGAAATGGACTGCATTGCGTGTCGTTAAGCGTTATTATTATGATGTAACCAAATTAAGGAGAAACCATGTCAACTGACGACATCAAACAGCAGTCACCAGACTCAACAGAGATTTTCCGCATGCCATCAGCTGACGCTACGGTTCCAGACCTTATGGCTCAACAAAAGCCTGCTCATCCTGTCCTTACTATTGTTAAGGGACCACAGACTGGTCAAACTTTTGAGCTCAATCTTCCACAGATTTCTCTTGGTAGAGATCCAAAGAGCAGCGTTTTCTTAAATGACATGACAGTTTCTAGAAATCATGCCACCATTGACCTTTCAAATCTTGCGCTTGGTTACGCAACTATTGAGGACCTTGATTCTCTCAATGGTACCTGGGTTGATGGCGCCATTATTAACAAAGCTACACTGCGTGATGGTTCAACCATTCAGATTGGCACCTTCCGCATGGTCTTCCACACCAGTAGAGTTTCAGCTTAAGGTTAAAGGATAGCTTTATGGCTGATTCAGGCTTTCTTACCATTGGTAAAGTAGTCAAGAAATTACAGACTCTCTATCCTGACTTGAGTGTTTCTAAAGTTAGATACCTGCAGGATGAGGGCTTGCTTACTCCTACTAGAACTGCTGGTGGTTATCGTCTGTATTCCCAAAAAGATGTTAAGCGTCTTGAGACTATTCTGTATTTGCAGAAAAGCCGTTTTATGCCGCTCTCAGTTATTAAAGAAGAGCTTGATAGAGAAGATAAAAACCCTGAAGCTGAACAACAAGTCCAGGCTGATGAGGCTAGCGTATCTGATGCTCAGGCTGCACCTGAAGCTCAAAGTTCTTCTCGCCAGACCCAATCTCAGCTTGATGGAAAGCAAGTGTCTCAGGCAATTCTTGGTGCCACACATGCTGATGCCATTGTGGTACCTGTAGATGACCCTGAGGTTGTTCAAAAATATCACGCTATTGATCGTATCCCAGAGATAGTAGGATGTTCTGTAGGCTTTGTGCGTCAGCTTTCCGAAGCAGGCGTTATTGCTTTAAAGCGCTCTCCTCATGGTAGAGATCTTGTAGACGGCAAGGACCTTACGCTCATCCGTCTTTGTAGCGAACTTCGTCACTTTGGTTTTGAGCCCAAGAACCTGCGTCAATACGTTATGGCTGCAAACCGAGAATCTAGTATGTTTGCCAAGTCACTTGTCGTATACGCTAAAAAAGGTGGGGGAGTTGAAGTTGACCATACTGACGAGACTCGTCAGAAGTTTATGGCTGCTCTGACCCGCATGTTAGGCCTCACCAATGCGGTTAGAAATGAACTTATCACTAAATTAGTTCGTGAATCTTTTAAGGATATGCATCTAGACGAGTAATCTAGGTATATATAACTATTCATTGATTTTGATATTGAATGTGAGGACATTGTGTCTACGTATGATTATGAGAGTCATATCATTAGCATTCCTGATTATCCAGAACCAGGCGTTATCTTTAAAGATGTAACTCCACTTTTTAAAGATCCTGAGTGCTTCCACGCAGTTGTTGATGACATTGCAGAGCACTTTGCTGATGCAGGAATCACCAAGGTTATTGGTGCTGAGGCTCGTGGTTTTCTTGTTGGAACCCCTGTAGCCTACAAACTGGGCGCAGGCTTTGTTCCTGCTCGTAAGCCAGGCAAGCTGCCTCGTGAGGTCTACGCACAGGCTTATGACCTGGAGTACGGTACCAGCGAGCTTCAGATTCACACCGATGCTCTTACCCCAGATGACGTGGTTCTTATTGCTGATGACCTCGTTGCTACTGGCGGCACCTGCGTTGCTTGTGCGCAACTTGCCGAGAAGGCCGGTGCAAAAGTAGCTGGCTTTGCATTTGCGCTTGAGCTTTGCTACCTGCACCCAAGGGAGATTATTGGCAAGTGCTTTGACCAAGAGGTCTACACCCTTATTAAGGTTCAATAAGCCTCGTCACTTACATCAGACTTACTTTAACCTGACAATTTTGGCTGGCAAGACTACGTGCTTGTCGGCCATTTGTCTTATTTACATAAGCATTTTGTTAATTACAGTAAACTTGTTTGCAATACATAGAATTTCTCCATAATTGCAGGTCAAAGATAAATTTATACAATGATATTTGCCCGCTCCATGCTATATAACTGCACAAATAGTCTTTTGAATTTGTATTAAATGTCATTTTCGGGGTAAACTATTCAAATACTCGATAGGGTAGCTTCCTGTTTACACGGGTTTCTCGCCAAGAAATCGGCGAGTTGACTTTGATTTTTTATCAAATGAGCTATCCTAGATGGCAAAGCAAAGCAATACGTTGCCCAATTGATTTCGTGCTTTGCGGAAGGAGCTTATATGTCACAGCGCCGATCTTTCACAAGACGAGACGCTCTCTTATTTGCAGGTCTTGGTGTAGCTGCTACGCTGCTTACCCCAGCCAAGCTATTCGCAGACCCACAAAGCGATCTTGAGGCCGCATCTGCCCAGCTAGACTCTCTTGGTGCAGCTCTTGCAGAGGCCATGGATAACCTTAACGAGAAAACCTATGCGCTTGACGCCACCAACAACAAAATTGGTGAGGTTCAGGAGCAGATTGCAGAGACTACAGACCAGCTCAATAAGCAGCGTCTTGTCCTTTCTGCAGCAATGAAGAGTGCTTATAAGGCAGGCCCACAAGAGACTTTGGACTTCCTCCTTGGAGCATCTAGCCCAGAGGACTTTGTCAGCCGCGTCTACTATATGGACCGCACCAGCAAGCAGGAGGCTGACTCCATCAATACCGTCAAGGCTCTTGGTGACCAGCTTCAGGCTCAGCAGCTTGAGCTTCAGGCGGAGCAGGAGAACCTTCAGGCTCAGGTCGCTGAGATGAAGACTACCGCAGATGGTCTTCAGAGTCAGGTTGCAGAGGCTAAGGCTTACTATGACTCCCTTGATGCTGAGGTAAAAGCTCAGCTTGCTGCTCAGGAGGCTGCATCGGCTAACAACAACGTTGCTTATGCAATTGAGACTGTTACCCGTGAGACTCCATCTACCAGCTCTGAGTCTAACGATAGCTCCTCTAACGATTCCAGCTCTAGCTCTTCAAGTTCCAGCTCTTCAAGTTCCAGCTCTTCTAGCTCCAGCAGCTCCAGCAGCTCCAACAGTAGTTCTAATTCTGGTGGTGGGTCATCATACTCCGGCGGTGGCGGCGGCTACCCAGCTGCAGGCGGTGGCGTTGCTACAGCTTATGCTTGCATTGGCTATCCATACGTTTGGGGCGGAGCTTCTCCTGCTTCTGGCTTTGACTGTGGTGGTCTGGTCTACTACTGCTTCCTCGGCTACCGTGCAGGTACCGCAGGAACCATTGGCCGTGCTATTCGCGCTGCTGGTAACTGGCATGATTCCATGGATGAGCTTAACTATGGCGACATCATCTTTACTCGTGCAGGCTATGAGCACGTTGGAATCTACATTGGCGGTGGCCGCATGATTCACGCTGCTAACGAGTCTGTTGGTGTTATCGAGGGTCCTGTTTATGCTTGCTATGGTGGAGGACCATTCTCCGGCTAATCAATAACCAGGGACACCAGGTGCACTCCTCTACGTACAATTTTCTGTACAAAGTTTTAACTACACGCACGTAAAGTCGTACAATATCCAAGTACGCTTTACGTGCTTTTCTTTTACTCATATACAACGGCTAGGGGAGATTGTGGCGTTTCATCTAAAGCAAAAGACAAACGTGGTCGAACGCCATTTTTCTCGTAGATTCCAAGTTGCACTTATTGGAGAAGGCTTACTTGTGGGTCTTCTGGGTGGCGGGGTTGTTACACTTTACCGGCTCTGCCTTTCTTTTGCAGAAGAGCAAATGCGCTCTATCACCGAAGCAATCGCAGGTAATTGGCCGTATATGGCTCTTTGGTTTGGCATACTGCTCATCCTGATGGTGGTCGTTTGTTTGCTTATGAAGTTTGAACCCTACACCGCTGGCTCTGGAATTCCTCAGACCAATGCTGAGGTTATGGGATCTGCCGATATGCCTTGGTATCGAGTTCTTCCCGTTAAGTTTATTCAGGGCGTTCTGGTTGCTTTTGGTGGCCTCTCTATGGGCCGAGAAGGACCAGCGGTACAGCTAGGCGCTGTTTCTGGCAAAGCAGTATCTAAGTTTCTTAAACGCAAAAGGGGAGAAGAACGTCTTCTGGTAACCTGTGGCGCAGCTGCGGGTATGTCAGCCGCTTTTCATGCCCCTCTCACCGGCACACTTTTTGCTATCGAAGAGATCCAGAAAGAGTTTCATGCTCCACTGATTATCTCGGCAATGACTGCCTCAGTAGGCGCTGACTTCCTAGTTTCTAACGTCCTTGGTATGAA
>CALKRF010000054.1 GCA_937990665.1 uncultured Atopobium sp.
CTCTGCTCAAACCAACTGCGAGAAGCCCCTGGATAACCATGGAACTGTAGAACAAGCGGAGTTTGTACGCCCGAGGCAGTCTGTGGGCGCAGATACTTTGCGTAAACTTCCGCGCCATCAATTCCCACAAACGTCAAATCAAAAAAGTGAGCTAAAGCAGATGACGTGACTTCTGTTGAAGGTACAATCTGCCAGCTGAGAGAAGCGTTATCCGCTTCCTCCATACGTGCCTTCCAAAACGCCTCAAAATCCGAAGGATAAGGCGTCAAAGCATGAGCTGCCTTCAATTCTGCAAGCTCAAGCGTTTCTTGGTGCATTGATCCACCTAACAAGCTAAAAGAGCGCAGCCTAAGCTGCGCTCTGGTCAAACAAAAACGTAAGCGCTACTCACCCAGTTTAGGATGAAGCAAAGATGGCGCAGCACCCAAAAGCGTCTTAGTGTAAGGATCTGTTGGATGCTCAAAGACCTGCTTAGCAGGACCATCTTCCATAATCTGGCCGTGATTCATAACAATGATGCGGTCAGAAACATAGCGGACAGTCTGGATATCGTGCGAAATAAAGATCATCGAGAGACCCAGCTCAGACTTGAGGTCTGTAAGCAGGTTCAAAATCTGTGCACGAACAGAAACGTCCAGTGCGGAAGTAGGCTCGTCAGCAATGATTGCCGATGGGTTCAGAGAAAGCGCACGTGCAATTGCAACACGCTGACGCTGACCACCAGAGAGCTGACCAGGAAGGGCACGAAGTGCGGAATGTGGAAGTCCAACCAAGCTAACCAGCTCATTAATACGGGCTTCTCGCTCCGCCTCTGTGCCTACCTTGTGCACGAGCAGTGGATCCATGAGCTGGTCTTTAACAATCATACGAGGGTTAAGAGCAGTTGCTGGGTCCTGGAAGACAACGGAGACAACACGGCCAATCTGCTTTCTAAGCTCTGGAGTACGCTTGGTAACATCCATTCCCTTGAAGTACACATGACCGGACGTTGGTGACTGAAGGCCACACATGACATTTGCAGTAGTGGACTTTCCGCAGCCAGACTCACCAACAATACCAATGGTCTCACCAGGCATAAGCTTGAGAGAAACATTCTGTACTGCATGAACCTTATTAGGCTTAAAGATTGAACCCGTACGCGTTTTAAACGTAACCGAAATATCATCGAGGAAGATAATTGGCTGCTCTTCAGTTGTTGTAGCCATTTACCTCACCTCCTTTTGAGAACGCTCAAGGTAAGGCACAAGACCATGCTCCTTCAGATACTCATCAGGCAGCTCGGAGAAACGATGATGCTTACCAGGAATCTCCTTGATAACAGGGTGAACCTCAAGTCCCAAATCTGGGTGGCTTGAACGAGGAGCAAACCTATCGCCTGTTGGGAAGTCTTCTGGAGAAGGAACAGAACCTGGTACCTGGTGAAGCCTAGTACCATCCTGTGCGCCTTCCTCAATGGAAAGAACGGAGCCGAGAAGACCGCGGGTGTACTCGTGAACAGGATTGGTCAGAAGCTCAGTAGTAGCTGCCTGCTCAATAACCTGGCCGGCGTACATAACGGTAATCTCAGAAGCAACCTCTGCAACAAGTGCAAGGTCGTGGCTTACAAAGATCATTGCGAAGCCAAGACGACGCTGGAGGTCATTCAAGAGCTTGATAACCTGCTTCTGAACAGTAACGTCCAGAGCGGTTGTTGGCTCGTCGCAGATAACCAGAGAAGGATCGCGGGTAAGTGCCATAGCAATCAGAACACGCTGACGCTGACCACCGGAAAGCTCATGTGGATAAGACTCAAGCGTACGCTTTGGATCCAGGCCTACAAGCTCTAGAAGCTCCTCTGCGGAACGAGTGCCTCCCCTGCTGGTAAGTTGCTTCATCTGAGAAGAGATAAGCATGGAAGGGTTCAAGGAAGACAGAGCATCCTGATAGACCATTGCAAGCTCGTGTCCAAGCAGCTTGCGATGCTCTTCTTTGGAGAGCTTCAGGAGGTCTTGGTCTTTGTAGAGAACCTCACCAGTAATGGTCTCTTTTGGATCAGTCAGACCCATGATGACCTTGGTGGTAATAGACTTGCCGCAGCCAGACTCACCAACCAGTGCCATGCACTGACCAGGACGAACATCAAAGCTTACGTGGTCAACAACCTTAACATCTCCGTGAGACTCAAAGCTGATGCAAAGATCCTTAACGCTAAGCAGTGGCTTTACATCAAA
This sequence comes from uncultured Atopobium sp., assembly GCA_937990665.1. GTDB lineage: Bacteria > Actinomycetota > Coriobacteriia > Coriobacteriales > Atopobiaceae > Lancefieldella. The sequence continues at coordinate 2,211 of CALKRF010000054.1, forward strand.
GTCAGGCTTGCGCCTATCAGTTCTGGACAGCTCAACCTCTTTGAGTGCATTAAGTCTGCGCTCAAGAGACTCTGCCTGCTCTGCGTACGCGCGAACTGGATCAGATGCCAGGATGTCATCTGCACGCCTAGAGTCAGAGTTCTCTGTATCTACAGGAGCTCCAGGTGCTGCTGCCATAGCGTCAGTAAGACCCTCGGAGAGGATATTCAGTGCCAGACAGGTCATCATGATGGCCAGGCCTGGGAAGAATGCCTGCCACCAACGACCAGCAAGAACGCCAGCACGAGCATCAGCCAGAATATTACCCCATGTTGGAGTTGGTTCTGCAATACCTGCACCGATGAAGGTCAAAGATGCCTCAAAGATAATTGCGTCTGCTACCAGCGTAACGGTAAAGACCATGATGGGAGCAATGCAGTTACGAAGAACGTGCTTCCACAAAATCCAAGGTGCACGAGCGCCAGAAACAATGGTTGCCCTTACGTAATCCTCGCCGTACTCACTTACGATGTTTGCACGAACAATACGCGCAATCTGTGGCGTGTACATAAAGCCAATGGCAAAGATGATTGAAGGAACGCTGTTACCAAGAATAGAAACAAAGACTGCTGCAAGTGCAATGCCTGGGAACGACATGATGATGTCGAGCACACGCATGATGACCTCAGAGACAGCCTTCCTAGAAACAGCTGCAATAGCACCGATAATTGAGCCGCACAGCAGTGCCATGCCTGTAGCGCCAAAACCAATGACCAGTGAATACTGACCACCATAGAGCATACGAGAAAGAATATCGCGGCCCTTATCGTCAGTACCAAAAATGAATCCATTGCCTGGAGCCTGACGAGCGTTGAAGATCTCAAGTGGGTTATGTGGAGCAATAAAGTTTGCAAAGACAGAAGCAAGAACAACAAAGACAAGAATGACAAGAGCAATCTTGGAAGCTGTCTTCATCTTCTTAAAGCCACCAAAGGTTGAACCCTTTGCTGCAGCTTCTTCGAGCTTCTCGACTTGTTTTTTTCTAATTTGTACCATCGCACTACACCGTCCTAATGCGTGGGTTAATCAAGATGTACAACATATCAACAACAATGTTGATGATGATGAAGGACAGTGCAACGACAACAACAACGCCCTGAACAAGCATTGCCTCGTTACCCTGGATGCCCTCAAGAATTGCGGTACCCATGCCAGGAAGGTTAAAAATAACCTCGATAACAACGGCGCCACCCATGAGGTAACCAATCTTGAGACCAAGTGTGGTTACAGGGGTAATAAGAGCATTGCGAAGTACGTTTCTTGCGATAACGATTCTCTCTGGAATACCAGCACCGCGAGCAGTACGAACGTAGTCCTTATCTAGCTCCTCGACCATTGCGGTACGAACAATACGGGTCATCTGACCAGACATTGGAACCGCAAGTGCAAATGCCGGCATAATCATACGAGCAAAGTAGCCACCAAGATTTACCGTAGGATCTGGTAGTGCTCCAGAGGCTGGAAGCAGCTTAAGCGTAGACGCAAAGACCAGAATCAAAAGAACTGCCAACCAAAATGATGGCGTTGCAAGACCGGCAATTGAGAATACGCGGATGATTTGATCGGGCCATTGATCTCTATAGAGAGCCGCAATAACGCCCAACGTAAACGAAACTATTGCGCCAATAAAGAGACCCATAAAGGTCAACTGCATAGTTACTGGCAGAGCCTTTGAAATTCTTGCAGCAACTGAATAGTGAGAAGTGCCGTAGGTACCCAAGTTTCCATGAGCAACATCACCGATATAGCGTACATATCTCACAGGCCATGGATCATCAAGGCCATTCTCAATGTGATACTGCTGGATAGCTTCTGCAGAAGCAGACTCTCCCAAGGCATTGTATGCAGGATCAACATGCGAGAAAGACATTAGGAAGAATACGAGAAAGGTGACGCCTAGAGCCATAATCGGCAGCGCAATAAGACGGCGTCCGATAAGACGTAATAGGTTGTTCACTATCTCCCCCTCTCTCTTTAAAACAAACCGTACAAATAAAATTTGATGAGACTTTAATCATCTCAGGACTAAATTTAGCGCACAAGAGCCCGAGCGTTATAGGTAAAACGCTCGGGCCCCAATGTATGAGATGCTAAGCGCGTGATGGCAACAAATTAGCTAGCAGTAACTGTGTTGACATCAATGAAGGACAGACCGGTGGTTCCGATACCCTTGAAGCCCTTGAGAGCAACGCCGTTGCTGTTTGGCTTCTCGCTCCAGGAAGCGGTGAAGGTCTTAGCAAAGAGAACTGGGTACAGAGGTACGTTCTCAGCGATGATGTCGAAGCACTCGTTCCAAGTGGACTGCTGATCGGCACCAGACTGGCCAAGAGCCTTGGTCATGAGATCGTGGAGCTTGGTCCACTCAGCGGACTCCTTCCATGGGCAACGCTTGGTCATCCAGACGTTATCGCCATACCACCAGTTGAGCAACAGGTCGACGTCTGCACCGAAGCAGGAAGGATCGCCAGGGGCAAGCAGGATGTCCCAAGAGCCGTCAACTGCGTCAATTGCAGCATAGGTTGCTGGAGAAGTATCGGAAACGATGCTTACATTAAAGCCAAGTGCATCAAGGTCGTTCTTGACCTGAGTTGCCATGGACTTAACCTGCTCGTTATCGGTGGTGCGGAGAACAACATCACCAGGAGTGATGCCAGACTCAGAAATGAGCTTCTTAGCCTTATCAACATCGTGTGCATAGACAGTGGATGCCTTGTGATAGTTAGCAAAGGAAGAAGGAAGGTAGCTGGTAGCAACCTCTGCCTGACCAGAGAATGCGTTTGCAAGCATCTTATCTGTATCAAGTGCATAGAGGCATGCCTGGCGAACCTTAACGTTGTCCCAAGGAGCCTTGCCAAGGTTGAACATTGCAAAGCGGACACCAAAGCCCTGAACAGCGTCAACGGTGCAGCCTGCGCCCTTGAGCTGATCTACAGCGTCTGCAGGAACCATTTCCATAGCAAGGGTGGTTCCGTCCTGCTGAGCGGTCAGACGAGCGGTTGGATCCTTAAGGACGTCATAGTGGAGCTTATCGTCCTTAGCAGGAGTTGCGCCGTTGTAGTTTTTGTTAGGAACAAGGTCAAGAGTGTTGTCAGAGATGGACTCAAACTGCCATGGACCAGAACCAACTGGCTGCTTCTTCATCTCATCCTGAGAGCTGCTTGCTGGAACAACGCGAACGATGGACAGGCGCTCCTTGAGGAGGGAGAAGTTAGCAATGGTGGTCTTAACGGTGACGGTCTTGTCATCCTTCTTCTCTACGGAAGCAATTGGAGCGAGCATTGGGACGTAAACGCTACCCTTAGCAGCGGAACGGTTGAAGGACTCAACAACGTCATCTGCCTTTACCTCGTTACCATCAGAGAACTTTGCGCCGTCACGGAGGGTAATCTCAAAGGTGTAATCGTCAACCTTCTTAGGATCAGCAGTAGCCAGCTCATTGAAGGTTGAGTAGTCGTGGAAGTTAAGACCGTAGAGGCCCTCAACTACCTGCCAGTTAACACCAAGAGCAAGTGCTGATGAAGTAGTAGATGGATCATAGTTCTGGGTTGAATAAGCGGTACCAGCAGTAATTGTGCCGCCGCCTTCCTTTCCAGATGGAGCTTCAGCTGCCTTCTGCTGTCCGCCACCACAAGCGGTGAGACCAAGACCAGCTGCTACAGTTGCTCCGCCAAGGAAGCCGCGACGCGAAAGTGGACGGTTAATAAACTCGCTCATTTCTGCCTCTTTCTAAAAACTCTCCTTGCCACAACGTGGCACCAATGCCACTTGTGTGGCTTACATCTACATAACTATAGAAAGAAAAGATATTCGGTCTGAAGACAGTTCGCCCAACGGTATTAATTTCTCGCCCATTGGCTGCTCAAAATATGAAAACGTGTTTTATTGTATTATTTACTTCATATAAATCTTAATAGCAGCTAAGAAGGCCCGCAGTTAGCGGGCTTTACTATTATTTTACCTTGTATGATATATAAATTGTTTAACTAACTACATAAGTAGTAAATAAAGTCAACTACCGTTTACCGATGTTTTACTACCGTTTGCCTTTAGAAATTACGGATATGTTGTG
>CALKRF010000055.1 GCA_937990665.1 uncultured Atopobium sp.
CATAATCACCCGCATATGAACTGCCTCCCATTTCTTATGTCCAAGAAATGGGAGGCAGTTCACTTTGACTTAGATGGCAGTTCTCAATTGTTTTGGTATGAATTTAGATTCTGCAAATAATTTATAATTCAGCGCATGCAAGCATGCAATGAGGGTATAGTATGCCTTAGCTAACAAATTGAGGAGTGTCTGTATGAGTCCTATTGATATTTTGGTTGTCCTTATTGTCGCTGCTCTTGTCGCTCTTTGTGTGCGTTCTCAACTTAAGAGTGCAAAAAAGGGCTCTTGTTCTGGTTGCTCTTCATCCAGCAGCTGTGGCACTCATCACGGCGGAGATGGACACTGCGGCGTTGCTCAGAAAATGATTTCTGACGTCGATAAGGCTTTTGACGCTCAATAGGTCAATTGTCACAATTTCATTAACAATTTTTGCCATTCACCCGGTTTCAGGGAAGTGGAAACATAGCCGTAACAAGAATGTGTCATGGTAGTTACGATTCCAGTTTTCTGACCCGGGAGGGCCACATGAGTACAGATAAGAAAATTGATTATATTCTTCGCACGGTAGAGGAGCGAGACGTCCGCTACCTGCGCCTTTGTTTTACCGATGTACTCGGCGGATTAAAGGCTCTTTCTATTTCCCCCGAGGAGCTAGAAGAGGCTTTTGTTGAGGGCATTGGTTTTGATGGCTCTAACGTTGATGGCTTTGCCTCTCAGGAGCAGTCAGATCTTCTCGCGTTCCCCGATGCAGACACGTTCCAGATTCTTCCCTGGAAGACAGATGACGGTGTAGTTGCTAACGTATTCTGCGACATTCAGACTCCACGTCGCGAGGCCTTTACGGGCGACCCACGTCTTGTACTGAGAAATGCTTTTATCAAGGCAGAAGACCTTGGCTACGTTGCAAATGTTGGTCCTAAGCTTGAGTATTTTTATTTTGTGAGTGGCTCTGAGCCAAAGCCTATTGACCAGGCGGGATATCTTGATTTGAATTCTGCCGATCTGAGTCATAGCCTTCGTTACTCCACGTCTCGTGCGCTTGAGAATCTTTCTATTCCTGTACAGTATTCTTTCCATGCAGCTGGCCCTGCACAAAATGGCGTTGAGCTTCGTTATGCAGAGGCGCTAACCTGCGCAGATAATATTGTTACCGCTCGTCTGGTTATCAGACATATTGCAACGCTTCATGGTGTGTTTGCATCGTTTATGCCAAAGCCTCTTCAGGGCGTTCCTGGCTCAGCCATGCTTTTGAATCAGTCGCTTCTTGACCATGATGGCGAGTCTCTGTTCTGGGCTCCAAAGACTGAGAGCGAGGCCCACCTTTCTGAGCTTGCTCAACACTACATTGCAGGTCTTATTAAGTACGCTCCAGAATACATGCTTATTACTAACCCAACGGTTAACTCTTATAAGCGCTTTGACCGTGATTCTATCCCAGCATATGCAACATGGGGCCGCAAAAACCGCTCTGCTATGGTTCGTATTCCTACGCACAAGCCAGGCAAGCACGTTGCCACCCGTGCTGAGCTGCGTATCCCTGATCCAACCGCTAATCCTTATTTGGCCAACGCCGTTACGCTTATGGCCGGTCTCAAGGGCATTGAAGAAGGTCTCTCGCTTCCTGAAGAGTTTGTGGGCGGAAATCCTGCCGATTATGGCGAGAAGCTCCCAATAAATCTTGGAGAAGCGCTTGAGCGCTTCAAGCAGTCAGAGCTTCTTAAAGATGTTCTTGGTGAGCACATCTTCTCGTATCTGTGCGAGCGCAAGGCAGAGGAGTGGCGTGAGTATTGCCTGGCAGTTACTGACTGGGATACGCAAAAGTATTACGCTGGCTGCTAAGCAATTATTCTGCATGTGTTTATATGTACCTTTGAACCCTGTTCTGATTTTTTCAGAGCAGGGTTTTTTGACGAGAAACCCTTCTTACGCTCGAAGAATACTGCTTTCTTTTTCAAATTGTTACCGTTTTATGAACTGAAAAAATTACTTTTACCTGGTCTTTATTGGATAGAATGACTAAATAGTAGTCATTTATACAAAGAAGTTGTTCTTCTCGCCATTTTTATGCAATAAAAACGAGAATAGTGGATAAAATTATAAGTAGATTTTTCATATTTGCTTCCTATAATTCATTCCAATGAATTTCAGCTCAGATTTATTCAGGAAGAGGCAGATATGGAATCTTCATTTGTAACTACAGCTAAGAAGGCTGCCCTAAAGGGCGTCGCAGTTGTTTCTATGGCATGTGCGCTGATGGGCCTTATGGCTTGTTCGCCTTCTAAGCAAGAAAATGCTCAGTCAAGCGCCACATCACAGTCAGAGTCTGGCTATACGCTGGTAACTAAGGGTCATCTGACTGTTGTTGCAGAGCTTGGTTTCCAACCATTTGAGTACTTTGAGGGCAACTCAACTACTCCTGTTGGTTTTGACGTTGATCTTATTACCGAGATTGCAAAGAGGCTTAACCTCGAGGTTACATATTTGCCAAACCAGAAGTTTGACACCCTTGTTCCAACTATTAAGCAGGGCGGCAAAGCAGACGTTGCTATCGCAGGTATTACTATCACTGACGAGCGCTCTCAGGAGGTAGACTTCACTACTTCTTACCTCGACTCCAATCAGTCTCTGGTTGTTAAGTCTGGCAGCACTGAGACCGAGCAGACACTCAACGACGCCTCCAAGAAGGTTGTTGTTCAGACAGGTACCTCTGGTGAGGATTGGGCCAAGGAGAACCTTCCAAACGCAACTATTGTTTCTGTAGACGATGTTGCTGCAGCAATGGCAGGAGTCCAGACCGGTCTGTATGACGCAATGGTCATTGACCTGCCCGTTGCTTCCAATCTGATTAGCACTTCACACTCTGATCTGACTATTGCAAAAGAGATTCCAACAGGTGAGCAGTATGGCATTGCTGTTTCCAAGGACAATCCTGCATTGACCGAGGCTATCAACAAGGTGCTTGCTGACATGGAGAAGGACGGAACCATGACTGCCCTTAAGACCAAATGGTTTGGCTCTAACATCTAGTTTTACCAGCTCAACAAAAAAGTGCTTGAAGTCAGATTTGGCTTCAAGCACTGCTCTGTTTTTAGTATCAGCGTTTAGGCACCTCAAGCTCTAAAGGAGTATCACGTGATTGCACTTTTGCACAAAACTATGTCAGGACAGCAACTGTTCTTGTGCATGTCATCTGCGAGTTTCAAGGCTGAATCTGCGCCTCAGAGTCTGGCTCATGATTCGGCTGAGCCAAAGCGCTCGCACAATCACGCGTGCTCCTCACTGCTTGTAGTTCTTCTCGCCACGCTTTTTTTGAGCGGGCTGTTCTTTATGTCTCTGAGCGCGTTTTCTGCTCAGAGTGCGTTTGCTCTTACCACAAACAAGGCAACAGCTAAGTCAAATCAGACAGAAGGCAATGGCGTTATCGGTGGCAAAGAGACTCGTTTAACCTGGGAGGGAACAGTTGAGGACGAGCAGGTCTCTCAGCTTACTTTGCAGCTTCCTGAAGGCTCTGATTTGCAGAGTGCAACTACTAAGGTGGCTGTTCTTTCAGGTCTTACGCGCGAGAAGATCGAGGCAACTGCAAGCGTTCAAGGAACCCAGGTTGTTATTTCTTTTGCAACACCAGTGGACGCTCAGAAGCTAATTCGCGTAGAGATTTCTGGCATGAAGTTTCCCGCTGACGGTGGCTCGTACACTGTTGAAGGAACCTACACCACTGAGCAGGGAACTCAAAAGCTTGCTTCTTCTCCGCAAATCAACATTATTTCTAATACGCCTGTTCAGGCTATAGTGAATTGGCTTGACGCTCAGCCTTGGGTTGAAGCATGGAACTCCAATCACTTCTTGGGCATGTTCTTAAAGCCTCAGCTGATTGTTTCTTCCGTTGTAATGCTGTTCCCTGGATGGCTGGTTTGCCTTGCAATTGTAATTTGCGCTTATCCTGTGGCTATTGTGCTGGGAATGGGCTTTGCCCTGCTTAAGATCTCCAAAAACCCGCTCCTGCGCGCGCTTGCAGTGGTATACATCAATCTGTTGCGCGGAACTCCATTCTTTTTGCAGATTTATATTCTGTTCTTTGGTCTTCCTATGTTGAATATCAATTTGGATACCAATCTGCTTGGCTTTATTGTGGTTGCTATCAATTCTTCCGCGTATCTTTCAGAAATCTTCCGCGCTGGCATTCAATCAATCCCGCAGGGTCAGTATGAGGCAGCAAGCTCTCTTGGTATGAATCGTTTCCAGACCATGACGTTTATTATCATTCCTCAAACTATCCGCCGAGTAATCCCACCTCTTACCAGCGACTTTATTACGTCCTATAAAGATACTTCGCTGCTTTCTTCTGTAGGTGTTATGGAGCTAATGATGTTCGCTAAAAACCTCACCACCTCAACGGGAAACATGACGCCCTACATGACAGCGGCTCTGTTCTATTTGGCAATTACACTGCCACTTATTAAGGTGGTTGGCAGTATCGAGAAACGCATGGAGCAGTCAGAAACAGGCAAAACCGCAAGTGTCGCAGTAAGTGCCACGGTAAGCACCACAGCCGATAAGGCTCAAGCTCTTTCCAAGGAGGAAAACTAATGTCGTTCTTTTCTTTTAAAAAGAAATCAAACATAGAACATCCTGCCTTGGATGCTGAAGTTGCTGCACAAGAGGCATACAAGCGCGATAAGCCTCTTACTAACCACGCTTTTGAAGCAGGCGAGCATCCTATTGTTCGTATTGAGCACCTTAATAAGTCATTTGGTACCACGCCTGTTTTGCATGACGTAAATCTTACTGTTTGGCCAGGTGAAGTAGTGGTTGTACTTGGTCCTTCTGGCTCTGGTAAGTCAACCATGCTTCGTTGTATCAATCTACTGGAGACTCCTTCTGCAGGCCATATTCTTATTGAAGATCAAGAGATTACTGGCACAAACGAAGCAGAGGTAAATGCGCTTCGTAGAGATGTGGGAATGGTTTTCCAGCAGTTCAATCTGTTTGGTCATTTAACGGTCAAAGAAAACGTAATGATTGGTCAGATTAAGGTTCTAGGAAAGTCAAAAGAGGAGGCAGAGGCAGAGGCTCTCAAGCAGCTTGAGGCTGTTGGTCTTGCCGATAGAGCAGACTTCAAGCCTGGCGCACTTTCCGGTGGACAGCAGCAACGAGTGGCTATTGCACGTGCGGTGGCAATGCATCCCAACGTGCTTCTTTTTGACGAGCCAACTTCAGCGCTTGATCCCGAGCTTGTACGTGGTGTTTTGGACGTCATGCGTGACTTGGCAAAGAACTCTGGCATGACCATGATTGTGGTAACGCACGAGATGGGTTTTGCAAAAGACGTGGCAGATCGCGTGGTCTTTATGGAAGAGGGAGTGGTAGTTGAACAAGGTACTCCTGATGTCATTTTCAACAATCCACAAAACCCTCGAACAGCTGAGTTCATTGGCGCTATTGCGTAAAACCCATACTTTTTATAATTAATACGCAAACGTAAAAAATAATTTAGGGCGAGAAAATCTTCTCGCCCTAATTGCAGATAATAAGGTATATCTGCTCTTTATTCGCAGCTTGTGGTATGCTTTATAAGATTAAGCTTATTCTAGGGGGAATCGATGCATCACAAGAATATTCTTCTTGTATCTGCAACGACACGCTTACATGAACGTATGCGTGAACTTTCGCATGTCATTGATGTGTCTATTGCTCTTGCAAACGCTGCTTCTTTCTCGCAGGCTGCAGCTTCTGGTCACACGTTTGACCTGATTATTCTTGATCAAAAAGAACTTTCCCAGGATGTTATTAGCACGGTAGAGAATTATTCTGCGCAAAATGGCGGAATTGCTCGCCTGTTTGTTGCTGACCTTGATAATCTTTCTAAGTTTGTTCTGCCTGTTCAGGGCAAGAGCGATTTTATTTTGTCTACTGCAACTATCCAGGAGTTTAGCCTTAGGTGCTCGCTGCTTTTGTGGCCAGGTACCGAGAGCACTTCTAGAGATTTAGTTATTGTTGACAACATAAAGATTAACCTGGCTACGTATCAGGTTTATATTGATGAATCTCCTGTTGATCTTACGTATATGGAGTATCTGCTGCTGTCATTCTTGGCAACCCATCCGTCTCGTGCATACTCGCGCGAGGCTCTTTTGCAGCGTGTTTGGGGCTTTGAGTACTGTGGTGGCACTAGAACAGTTGACGTTCACGTAAGACGTGTTCGCTCAAAGATTGGTCCTCAAGCAGCTGCTCATCTTGAGACGGTTCGTGGCGTAGGCTATCTGTTTAGAGCATAATCGCAGGTACATACCGCATTTAATGGGATTTGCAAACTTCTTACTTACGAGTAGGACTCCCGCACGTCTTTCTCATAATGAGAAACGAATTTTTGTCCGGTATAACGGGTAGAATACACATATTGAAAAATTGATGTTTAGCGCAGAATTATTTGCGTTAGTTGTTTGCATCAAAGTGATGTTAAGGAGGATGTCTATGGAGAACCAAGCACATGGTTTAACCACAGATTCCGCTGTTTATAAGCGTTTCTCGCCAGTTGAGCAGACTGGATTTATGTCTATGTTCAAAAGCTCAAGTGTAAAAAGAACAGCTTGTGCAATTGCTTTTGCCGTTGCTTGTGTTCCTACCATTGCTTTGGGAGAGGGAATTTCTAAGCTTCCTGCAGTATCTGGTCAGGCAACTATTTCTCAAGCAGCGACGTCTCGTCCTGCTGCAGAACCAACTGATACTAAGACGGCAGAAACGGTAGCTTCTAAGGTTTTGCCTTCGGTTGTGTCCGTTAAGGCTACCAGTGATTCATCAGGCTCAACCGGTTCTGGCGTTGTATTGAACACAAATGGAGACATTCTTACCAATTACCACGTCATTGAGGGTATGGATACGTTCTCTATCTCCGTTAATGATAAAGAGTATGAGTGTACTGTTGTTGGTACAGATCCAACCTCTGACCTGGCCGTTCTTCATGCAGATCTTAAAGGAGATAGCCTTACTCCAATTGAGATTGGTAATTCCGATAACTTGGCTCCTGGTAGTTGGGTTATGAGTGTTGGTAGTCCATTTGGTCTTGATCACTCTGTTTCTGCAGGTATCGTGTCTGCTCTTTCTCGTGGAGATATGCTTGAGACAGAGGGTGGAGAAACCACTATTTATGCAAACCTCATCCAGGTTGATGCAGCTATTAACCCAGGTAATTCTGGCGGCGCTCTGGTTGACTCTAATGGTCAGCTTGTGGGTATTTGTACGTTGTTCTCGTCAGATACCAAGTCATTTGCGGGTATTGGCTTTGCAATTCCTTCTAACTATGCCATTGATATTGCAAATCAGATTCTTTCTGGCCAGCAAGTTAAGCATGCCTATATTGGTCTTTCTATGCAGACCGTTACTCCTCGAGTTGCAAAGCGCAATGATCTCTCGGTAGATTACGGTGCGTATGTAGCAGGCCTTCTTGATGATAGTCCTGCAGAGGGTGCTGGTATTAAAAAGGGTGATGTTATTGTCTCTATTGGTGGAGAGCGCGTAGTTTCTGCTGATGCAGCTATTATTGCCGTTCGCTCTCACAAGATTGGAGAGACCGTTCCTGTAGAAATCATGCGTGGAGAAGACCGCCTTACTATCAACGTCACGCTTGGTTCTGATGAGACGCTTTCTACTAAGAAAGAGAAAGAAAAGAACAGCAAGAACGAAACAAATAACGATACTGATGATAAACAGGATCGCACTGAAGATGATGATTCCTATAGGTATTATCGCCAGCAAAACTATTGGGAAGAGTTCTGGGATTACTTCACTAATCCTTATGGAGATAAAGACGTTGATTCCGATAATCCATTTGTGAATTTCGTAGAGAGCATTACCAATAGCATTGCAGAAGTAATCTACGGTATTTTTGGTTAATGCTCAGATTGCGTTTGCTGTGTTTGCGTTTGTTTGTTCTGCTATGAGTTAGGGGAGTCTTGTGGATTTGCTTGTGCTGTTAGTTTTGGCTGTAGTTGTCATTGTGCTTATCGTAAGCCTTGTCACACTTTCCTCTAAGCTTTCGCAAGTAAAGACGCTGCAAGAGCAAAGTCAAACGTCATCTGCAGAGCTTATAAGAAGCTCCCAAGAGTTGGATCGTCGTGTTACGGATAACATGGCAAAAATGCAAGAGCTTATGGATACAAAGCTTGAGAAGGTAAGAGAGGTAGTTGATCAAAAGCTCACCTCAACACTGCAAAATCAGACAAAGCAGACTGATCAGCGTATTGCTCAGCTTGATGCTCGTTTTGATGCTTTTCAGCGTCGTGTGGATGACAACATGAAAGCAACTTCCCAGGCTTCAACTGAGCAGCTTGGTAAGGTTAGAGAAACTGTTGACAAACAGCTCAGCGACATGCGTAAAGAGAATGAAGCAAAGCTTGAGCTTATGCGTCAGACCGTTGACGAGAAACTCCAGAAAACGCTCGATGAGCGTATGACCCAATCGTTCCAGCGCGTATCTACGCAACTTGAGCAAGTTCATCAAGGCTTGGGAGAAATGCGTGGTCTTGCGGAAGGTGTTGGAGACTTAAAGAAGGTTCTTTCTGGCGTTAAGACTCGCGGAATTGTTGGAGAAATTCAGCTTGGCGCAATTCTAAGAGACATTCTTTCTCCAGAGCAATATGAAGAGAATGTTGCTACTGTTTCTGGTTCTACTGAGCGTGTTGAGTTTGCAGTTAAGTTGCCTGGAGAGTCAGGGGAGACTGTTTGGCTTCCTATTGATTCTAAGTTCCCTGGAGATACGTACGAGCACCTAGTAGATGCAATTAACGCAGGAAATGAAGAGGCGATTGCTGCCGCTAAAAAGGGTCTAGAGACTCGAATTAAGGCAGAGGCAAAAGATATCTCTACAAAGTATATTGCTCCACCAGAGACAACTAACTTTGCTATTTTGTTCCTTCCTTTTGAGGGACTTTATGCAGAGGTAGTCAGTCAGACGGGACTGCTTGAGCAGCTACAGAGAGAGTATCGCGTTAATGTGTGTGGACCTTCCACTATGGCAGCACTTCTTAACAGTCTTCAAATGGGATTTCAATCTGTTGCTATTCAGAAGCATGCAGACGAGATTCAAAAGGTACTCTCTGCGGTTAAGACAGAGTTTGAGACGTATCAAGCTCAGCTTGAGAAAGCTCAGAAACAGATTAGAACTGCAGAAACCACTATTGATAAGATTCTTACTACTAGAACAAAGGCTATGAACCGCAAGCTCAGAGGTGTTACTGCATTAGAGAGCCTTGAAGATGCACAGAGTACTTTAGGTCTTGTTGAGGGAAGTGTAGAAGATCGAGAGGACGATGAATAGCACGTATTTTTGAGTGCTGAGTTTCTCTTTTATAGGTAGATAAAAACAGCGGCTTAGGTCGCTGTTTTTTTGTTGCATAAAAATACCTTATGGGGGTATACTGTTTACAGAAACTAATACCCCCTTAGGGTATGGAAAGGAGGAGAGATGGCTCAGAAAAACGGCCAATCACAAAAGACATGCTGTCATTGTGATCACAAGGCAACCCCTCGCTCAAGCGAACTTAAAAGCGGGGTTTCTCGCCGTATTAACCGTGCAATCGGCCAGTTAAATGGCATTAAAACAATGATTGACGAGGATCGTTATTGCGGAGATGTCCTTATTCAGCTTGCAGCAGTTGAGTCTGCGGTTAAGGCCATCTCAAGAGAAGTAATGCAGGATCACCTGGATTCTTGCGTAGTTGACCGCATCCAGTCGGGTGATACAGAAGTTATTGGTGAGGTCATGGACCTCTTTAAGCGTTTTATGTAAGGTGGCGTTATGGATCAGAAAGTTTTTGATGTACAAGGAATGACGTGTGCAAGTTGTTCTGCGCACGTGGAGAAGGCGGCAAACTCTGTTTCTGGTGTCTCTGAGGCTCGCGTTAATCTGCTTAAGAATTCTATGGAAGTTGATTATGACGGTAACCCAGACACCCTTAAGCAGATTTCTGACGCAGTAAGCAAAGCAGGCTATGAGGCAACACCTCGTAGCGACAAAAAAGATTCTGCTGCAGCTACTAAGGCAGACGCTACCGATGCTTCAGAAAAGGCGGTAAAGCAGAAGAGAGTCGAGCTTATTTCCTCAATGGCGTTTGCCATTCCACTGCTCTATCTTGCCATGGGTGAGATGATAGGAGCACCTGTTCCACCTGCTGTTTCTGGAATGAATGGCATGATGAACTTGGCTCTTACTGAGCTTTTGCTTTGCATTCCTATTCTCTTTATTTGTCGTCACTATTTTATTGGCGGATTCCGCGCGTTTTTGCATGGCTCGCCTAATATGGATTCACTCATAGCGATAGGTTCAGCGGCGTCGTTTGCCTACAGTGTTGTTAGCCTGTACCAGATGGCAAATGCTTTTATTGCAGGAGATATTGCTGCAGCTCACCAAGCAATGCACGGCATGTACTTTGAGACCGCAGGTGTGATTCTTGCTCTGATTTCCCTGGGCAAGTTCTTTGAGGCGCGCGCAAAGGGTCATACCACAGGTGCAATTAGCGCACTTATGAACCTTGCTCCAAAGACGGCTATTCTCGTCAAAGACGGTGTTGAACAGGAAGTTCCCGCAGAGACTGTTGTAGTGGGAGACGTGCTTGTGGTAAGGGCGGGTCAGTCAATTCCTGTTGATGGCCAAGTCATCGAAGGAGAAGGATCTGTCGATGAGTCCGCGATTACCGGAGAGCCCGTTCCTGTAAGTAAGGTTGTTGGAGACTCCGTGACAGGCGCTACGGTATCTACTGGCGGCTGGTTTAAGATGCGCGCCACAGCTGTTGGCGATGATACAACGCTTGCAGGCATTATCCGCCTGGTTGACGAGGCAACAAGCTCCAAAGCACCTATCGAGCGTCTTGCTGACAGCATTGCTGGCATCTTTGTACCTGTTGTCATTGGAATTGCATTGGTAACGTTTGCTGCATGGTTTGTCTTTGTAGCTCCTGGTAACTTTGCGGTTGCTCTTTCGCACGCTGTTGCTGTTCTGGTTATTTCCTGCCCTTGTGCACTTGGCCTGGCAACACCTACCGCCATCATGGTAGGCACCGGCCAAGGTGCTTCAAATGGTATTTTGGTCAAGTCTGCCGAGGCGCTTGAGGGCGCGGTCCGAGCAACCGTGGTTGTTCTTGATAAGACCGGAACGCTCACTGAGGGCAAGCCGAGCGTAACTGACGTACTTTGTGTAGGTGGAACTTCCGAGCAGCAGCTACTTGAGTATGCATATGCGCTTGAGCAAAAGAGTGAACATCCACTTGCGCAGGCAATTGTTACATACGCTCAAGAGAAGCTTGGAGAGTCTGCAGGTAGCTTTGTTGACATACAGGAGTTCTCACAGGTTGCTGGTGGTGGCCTTACGGCAAAGGTTGGCGAGAAACGCCTTGTAGCAGGAAACGCTCGTCTTATGGAGCAGGAGGGC
>CALKRF010000056.1 GCA_937990665.1 uncultured Atopobium sp.
CTGCTGGCATTAGCGCAGAGTCTCCTATGACGGTCTACAACCCTGACACACACATTGATGACATGGTTACTGCATTCAACAATGCTCTTGCTGTGCTGGGCTTTAGAACTGGCTTTGGTGCGGGGTACTGGTCATTCACGCTGGGGCAAGGACTCAAGACGGCAACAGAGGTTGTAAGCACTAATGCAACGCTTATCAGGACCCTTAGAAAGCATGAGCACTCCATTGAGAACTCGGTAAGAGACCTTGTCCAGGGCGCGTTTGCTGCTGAGTGTGCCATGAACGGCTATAGAGTAGATGAGCCTGTGCCCGTTGACATTCTGTGGGATGACTCGGTTATCTCAGATGACAAGGCAGACCGGGACATGATGAAAGATGACATTGCACGTGGTCTTTGCCCAAAGTGGAAGTATCTCGTCAAGTATCAAGGCATGAGTGAGGAAGACGCAAAGGCATTTACCAGTGAGACTGGCGGTGTCGCACTTGACGCAGACCTTGGTGAGTAACCGTGAAACCGACTGAAGAAATCGCTGTGCGTCTCGTAGGAGGCGCACAGTCTGCTTATGTACAGGAACTCTCCTACTTCTTTCTCAACCTGCTTGATGAGGTAGTGCGTACCAACGGCGCAGTTATCAGAGGTCGAGAGATTGCAGACTTTGAGCGTCTCTCTCGGCTCTCTCGTGAGGAAGCTCTTGCGATCTACTACAAGTACCGCCCAGCAATCGACAAGCAGACACGCGAAGTCCTAAAGACTGCGCTCAAAAAGACTGATGATGCGCTTGTTGGGCAGTTTGTGCGAGCAATGGGCTCACGCCGTCACATGACTAACTTAGCAACTATTATCGCTGCTCAGACGGCACAGGGTATGAATGAGGTCCTTGAGCGTCAGAATATCGCCCTTGCCAAAGACCAAGCAGCACTTTGGTATGACGTAACCGCTGAAGCAATCGCTCGCCATCAAGCGGGAGAGCCAACACGAGCGGTTATGGAGCGTGGAGTTACACGACTTGCCAACTCTGGACTAGAGACGATTGACTACATCAGTGGCACTAAGACAACCATTGACGCAGCTCTCAGACGCCACATTGTCTCCCAGGCTAACCAAGCAAGAAATCGCCTTCTTATGCAGCGAATGGATGAGTGGGAATGGGACTTAGTCTTTGTTGATGCACACTTTGGAGCACGTCCAAGCCATGCAGAATGGCAAGGCAAAGTGTATTCCAGGAGCGGTAGAAGTACCGAGTATCCACCGCTCGTTGAATCAACCGGATACGGCACGGTAACAGGACTCTGTGGAGCAAACTGCTACCACTACATGACCCCTTATGTTCCTGGATACTCCGAGCTTCCAGACATGGACTACTCAGAGCAAGAGCGCATCACAGGCATGACTAGTGATGAGTATTACGCAGCTACGCAGAAGCAGCGTAGATATGAGCGTCTCATTAGAAGTCAAAAAAGAGAGATCTCTTACCTTCAAGAGGTAAGAGCGGACGCAGTAAAGCAGCGCATTAGACTTGGTGAGCTTCAAGACAAGCTGCGTCAGTTCACACATGATAATCACCTGCGCCGTGACTATGAGCGTGAGCGTGCCTGGGCAGTAAGCAAGCAACCTAGAG
>CALKRF010000057.1 GCA_937990665.1 uncultured Atopobium sp.
GCCGTTGCTCTTGCAGAGGTTTTAGCGCAGCTTGCTAAAACACATCAGGTGATTGTGGTAACTCACCTGCCACAGGTTGCTGTTATGGCCTCTAAACAGTATGTAGTCTCAAAGACAGAAGAACATAACGCACTTCCTATAACTTCTCTTACAGAGGTTTCTGGCACTCAGAGAGAAGAAGAGATTGCGCGCATGCTTTCAGGCTCTATAACTGAGGCTTCTTTAGCTCACGCACATGAGCTGCTGTCAGAAGTCCGCTAGATTTTTCAGAACTACATGGACATAACAATGTATTTGTTTGGAGATTAAATTTCTCGACTCTATGGGCCTCAAAGCGGAATAATATAAAGACCCGTAGAAATGTAATTGGCTAATCTTACCTACGGGAGTAATCCATGACCAAGCACATATTTGTAACAGGTGGCGTTGTTTCTTCTCTTGGAAAAGGAATCACTGCTGCATCTCTCGGCCGACTTCTTAAGGCTCGTGGCTATAAGGTCATGATGCAAAAAGCTGACCCATATCTCAATGTTGACCCAGGCACTATGAGTCCTTTCCAGCATGGTGAGGTTTTTGTCACTGAGGACGGTAAAGAGACTGACCTTGACCTTGGTCATTATGAGCGCTTTATTGACGAGAATCTTACCAGGGAGTCTAACTTCACCACTGGCCTCATTTATCAGTCTTTGATTCAGCGAGAGCGCGCTGGAGACTTCCTTGGCGGAACAGTTCAGGTAATTCCTCATGTAACTGATGCAATTAAGGCTCGTTTTGCTCGCATTGAAGAGGTTACTAATGCTGATGTAGTCATCACAGAGCTTGGTGGCACTATTGGTGATATTGAGTCTCAGCCTTTTGTTGAGGCAATTCGCCAGTTTAGAAAAGAGCGTGGCGCAAGCAACGTTGCTATTATTCACGTGAGCCTTGTTCCTTATATTGCTGCTGCTCATGAGGTCAAGACTAAGCCTACGCAGCACTCCGTAAAAGAGCTTCGTTCCCTTGGTATTCAGCCAGACTTTATCGTGTGCCGTTCTAGCCATTCTGTGGATGAATCTATTCGCGAGAAAATCGCTAATTTCTGCGACGTTGATGCAGATTGCGTTTTTGAGAACAATGATCTGCCTTCAATTTATGACGTTCCAGCACACCTGGCGGCACAGGGATTTGACAAAAAGGTACTTGAGCGTCTTGGTCTTGAAGTTCGTCCAAGTGACCTTGGCGGCTGGGAAGCATTTACTACCGCTATGCATAAGGCAAATGCGCTTGAAGACACAACAAGAATTTATGTTGTCGGCAAGTATACGCAGCTGCCTGATGCCTATCTTTCTGTTATTGAGGCACTACACCACTCTGGTATTTTCTATGGTAGGCACGTTGATATCCGCCTGGTAAATGGTGAAGAGCTGACAGAAGAAGACGTAGAGCAGGAGCTTGCTGGTGCGGACGGCATTTTGGTTCCTGGCGGCTTTGGTCTTCGCGGCGTAGAGGGCAAAATGGTTGCTATTCGTCGTGCTCGTGAGCTCAAGATTCCTTACCTTGGTGTTTGCCTTGGTATGCAGATGGCTGTTACTGAGTTTGCTCGTGACGTCTGTGGCATGGAGGGTGCAAATTCAGCAGAGTTTGGTCCAGATACTCCATACCCTGTCATCGATCTTATGCCTGATCAGGAGGATATTACTGACAAGGGCGGTACCATGCGCCTTGGTTCTTATCCTTGCAAGGTTGTTGAAGGAACTCTTGCACACGAGGCATATGGCAACAACTTGGTTTACGAGCGTCATCGTCATCGCTATGAGGTAAGCAACGTATTCCGTAATCAGCTTGTTGAGGCTGGCCTGGTAGTTTCTGGTGTTTCTCCAGACGATCGCCTTGTAGAGATGATCGAGCTTCCAGAGTCTGTTCACCCTTGGTTTGTTGCAAGTCAGGCACATCCAGAGTTCAAGAGCCGTCCAACTCATCCTGCACCTTTGTTCCGTGAGTTTGCACGTGCAGCAATCGCTCATCATGAGGGTGTTGACCGTCATGATGTAAACCAGGCTCTCTAAGCAGAATTTTTACTAGGGAAGAATACTTATGGACCTCGCTCAGGCGCGTACAGAGTTTTTAGCGTACGTTGCTGTCGAGCGAGGTCTTTCTGTAAATACGCTTGATGCCTATACCAGAGATTTAGAGGGTTAT
>CALKRF010000058.1 GCA_937990665.1 uncultured Atopobium sp.
AGAACTTGAAAACATAATTGAATCAACTGAAGCAGAAACTGCTATGGTTCCCTCTGCTCTGACAGGTATTGTAGATGTCAGCAATCTTTCCATTAAAGAGATTGCTTTAGTGCTTTCAAAGAGTATCGGTGAGTTCAAAAGAGACACTATTCTCACTCCTCTCTTTGTGTTAATTGAGACCATCTTAGAAATCCTCATTCCTTTTAGAACAGCTAATCTTGTTGATACGCTTCGCACGGGGGCAGAACTAAACGCTGTCATTCAGTCTGGAGCTGTTCTTGCCGCTATGGCAATGCTGTCGCTGCTGTTTGGAACACTATCCGGTATTTCTGTTGCCAAAGCTTCCACAGGCTTTGCGCGCAATCTTCGCCGTGATATGTTCCGTAATATCCAAAATTTCTCGTTTACCACTATTGATGCATTCTCTTCGTCATCGTTAGTAACACGCCTTACTACGGATATTTCTAACGTACAGATGGCATTTATGATGCTCATCCGCATGGCCGTTCGTGCTCCATTTATGTTTATTGCTGCATTTATTGCTGGCTTTATCATGGGTGGCTGGCTTGCCATTATTTTTGTTGCCGTCATGCCTCTTCTAGGAATTGGTCTCTACTTCATTATTTCTAGAGTCATTCCTATTTTTAAAAAGGTATTTAAGAGATACGACGCGCTCAACGAATCCGCTGAAGAAAACTTGGCTGGTATCCGCGTTGTTAAGTCATTTGTAAATGAAAACTTCGAGCGTCAGAAATTTGATAAGGCTTCAGAAGAGCTGCGCGAAGATTTTACAGCAGCCGAGAGGCTCATGGCTCTGAACTCTCCATTTATGAACTTCACTATTTACGTGCTGTTTGTCTTCATTCTGTACTTTGGCTCGTACCTCATTGTCTCTTCTCAGGGAACTGCATTTGGCGTTGGACAGCTTTCTTCGCTTATTACGTATGGCTTTATGATGCTTATGGCACTCATGATGCTTTCCTTTGTCTTTGCCATGATCATCATTGCGGAAGAAGGTGCTCGCCGCATCTGTGAGGTACTCCTTGCAACTTCCACTATTAACAACCCAGAAAATCCTCTGACCGAGGTTACAGACGGATCCATTGATTTTGAGAACGTTGGATTCTCCTATTCCGGTCCAGAGGGTCGAGAAGCCCTATCTGGTGTAGACCTTCACATCAACTCTGGTGAGGTCATCGGCATCATCGGTGGTACCGGCTCTGCAAAGTCCACATTGGTGCAGCTTATTCCTCGCCTATACGATGTAACCGCTGGTAGCGTTTCTGTTGGCGGACACAATGTCAAAGACTATGACATTGACACTCTTCGTGGTGCTGTTGCCATGGTTCTTCAGAAAAACGTTCTCTTTAGCGGTACCATCAAAGAGAATCTCCTGTGGGGTAACCCTGACGCCACCGATGAAGAGATTCTTGAGGCAGCTCGTCTTGCTCAGGCTGATAGCTTTGTTCAAACCTTCCCTGATAAATATGAAACTCATATTGAGCAGGGTGGCAACAACGTTTCTGGTGGTCAGAAGCAGCGTC
>CALKRF010000059.1 GCA_937990665.1 uncultured Atopobium sp.
CACTCTTTAGCAGTTGTACGCGGGAATTTTGAGCACTTCACGAATGCAACAATTCGTTCAAATTTGACGGGTTTCTCCACATTGCAAAGCCGTCCACAGCACACGCCACGAGTGCGCCGAGTTTCTCGCCAGAAAAGACCGCGGATATGCGCGTAGCAGCGCTGTCCGCGGTTACTTTTTTGCCGAAACTGAAGTATTATCAGCGTAGATAACTTGCGCCGCTTGGCGGTGCTACTCAAGCGCCGATCGCGGCGCCGCAAACCGAGGAGCGACTATGCCCAGCATCTACACCGTCACGCTCAACCCTGCTCTGGACAAGACTGTCCAGGTGCCAAACTTTGCCGTTGACCAGGTGAATCGCATCACGTGGCTCAGGCAGGACGCGGGCGGCAAGGGTATCAACGTCTCCAAGGTTATCGCTAAACTGGGCGGAGAGTCTACCGCTATTGCCGTTCTTGCAGGTCAAACCGGCAAGTGGATCTCTGACACACTTGGCGAGAATAACATCAAAGTCCAGGCGATTTCTGTTCCTGGCGAGACGCGCACCAACCTGAAGGTCGTTGACACTGAGGGCGGCACCAACACCGATATCAACGAGCCTGGTCCCGAGGTCACCGACACCGTACTTGACCAGGCACTTGCTGACGTGATTGCCAAGACTTCCGCTGGCGACATTGTGGTTCTTTCCGGCAGCCTCCCCCGCGGAGCTTCCGCTGATACGTATGGCCGCTGGACTCGCGCCCTGCGCGACGCCGGACTGAAGGTTTACCTGGATGCCGACGGCGCAGCGCTCTCGGCTGGCCTTGAGCAAAAGCCGTACTTCACCAAGCCAAACGATCACGAGCTCTCTGCCATGCTGGGTCGCGAACTTGCCGACGTGGACGCGATTGCCGCTGCCGCATCCGAGATTGTTGCTGGTGGCATCGACACGGTCTGCGTTTCCATGGGTGGCAACGGCGCCGTCTACGCCACGGCCGACGAGGTTTGGTATGCTGGTCCAGTAAAAGTCCAGGTAGGAAGCACTGTCGGTGCCGGTGACTCCGTTGTGGCAGCGCTTGCCTTTGCGGATGCACAGGGTCTCTCGACAGAAGACGCGCTGCGACTGGCCATGGCCACGGGCGCCGCAAACGTCATGGAGAGCGGAACTCAGGCGGCGGAGCGCTCGGTTGTGGACTCGCTTATCGAGAAAGTGCAGCTCACGCGCCTGCGATAACGTTCGGAGTGCGAGTACGCGGGGTTTCTCGCCAGGCGAGCCTGTCTAGCAATGTGCGCCTAAAAAGTGCAAAGAATCTGTATTTGAGGCACAGATTCTTTACAGAAATCAGGCAAATCCACAGATTCTTTTGCATTTTTAGGCAAAATTTACAGATTCTTTGACAAAATCAGGCGCGTGAAAGATAGGCGCTTTGACCCTAAATTTTGAGCCTGAAAACTACATCACGTCTGAGTAAAACAGCTCAGACATGGCGAGAAAATCAGGCAAAACCACTCAGACATGGAGCACTTTTCCGGCAAATCGTTCAGACATGACGAGAAAATCAGGCGCGCATAACGTCGCGGGCATAACGTCTCGCTCGTAGCGCCGTCGTGCAAAACGCTCGCAACCTTTCCGCAGTTACTCGGAAGCGCCTTCGACTTTTCTGCGGTTACATTCAAGTTTCCAGCCAACCATCCAGCCAACTGCAAGAACGTAATTCTCGATAGCTCCTACCAAATTTACCGACTCGTGAGCGCTTAAAAAATGGATGAAATGGTTGGTTCCAATTCCAATGCCACCCAGAATCAGCGCGAGCAAAATCGCACGTAGATAGACCCAATCGTAGTGGAAACAAGTGGTGACCAAAATAATGAGCACCGCAAGATTCCAAAAACCAATCTCTCGCTGCCATCCGGTCGAAATGCCATAAGCGGCGTTGCTCCCCATGTACTCGGGGGCGACGATCTGCAGAATTGCCGCACCGGTCATCGCAACGATAACCAGCACAAACATCACTTTTAAAAACTTGTTCATCGGCGTCTTCAAAACAAACTCTTTTCGTTTCAATTTGTGCTTCCTGCGCAGGTCGCGTGCAAGCCACCGCAGGTCGCGCGTGCATCGGCGCAGGTCACGCGAGTGCCGGTTCGCGCACCCTACTCGATAAAACTTTTAATCTCTTCGAGGCGCTCAAGTGCAACTTGGCGACCTGTCAGGTACAGAGACAGCAGGGCCTCACCGGACTTCTCGTTAACTTTAACTTCAACAGGCTCGGGAGGCTCAAGCACCAGCACCCTACCCTCTTCCTCCAGCTCAAAGAGCTGTTTGCGCTGATCCATGTAACGCTCGGCGCGAGAAGCCAGCGCAGCTTCAAAGTATGGATACGCGGAGTAGAGCTGCGAGCGAAGGGCAATCTGCTCGTTGACGTCGGTTTTTACGAAATTCCTGTCCTGCGTGACAATGACCAGCGCTTTCTTTGCCGGCTTGTGGTCGGGAATGTTAACCGCACGCTCTGC
>CALKRF010000060.1 GCA_937990665.1 uncultured Atopobium sp.
AGTCAAGATTTGTATTAATTTCAGCATCTTCTTTAAGAGTTGTCTTTTGACCAAGTTTTCCTTGAGCATAAAGAAGTGCAATATTGCTCTGAAGTGGCATAGCTTGGTTCAAACGATTATAAAAGACGCTCGCAATATCTTTGCGATCCTGATCAGTTGAACCCTCTTTTTCAACTAAAGAGGCGAGGGTTAAAACATCATTGACCGTCAGATTCTTAGACTCAATTGTTGAGTAATACTGCGATAGATTGGTATTCATAGCAGCCAACATTTGGTCGATCAGTTCTTCAACCGTGGTTTCTTTTCCATAATCATAAGTAGCTGGGAAAAGATAACCTTCAAGACGATATTTAACACCACTATCCTTGCTCGGCAAAGTTGCTAGAAGCTGCGGATATTTAGCTGCCATTTTTGCAATAAAATCTTCATCTTGAGCTTTATTTAGAAAATCTTCCTTGCTGAATGGTGTTTTAGTATTCTTGTTCGCAGTTTTTGCAGCATTGACAGTAGTTGCTTCGGCAATTTGCTCCAAGGTGTATCCTTCAGGAATTGTTATCTTGCCAAGAACTGGAGGCTGTGGTGTATCTGTTCCACCTTCTTGTAATTGCTTAGCAATCGTGTCTAAGTCCATACTCTTTTGAAGGTTATAGTAACCAGATTGGAAATTACCATAACTTCTGATTTTTGAATAAAGATTAAAGACTTGAGCGTTCTTAATCAGGCCTTTCTTTTCTAAAATCTCTCCGATTTGTTTGGTGCTAGAACCGGCAGGAATTTCCACTGTCACATACTCTGTTGATTTGGCATCTACTGGTTTCAGCGCGGAAGAGACATAATTATATCCTACAAAACCAGTAATACCAAGACCCAATAGGAAAAGTACCAAGACTGTCATCACGATTCGATTGGCTAGGCCGTTTTTACGTTTTTTCTTTTTACTACTATTGGTACGATCTGCACGAGAACGTTTCTTTCCATGAGCAACATCTCTACGGCTTAGCGTTGGTTCTGCAGTAGAAAAGTCTTTTTTAGCTTCTCTTTCATCTGTAGTGTTTGAATCAGGTAACACTGTTTCTTTTATCTCATCTGTAACAGGCGCCACCTTTTCTTGATAAGCTTCTGAATGAGGCACAGAAGTTTGAACCTCTCCAGATTCTATACTTTCCTTCTTAGCAACATCAGCTTGTCCTAGCCCATCAACATTTGATGGAACTTCTGAAATCGTAGAATTACGAACTATATTTTCTAGCACATCTGCCTGAATATGAACGATAGGATCGCTTTGTCCCATTGGCTCTTCTACTTTGACCTTACTAGGTTCTTCCTCTACTGAAGTATCCTTCTCTAGAACCTCATGAGATTTTTCAACAGCAGAAACGAGAGATTCCAAGCTCTCCGCCAATTCCATTTCTTTACCTAAAAGAGGCTGCGCTTCTTCCTGAACTGAGTGATTTTGGGTACCATTGGCTGCTGCCAACTCATTCAAAATCTTCTCTTTAAAACTCAGCGTCTTTTCGTTATCCTGTGAATTTTCAGTCAAAAACTTAATCTCCTTCTTCATAATCCCTAACATTATATCTTAAAAGTCAGATAAATGCAATAAGAGTAGGATTTTCTAGCTTATTATTGGTCTTTTTGCAGTTTGAGACTAGGATTTTCCCAGACCATATCAAACCAAGTAGCACCTGCGTAAGTTGATTGTGACAAACCTTCATTTACAAAAGCATGCTTCTCGTAGTAAGCGATTAGG
>CALKRF010000061.1 GCA_937990665.1 uncultured Atopobium sp.
AGTGTTACCTGGGGATTTAGAGATAAAGAAACGCTTCTAGCTGCAGGTGCTACCACGCTTTGCAATACAGCAGAAGAAATGGTGCAAGAAATTCTCAAATAGTAGCACTAAATTTGCAACCATCCGCTCATTGCCGTTGAGCGAGAAAAAACGTCCGCTTGCCTATGCCTCTCAATTCATCTGAATAAGCGTATTCTGAGGGCGGTATAGTCTATAAAAGTGCGTCCATAATTTGCGCGCAAGCGACGTGGAAAGGATTGCATCATGGGCAAGAAAAGTTCTGAGGTTCTCCAGATTTCTTACGAGGACCTGGTAGAGTACCTGCACAGTAATCACTCTGTGTACATGCAAGTCGGACACCAGGTTTATTACCTCACTGATGTCAATTTTGAGGCATGGAGAGCTCAAGACACCAGTATCAGAAACTCAAAAAACCACTTTGTAGATTGTTCTGAACTAGTTCCAACGGTAGACGAATTTCTCGCTCTTCCTTTTATTAATGGAAAAACCATTAAAGACGTTTTTGCACATGCAACGTTCTATGCATCTATGAAGAACGAAAAATCTGAGTAATTCAAAATAATCAACGTTTTGTTGACTATCTCTCAGCTAAAACTTAAAGGATCTGTTAATCGCAGATCCTTTTTTATTACCTGGTAGATTGTTTTATTTATTTGCATTTCTCATAAAAACGCCGATGCAATGCACCGGCGTTTTACGTTTAGTTTGAGAGAACCTGTCTACTCAACAGGCTTCTGAACCTCAAGAACCTCGGCAATCTCAACCTCAGCAGAGACCGTTCCAGCAAGCTCTGGAATAAGATCGTTGTACTTATTAGCAGAAGCCAGCTCGGAAGAAGCAGTCTTTGCGTAACGCTTAACTGCTGCGGCAGCACGGTTGACTGCGCTCAGCGTGCCGGCGCCACCAACACATCCTCCTGGGCAAGCCATGCCCTCAAGAAGATAACCTGGATATTTACCCTTAACAGCATCCTTGAGCATGGCTCGGCACTCAGCAAGGCCATCAACAGCCATGATAGGTACTTCTTTATCAGGGTACTTCTGGTGAATGACGTT
>CALKRF010000062.1 GCA_937990665.1 uncultured Atopobium sp.
CAGGCTGATTGGCTTATGCGCTACTATGCGTTTTCTCCTGATGAGTTGGTTTCTCCAGAAACACCTTGGCTTGATTTAGAAATTGATCCAAAGCTTGGATGGGCGCTGGCACATCTTAATCAATTTCCTGTAGAGATTATGGATGCTCCACTAGAAATACTTTTACGAGTGCCCGGTATTGGCCCTACCGGCGCACGAAGAATTATTGCTGCAAGAAGACGGTCTCGCCTCACCTTTGATGATCTTAAACGGCTGGGAATACAGCTCAAACGATCTCATCACTTTCTCACCTGCTGTGGCGTAAGGGATGCCTCAGCTCCACTTGACCAAGAACTGATTAAACAGAGGGTAATTGCTGATGCCAAAGCAAGTTCGTACAACAAAACAAGACGTCGTATTGAGTCCTCTCAACTCAGGCTCTTCTGAACAAAGTGTAGAGCTTGTCTCGCTTGTTCAGAGGCTTACAAGACTCTCCAAGCCTCAGAAGGTTGTTATCTCCTGTAATCCAAGCTTAGAAGGCGTTGTAGGAGCTGTAGGGCTCACCTATCTCTCGCATGCTAACCCAGCACACGTACGTCTTGTTAGAGAAAGCTTTTGTCAGCCTAGCCTTGGGGAGCATGTTCTCTGTGGACCAGATCCTTCTGATAACTCAGTAGTAGCCTTGGCTAAACGAGTTCTAACTGGACTAGAGAAGAAAGTAGGCACAAGAGAAATAACACGTCGCATTGTTCTAGCATGTGCTTCAGATGCTCATACTATGCCGGAGATTGTGCATAGGTACATCCGTCTTGCATTCTCCTATGGCATAGGAGCGCTTGAAGATATTGCTGACCCAACCGTGGCAGAATTTAACGCATTAGCCAGACAAGTAGAAACTGAACGAGAGCACACGCGTCAATTTGTTCGATTTTCTCGCATGTCAGACGGCTCTTTCATGTCTGTGTTTCAGCCTAATGCAAACGTAGTACCACTAACCTGCAATTACTTTGTCAAACGGATGAGCACGGAACGATTTTTTATTGTTGATCCAGCTCACCATATAGTCAGTTTTTATGCCCCAGAAATGAAGACCTTTGGAACTATTCAGCTTGATGACACTTCTTTAGAAGAGCTGCTCTCTAGAACAGACCTTGCAACTGATGAGAAATACGTGCAAGCCATGTGGAGACGCTTCTACAAAGGAGTTGGTCTAGAAGGTCGCGGACCTGCAGAGAGGGGTTACGATTTGCGCGCTCATTGGATGCCAAAGCGTGTTTGGCAAGGGCTTCCTGAGCTTACCGCAACCACAAGTGCAGAAGCTGCGCGTAGCCAAGGTGTACCCGCTCGCTATCAGGGACGAGAAAACAGAAAGGATGTGCATCATATAGAACAGAAGCAGGCGTTTAACCATGAGCTTACCTCTGGGTTATAAGGTTACTGCTTAAGACGACTTATACCAAAAAAGCGCCCAGCAAAGCTGGACGCTTATCAGTTCAAATGAAATGACTATAACTTAGTCAAGATCGTTGAAGTCACCAGCTGCAGGTGCAGGTGCGGAAACCTGAGTCTGCTGTGCTGCAGGCTGTGCAGCATTCTGGGAACCAGTTGGAGTATTGTTGGTAAGAACGGTCTCTGGGAAGACAGAATCTGCATCATCAAGGAAGTGCTGGAGGAGCTTACGGTACTCAGCGCGGAAGTCCTCACGGGACTGCTTGAGGCGATCAATCTCATCAAGCTCAGTCTGCTTCTCTGCAAGAGCCTGACGGATAACCTCACGAGCCTTCTGGTCTGCCTCGTTGCGGATGCGCTCAGCGTTTGCACGAGCGTCTGCAACAAGCTTATCTGCGCTCTGCTGAGCAACAATGAGGACCTGAGAAATCTGGTGCTCGGATGCAGCGATAGCGGCTGCGTTTGTCTCCTCAACAGAAGGAACGCTTGCGTTCTCCTCAAGGTTTGCAACCTGAGCCTGTGCTGCAGCGAGCTGCTGCTCAGTGCTGGTCAGACGGCCCTTAAGGTCAGCGATCTTTTGAAGCATTGCATCAACCTCAGAAGAGAGCTGCTCAAGAAATGCGTCAACTTCCTCTGGATTGTAGCCGGTCTCAGCAGGAGAGAATGTCTGCTGCTCGATGTCTGCTGGTGTGATTGCCATCTTTGTTCCCTTTCAGTCTGCGAGTAGACGTACCACACATCATAACTACTCAGTTTGTAATTAAAGACAAACTAGTTTCCTATATTAGTATAAGACCCAGCGTCGAAATGGCAAAACGTTCCACAAGATTAAGCACAAAAAGCGCAATAATCGGTGAGAGGTCAACGCCAGAAATTGGAGGAATCACCTTCCTAAACACATTGAGATATGGCTCAACAATTTTGCCAATTGCCTCAAGAATGTTCTTAACCGAATCATTTGAAACGGTAATCCAAGAGGACAGGCACCATACCACAATGCAGACGCTGTAAATCCTAAACAAGGTATAGAGTGCGTTCAAAACATAATACGAGAACACAAAAACCTCCAGTTACCTGGTAATCTCTCCCTCATCAGCAAGCTTATCAAGATCAGCCTGCGTCAAAGAGACGCCATGAGGAAGTACAACAAAAACGCGGTCAGCAACTTCTTCAACAGCACCATCAAGGCCATAAGAAAGACCAAAGCTGAAGTCCAAAATTCTCTTAGCAACCTCGATGTTGGTGTTCTTAAAGATAAGAACAACTGGCTGACCAGTACGAACACGGCGAACTACCGACTGAACATCGTCATAAGAAACAGGACGAAGAACATATGGTGGCAGCTGTCCAGAATAGCTTGTACGGCTCACAGGACGAAGACCAATATCGCCAGGAGTTGGCAGATTTGGGCTTACGGCGTGCTCGTAAGAAGGAGTGTATCCAGAGGGCTCCTGACGAGATGCATACGCAGAAGCACGGGAGCGCATATCCTGCTGAGGATTATAAGAAGCAGCCGGATTGGTGCTAATTGGCTTACCAGAGCGTGTGTAAACAGAAACACTCTCTGCCTCTGGTCTGGATGGATTGCCCAGTAGCCTATTAGAAGAACCCTGCTGTGCGCGGTCATCGTAGGAACGAGGAGAAGCTTCGTCTACCTCGTCGTAACCTTCGTCGCCGTAATACTCATCGTCGTAGTACTCATCGTCCTGACCACCACGAAGCTTTGCTCTTAGCGTATCAAGAATGCTCATCATTGTGCCTTTCTGTAACGCACGTAACTTCTTACTACTGTATCAAAAACTTGCAACTATTTTAGTGCCCACTCAACGTATAGGCTGGATCAAACAATACTCGACCCAGGCGAATAGTAGTAGAACCCTCTTCAATGGCATACGTAAAGTCATCACTCATGCCACAAGAAAGAACATCTAACTTCAAACCAACTTGCTCTCTCAGCTTGTCACGCAATTCTCTAAGTCCCGCAAACGTCCTCTTAGCGCGCTCTGGATCATCCTTTGGTGCCATAGTCATAAGTCCCACAACGGAAATATGAGGAAGCTCAACAATCCTTTGGATAGACTCAGACACCTCTTCTGGCGAGAAACCCGATTTTGAGGCTTCAGCGGAGACGTTTACCTCAAGTAACACAGACTCCTGAGAGTCCTTTGCTTCTGCACGCTTTGAAACCGCCTCTGCGAGGTGCTCAGAAGAAATTGAATGAATATAGCGAACCTTGCCAACTACCTGGTTAATCTTGTTCTTCTGAAGATTACCAATCATGTCAAACGTTATTTCAGACGCAAAAGGAGTTTCAGATAAACTTGTCAGTTTATGTGTCAGCTCTTGTGGGCGATTCTCGCCAAAAACCCTATAGCCTGCCTTATAAGCTGCAAGAACAGCTTCAACAGGAACCGTTTTGGAAACGGCCACAATTTCAATCTCAGAGACACTTCTGCCGGACTTTTCTGCAGCATCCGCTACAAGCGACTCAATCTGAGCTTTGCGAGCCTGTATAAACTCAAGATATTCGTCTGAATCGTACGTCATAGCCATCATCTCTTGCGGTGAATACATCAATATCTTACGTAACGATAAACGCTTCTCTGTAGATCTAAACGCTTCTCTGTAGTGCTAAACGTCTTCTCCGATAGCGCTAAACGTCTTCTACCCTACTTTGCAGCCATATAAGCAACAGCCGCATGCCTTCCGCACTTACCATGCTCTGCACGGTACGAGAAGAACCTCTCAGTGGTAGAGGCCGTCGAGTCAGTAACCTCTTCAATAGCAGACTCTCGTACACCAGCATCTACCAGTGCAGCTCTGACAGCATATCCAAGATCTAAGTACCTCTCGCCAGATGTGCGGTCTACAACGCCTGGACCAAACTCTTGTGAGAACATCTGAATGAGCTCAGGTGAAACCTCGTAGTCAGCACTGCCAATATGCGGGCCAATATAGGCTTTGACCTCGGAGGGTGTGGAGCCAGTTGCCTGGCAAAGTGCCTCGGTTGCACGCGCAGAAATGCGGGCAATTGTGCCTTTCCAGCCAGAATGTGCCACCGCAAATCCGCCGGGAGCTACAAGAATTACCGGAACGCAATCGGCAAAAGCCAACATCACAGGCGTATTTTGAACGGTACACACGATAGCGTCTGCACCAGCCTCTGCCTCAGCTTTAGCCAATTCAAAAGCCTCTGATGTATTGGAAGTCAGACAGACGACGTTGCTTCCGTGCACCTGATGAGGAATAAGGAGTTGCGAGAAGAACTCTTTTGCTCCAAGAGCCTCTAAGACTAGCTGACGATTCTTTTGCACCTGTTGCAGAATGTCTCCGCATCTGCTGCCCAGATTGAGGGAGCTAAACTCCCCTTCTGAAAAACCACCTGTACGCTCGGTAAATGCGAGCGTGACCCCGCATGGAACCTCAGGATCCATGAGCAGGGTCACGCCGTGTAAGCACTGTCTATTCAGCGCGCACATGTTTAGATGCGGCTACGCTTAAGGAAGTCTGGAATATCAAACTCTTTCTCATTAGAAGAGTTATTGGTGCGAGCAGGCTGTGGCTGAGCAGTCACAGGACGAGTTGGCTGTGGCTGAGCAGGACGGCTTGGACGACTGACGCTCTGAGTATTCAGAGTTGGAAGCTGCTGCTGAACGTTAGAGTCATTGAAGCCAGTTGCGATAACAGTTACGCGAACTTGATCGCCCAGGGACTCATCAACAACAGTACCAAAGATGATGTTAGCGTCAGGGTCGACGTTCTTAGCAACCAGGTCAGCTGCCTCGTTAATCTCCTGAATACCAAGGTCTTTATTACCAGCAATAGAGAGAAGAACGCGGGTTGCACCCTCGATGGAACTCTCAAGCAGGCGGCTAGAAATTGCCTCAGTTGCAGCATCAGCAGCGCGGTTATCACCAGCAGCAATACCAATGCCCATCATTGCGCTACCTGCGCCCTTCATGATGGTGCAGACGTCTGCAAAGTCGAGGTTGATCAGGCCAGGAACAGTGATGAGGTCGGTAATACCCTGGGTACCCTGGCATAGAACATCGTCAGCCATGCGGAATGCCTCAAGCATGGTGGTCTTCTTCTCAGAAAGATCAAGCAGACGATCGTTTGGAATAACAATGAGCGTATCAACGTTCTCGGAAAGAGTCTTGATTCCGTCAGCTGCAGAACCATAACGACGGCGACCCTCGAAGGAGAATGGCTTGGTAACAACGCCAACGGTCAGTGCGCCAACGTCATTCTTTGCAATATCAGCAACAACTGGAGCAGCGCCGGTACCAGTACCGCCACCCTCGCCAGCAGTGATGAAGACCATATCGGCGCCAGCAAGTGCTGCCTTGATCTCATCGCGGCTATCCTCTGCTGCCTCTTTACCAACCTCAGGGTTAGCGCCAGCGCCAAGGCCCTTGGTGATGTCAGTACCGATGTGAACCTTAATGTCAGCATCGGAGATTGCAAGTGCCTGTGCATCGGTGTTTACAGCAACGAACTCAACGCCACGGATGCCTTCTTCAATCATGCGGTTGACAGCGTTAGTTCCGCCGCCACCAACGCCAACAACCTTGATAACAGCAAGATAGTTGTTAAGGGTATCGGTGTCCTTAATCATGTCTTCCTCCTTGAGGCACGCTTGTGCCCGTTTGTCCCGGAGCGCGACTGCGCTTAGGCTACGTTTATGCGCTCGCAGAACCGCTGTATAAAACCCTAAACCTCAAGTTAAGGCTTACGCTTCATGCAAAGCGGGGTATATTTGCACAACTCACCCATGCAAGTCAAATAATATGTAGAAATTGTGAAGAAACCTGGTAAACGGTAGGAAAAATTAGTCTAACGGCGCGCGGTAATACCGCGTTTACCTACGAAACACCAGAGCCAGACTGAACGTTTCCGGTAGAAACACGCCTATACGTTGGGCTTGAAGGTGTTCTTACGTTCAAGTAGGTAAGCTCTCCTGGGAACTGCTTAAGCATTGCCAGAATCACTTTTTCTTTGTCTGCAATCTGTGTTGGAGAACCCAGGGCAACCTGTACACCATTGGTGAGGGTGACAGAAATCGCATCAACGCTACTAGCTGAATAGCTCACAATCTGTGAGGTAAGCTCTGACGAGAACGTAGACTGATATTGCATAACCGCTTGAATTTCTGCATCTGTTGCCGTGGTACCTGCTACCGGAGAAACCGTTGCAGGAACATCGGTAATAAGTAGCTCGCCCTCTGAGGTTGCCTTCTCAAGCGCAACAGTGGCGGTAGTTTTTCCTTCTGGAACGTTAAGCTGATCTGCCTCAAGCCAGACGTTATTCTCGCCCAAATACCATGCAACAGGGCCAGAAGAAAGCGCCACTATGGCTGTGACCTTACGTTCTGTGATGGTGATGCGCAGCGTATTAGGGAACTGTCTCTCGTACGTTGCGGACGCCACCCAAGGATCTTTCTGGAGTTCTTCAGTGATAAGGGACTCGTCCATATTGAGCAGCGTTGTTCCCTCTTCTACTGCAATGAGCTTTTGGATTTGCTCGTTAGTAACGTGCTCCGTTGGCTCAACCTGAATGTTGGTAATAGCAAAGACTGAGGAAGAGCGTAGGACGAGAAAAGCGATGCCAGCAAGAATGGCCAGACTCATCAAGACAATGAGAACCGTACGTACTGCCTTAAACGATACTTTTCTACTGTGTTTAATACGCTCAGCACGAGCTTGAGCAGCAGTTTTTGTAGCGTTATTTGGCTTTTTAGTAGAAATCTTTTTAGTAGAGGGCTTTGTGTCAGAGATTGTAGCCTCAACCTTTGGCTTAGGCTTAAAGGCCTTGCTCATAAAAGAAGGCTTAGTGGCCCCTGTCGTCTGAGTAGCACCAGACGATAAAGGCTCCCTCTTTGTGCCCTTGCGGCGTGTTGGTTGCTTTGAAGTATCTTCTGCCATATCTTCCCTATGCCCCAAAACCCAGAAGTTTAACCTCTGGCTGAAGATCAATGTCAAACTTTTCTTG
>CALKRF010000063.1 GCA_937990665.1 uncultured Atopobium sp.
GCATTGGTATAACCAACAAGTGAGACACTAAACGTTCCAGAATTCCACCTGGACTTTGACTGAACTTCTCGCCTTTGGCTGAGCTGCTTGAGCTCATTTTTAAGAGTTGAAATACGCTTTCTAATAAGACGACGGTCAACCTCAAGCTGGCTCTCACCCTGACCAAAACGGCTACCAATACCACCGCGAGTTTGCTCGCCTACCAGGTGACTCCACATACCACGAAGCCTTGGAAGTACGTACTGAAGCTGTGCAAGCTGTACCTGAAGTCGTCCTTCTTTGGTGCGTGCGTGGATACCAAAAATATCAAGAATGAGCGCTGTGCGGTCAATGACTTTAACAGGCTCGCCAAGTAATTTTTCTAGATTAGATTGCTGAGAAGGCGTGAGCTCATCATCGAAGATGACAACGTCAGTATTGGTGTTTCTTACCAGAGAAACAAGTTCCTCGGTTTTACCTTTGCCAATGAAAGTCTTAGGGATAGGTGCATCAAGTTTTTGCGTAAGACGCATAAAGACTTCAGCGCCGTCAGTTTGGGTCAGACGCTCAAGCTCGTCCATTGATTCTTCAAGCGACCAATCGCTTTTACCGCAATCAACGCCTACAAGAATTGCTCGTTCAACTTTAGGAGCTGTAGAAAATGGAACAAAACGACCCATAAACTCCCCATCTAAGACAAGGTAAATACGTTAGTTTTTGATGTGTCCTACTGGCATTGTACGTCAGCATGCTGGGCAAGAATCAGCTCGAGTGCATCCTTGGCTGTGAGTTGATTCATATCAAGCCACCTGACTCGACCATCTCGTTTAAGCCAAGAAATCTGACGCTTTGCATACTGCCTGGTGTGCTGCTTAATAAGCTCACACGTTTGCTCAAGCGATTGCTTTCCAGCAAAATATGCAAAGAACTCTTTGTAGCCAATTGCCTGGCCAGCCGTGCAATTTTCAGAGAGACCGGACTCAATAAGCGCTTGAACCTCTTCAACAAGTCCTTGCTCAAACATAAGGTCAACTCGGAGGTTTATTCGCTCATAAAGGCGCTGACGGTCCATCGTAAGACCCCATATCTGGGCGTCAAAGTACGGTGTATGAGCCTTTAGGCCCTCATGATGAGTAGCATACGACTTGCCCTCTTCCAAGAGCTCTAAAGCCCTTACAACGCGTCGTACGTTATTTGGATGGATGAGCTCTGCACTTGCTGCATCTTTTGTGGCGAGAAATTCGTGCAGTCCCTCAGCACCAAGCTCTTCTGCAAGCTTTTCATAACGAGTACGTACAGGAGACTCGATTGAGCCTGAAGGAAACTCCATCTGGTCGATAATCGAATCAAGATAAAGACCCGTTCCTCCACAGAATACAGGCGTTTTACCAGCATCAATGAGCTTATGAGCCTCTGCACGTGCCGCAGTCTGGAACATTTGAACAGAATATTCTTCCGAAATGTTGGCACAATCTACCATCAAAAGAGGAACTTCTCGCTCCTCAACGGGGGTTTTAGCAGTGCCAATATCCATGCCACGATAGACCTGCATTGCGTCAACAGAAATGACAGAGGTCTCAAGTTTCTTAGCTACCAGCTCAGACAAGGAGCTTTTGCCCGAAGCCGTGGGGCCTACAATGCAGATAACCGAGCCATGGGAGCTCATCGAGGATCAGACTCCATGGTTCCACGCAGGTACCAGGTACGAGCCTCATCAATATGAATATCAACAATTTTGCCGATAAGATCTTCTGGCGTATAACCCTCTGGCAGATTGAAGTGCACAGTTTGGTTCTTCTCGCTATGTCCAACCATGACAGTATCGTCACGCTTGGAAGTTCCTTCAACAAGAACTGCCTGTGTAGTATTCAAATCTACCTGGTTAGCGTCATGCGCCTGCTGAGCCACAAGCTCGGCAAGTCTGTCAAAGCGCTCCTGAATAACCTCATGAGGCGTGTTGTCCTCGTATTTTGCCGCGGGAGTTCCTGGACGCTTAGAGTAAATAAAGGTGTACGCAGAAGAGTAACCAGCCTCTTTGACCAAAGAAAGCGTATCTTCAAAGTCTTCCTCGGTCTCTCCTGGGAAGCCCACAATAATGTCAGTTGAAAGCGCCAAACCTGGAATGGCCGCACGAAGGCGAGAAACCACGTCTAAGTACTCTTCTCGTGTATAGCTGCGGTTCATCTTCTTGAGAATGCGTGTAGATCCGCTTTGAACCGCAAGATGGAGGTGAGGCATGACAGCTGGAGTTTCTTTCATAGCTGCAATAGTCTCATCAGTAAGATCTTTTGGATTTGACGAGGTAAAACGAATGCGCTCAACACCTGTCTGACCAACAGCACGTAAAAGCTCTGCGAAACGAGGCTTGCCGTAAAGGTCGCGGCCATACGAGTTAACGTTTTGACCAAGCAGAGTAATCTCACGAACACCATCTGCGACAAGGCGCTCGCACTCACCAATAACAGCCTCAAAGGTGCGACTGCGCTCACGACCGCGAACGTAAGGAACAATGCAATACGTGCAGAAATTGTTGCAACCAGTCATGATAGGCACCCAAGCGTGATACTGCTGAGCACGGTTGCTCGGCAGATCTGTGGAGAAGCCCTTGCCCTCCTCAGAAGTGTCTACGGCTACACGGTCATTCTCGCCCCTAAATGCACTGGTGAGAAGTTCTGGCAAGCTTGCAAGTGCGCTGGTACCGAACACAACGTCAACAGCTGGAACCTTTTCACGGAGTTTCTCGCCATCACGCTGTGCAATGCAGCCGCCAATAGCAACAATACGCTTGCCTGATGGAGGCGTTGGAGCACTCACCATCGCAGAAGCCTGACCATAGAGACGCTGATCGGCGTTCTCACGGACGCTACAGGTCATGAAGATGACAATATCAGCGTCATCAGTATCTGAAACCTCATTGCAGCCACAAGCCTCAAGCAGACCAGAGACACGCTCTGTATCGTGCAAGTTCATTTGGCAGCCAAAAGTTTTGATGTGATATGTTTTTCCTACGAGCTCGGAATTTTCAATCATACTTAAAGTACCTCGTCATACTCAGTGGGACTAACAGCTGGCGTCTGCGCATCAGGAGCAGACAATGTGTGGACATAAATGGCAATTTTTATTGCAGTTCTACTCTCCCCTGCAATTTCAATATCAGAAAACGTTGGAGCGCAAGTAATGTCCAATCCACAAGGAATCAAGAATCCGCGAGCAATGGCAACAGCCTTGATGCCCTGGTTGACAGCACCCGCACCAATGCACTGGAGCATAACAGGCTCGTTATCTTTAACCAGTCCCGCAATAGCTCCTGCTACAGAAGCTGGTGAAGACTTACTTGAAACTTTAAGCAAACCCATGAGTGCTCCAATTATTGTGCGTTTGTTCTACTCTTGCGACTCAATATCAAAAGTCACAACAATCTTGTTTTTACTTACACGAACACGAGGCTCAGT
>CALKRF010000064.1 GCA_937990665.1 uncultured Atopobium sp.
GTTCCTTACCAGGTCTTTGCTAACAGAAGCGACATGCCAGGCGGATCTACTCTAGGTAACCTCTCCAACATTCAGGCAAGCATGCACGCCGTTGACGTTGGTCTTCCACAGCTTGCTATGCACTCTGTTTACGAGACCGCAGGCACCAAAGACACACTTCTGGGCTACCAGGCTCTCAAGGCGTTCTACGACACCCGTGTCTGCATCACTGATGCCGATTCGTTTGAGCTGAGGTAGTACCTGGCGAGAAACTCTGTGTACTAGCTATACTTAGACACATCGCATATAACACTTCACCTAAAGGAGTTCCATGTCAGAAAAACAGCTTACTGCTCATGATATGGAGCTCCTAACTTGTGCAGGTATTTACGTTGAACCTCAGACACTGAATGGTCCTGCGCTGGTATTTCCCATCTCAGATGGCGAGGGTGGAGAAATACGTGTGCTGTGGCAGGGCGGTGCCTATGAGAGTGCAACTTACACGGATTCTAGAAAGAATCAGCTGGTATTTCCTTATCTTGAGTTGTATGACTTGTTGTTTGAAGCTGCCTGTCCCGTACACTCAGTTTTGATGTTGGGTGCTGGCGGCTGCTCGTATCCTCGTTATTTAGTAGCTCATCATCCAGAAGTTTCTTGTGATGCGCTTGAGCTTGATCCCAAAATTGCAGCTCTAGCTCATAGGTACTTCTTTGTAGATGAGGCTATTAGAGAAAGTAATGGCAGACTTCAGCTACAGGTAGCTGATGGCGTTGAGTATATAAAGAGCTTAGCTGCCTCTAATAACAAGCGCTATGACGCTATCTTAAACGACTGCTTTAGTGGAGAAGTTCCACCTGCAGCTATGATGACCAGTGAGTGGATGAGCCAGGTGTCACACTGCCTTACTCCCGGTGGAAGATATCTCACCAATGTGGTTTCTGCACAGGTGGGAGAGGGTGCACATCAGCTTGAAGAGCTCATGGATGCTGCTCGCACTGCGTTTGAGCAGGTAAAAATTGTACCTTTGGATCCAGAAGCAGACCCGACAGAGCCAGATAATCTTATGCTTGTTTGCCAGCGCGCTTAAGCGCGGTAAGCGCCAGCTTTTGGATATTTATTAGTCAAAAGTTTTTAGTGACGTTAATGAATTAGCATTGATAAAAAAATGAAGTGTAAAATAGAAGCTGCTGATTTTAGTTTTTGAATGATTCTCGTTTGGACACACCGTAAATTGAATTCTTTAGTCTAGTTCAGTGCACTTGATTGGAGATATGAATATATGAAAGAATCGTTTTTATCAATAAAAGAAATCTTTCATATTGGTAATGGAAAAATCAATGCACTAGTTTTTCTCGCCGTTTTAGCGGTTCTATCATCATTTCTTGAGATTTATTCGATTCAATATATGCAGTCACTTTCAGAAGTTTTTAG
>CALKRF010000065.1 GCA_937990665.1 uncultured Atopobium sp.
TCACCCGCATATGAACTGCCTCCCATTTCTTATGTCCAAGAAATGGGAGGCAGTTTATTGTGCAGGCGACTTTTTGGTTCAATGTTTGTTGCAGCTAAGCTAATAAGCAGTACAGTTCAAATTACTTTTTGACCTCGTAGTGGCTCTTGACAGTAAACGTAATAACGTAGGTCTTACGATACGACTCTGGTGCAGAAGTAAGAATTGCACAGTCGGTCAGGTTGTAGTTAGTTGGGTGTGCAAGAGCCTGGTCAACGGTGTTGCCAATCTCTTCTGCAGACTCAAGTACCTGAGCCCTCTGAGCTGCATCGATTGTTGCTTTTCTCATCAAATCAAACTGATCTGCTGTACCCTCAATGCGAATGATGATTGGCCAGAGGCTATCTTTATCAATCTGTGTAGTAATTTGCAGATCTGGATACAGGCTGTTATCAAAGTTGAATCCATCAGGAATATGATAGGTGCCATAGCCGGTTGCGTTTGAATTGTTTGATGAGGAGCTAGAGGAACTAGAAGAATCCTCTTTTTTCTCGTCTTTCTTCTCTTCTTTTTGTTCTGATGTGGTGGATTGTGACTGGCCTTGTTTGTTTTCTGTTTGTGAGCAGCCAGACAAAATGCCCACACTCAAGGCTGACGTTACCAGTAGTACAAAAATTGCAGTAAAGAACTTGCTCATCCTAGAGCTACGCTTCATTTGACCTCCATTAAACGGAACGTGCCAACTACCAGGAACTCACTGCGATTGTACCCAGCAAATAGTGCTTCTTAGCTGGGAGAATATTTCACAACATAAAATAATGTTTCAACTTTTTATGCTTCCCAGAGGAAGTGCCTCATATCTACCTTACCGTTTTCTAGAAATTGCACACCTTCTGCCTCAAGAAGCTCTCTCTGTGCATCTGGTCCACCAAAAGCAAAGCCAGGAGCTAGCGAGCCGTCTTTAAAGACTACTCGGTGACACGGCACGCCACCAGCAACTCCCGGACTCTGATGCATAGCAAATCCTACATAGCGAGCCTTTCTTGGCTCCCCTATCATGCGAGCTATCTGCCCATACGTACTGACCCTACCCTCGGGAATCTGTTTGACTACTGAAAACGCACGCTGAAAAAAATTATCCATATGTAGCTCACTCTATCTTCACGCTTGCCGGGAATTGCTTGCTCATTTTATGTTGGAATGCTATCGTATCAAAAGCAAACGGGTGGTGGCGCAGCTTGGTAGCGCACTTGACTGGGGGTCAAGGGGTCGCTGGTTCAAATCCAGTCCACCCGACCAGAATTTCTCGAAGCCGTGAAATATCGGCTTTTCTTTATATGTGGTATATTAGTCAAAGAACCCGCGCCACCCCGGTTAATATCCGAGGCCGAGCAGGGTTCTTTTTTTATCGCTTTATCGTTATAACCTTGTCATGTAACTATAGAAGTAGTTTATTAAAAACCGGTTTG
>CALKRF010000066.1 GCA_937990665.1 uncultured Atopobium sp.
ATGCCTTGGATCCAAACGGTGAGACAACAACAGCCACTATGGGTGGTGGATATATCACTAACAATAAGGCCAAAGAAGGCGCTGGCGTATACGTTTACGCAGGCAATCCTCAGTTTGGTGATTCTAAGTCAAAGGCAGACTTTACCTTCAACGGTGGCTCTATTACTAATAATGTTGCTTCTGAGTCCGGTGGTGGTATCTACGTAATCTGGAACGGCAACGTTGTTATGAATAACGGCATCATCAAGAACAACACTGCTGGCATTGCTGGCGGTGGCGTTGCTACCTACGACCAGTTTGTTGGCGTTGTTGGTGGTCAGAAGGTTCCTTACTCCAAGGTTGGTGCTCCATGGAACAACTGGCCAAATATCTATCGCGCTGGCTTTACCATGAACGGTGGTTCTATTGACGGGAATAAGGCCACTAGTAACGGTACTAACCAGCTTGGCGATAAGGGCGTTGGCGCTGGTGTTTATATTGCATCTGCTAATGCAACCCTTAATGCTGGTGAAATTATCAATAACACTGCAAATGACCAGGGCGGCGCAGTTTACGTTGCTTCTGTTCCTTATGTTGTCCACATTAATAAAGCACTTATTAAGGACAACACTGCAACGGTTATTGGTGGTGGTGCTTGGTTCTGCCCAACCGGTGTAGCTGAATTCCACTCCAAAAATGGCGTAGCATTCTTCAACAACACCGCAAATGGTGCTGGTGATGAGATTGCAACCGTTCGCGGTGCAGGTGAATCTGCCGGTGCAACTATTTCTGATTATATGCTTGGTGGTGCCTCTGCACATTGGACTAAGGATGGCGCGGTTACCATCAACCCTCCTTCAATCCTTGGTGAAGCTGATCCAGCTGCTGCACGTCATACTACTGAAGAAGTAAGCAATATCGTTAACAATACCGATATGCTTGCTCTTGAGTCTAATCTTCGTTATAGCTCTATCACCGCAGCACAGAATAAGGCTCAACTGATCATTTCTGGAAATACTGCACAGCGTGGTGGTGGTATTGGCTCCAACGGTACCGTTATTACTGGTGAAGAGGGTACTCAGGATGTAACCGTTAAGAAGGTTTGGGATACTTCTGCAAACCCAGATGCAGTTATTCCAGAGACGCTTACTGTTTATCTAAAGGCAGATGGATATGTTGTTGACTCCGTTGAGCTTTCTGCAGCTAATAACTGGGAGCATACCTTTACCGGACTTCCTGACAATGTAACTTTGACCTTTGAGGAGTCTGCTCCAACTGGTTGGACTGCTCAGACTCCTGAGGTTAACGGTAACGTTACTACCTTAACCAATAAGGCCGATGCTCCTGTAACTCGCGATGTTCCAGTAACCAAGGTTTGGAATGGTACAAAGAAGGATTCTGTAACCGTTCACCTGCTTGCTGATGGTGTTGACACTGGTCAGACCCTTGTCCTTTCTGAGGCAAACAATTGGACCGGTTCATTTGTTGGTGTAAATCTTTACGCAGCAGATAATCACGTCATTGCTTACACCGTTTCTGAGGATGCTATTGAGGGTTACACTTCTGAGATAACTGGTGATATGGTTAATGGCTTTACCATTACCAACACCGAGACTCCAGTTACCCCAACTCCAACTCCAGAGAAGCCTGGTAAGAAGCGTAAGCACCGCACACCTGATACAGGCGATGCAAGTGTTGTAGCTATGGTTGCGTTTGCAACGGTTGGCGCTGGTTTTGTTGGTGTTGGAGCATATGCTCGCACTCGTAAAGATCAGTAAACAACATACCTACATCTAGTATGTAAATCCCTCGCTTTCATAGAAAGCGGGGGATTTTTGTTAGGCGGCTAAATTCATGCTTTAGCTGGGGATGTTTACGTTCACCGAATTTGCCAACCGTTTAACCAATAAGAGCGTTCTTCTCGCCATGGAGTGTAAGAGAAGAACGACAATACTACTAGGTGGATAGTGAATATCTGCATGAGTACCTTATTGGAGGTTGTTATGGAGCTCAAAGCTGATAAAAAGGTAATTGTCGAGCGTAATAACAAGGTTGTGTATGACAACGGAGACACAGTCGTTAAGGTGTTCAGCGGAAGCAAACCTTCTGCTGATATTATGAATGAGGCTTTAAACCTCACTCGTGCTGAACAGGCCGGCATCAACGTTCCTTCTCTTGTAGAGATCAGTAAGGTTGGTAATTGCTGGGCTGTTTCAACCAGAAAAGTTGAAGGCAAAACAATAAGACAGCTTATTGAAGAGCATCCAGAAAAAGAGGATGAGTACCTCAATAAGTTTGTTGATATTGAGCTGGCCATTCATGCTCATAAGGCACCACTTCTGACTCGTCAAAAAGACAAGTTCACCCGAATGATCAACAGCATTCCAGACATTCTTGATGAGGCTACAAGGTATGAGCTTCTACTTAAGCTTGACGGTATGAAGCCTCACACTAAGGTCTGCCACGGTGACTTTGTTCCTTCCAACGTTATTCTCGCCGAGGATGGCGCTCCAGTAATTCTTGACTGGGCCCACGCAACACAGGGCAACGGCGCTGCAGACTGCGCTACAACTTATCTGCACCT
Source organism: uncultured Atopobium sp. (assembly GCA_937990665.1). Taxonomy (GTDB): domain Bacteria; phylum Actinomycetota; class Coriobacteriia; order Coriobacteriales; family Atopobiaceae; genus Lancefieldella. The sequence goes on from CALKRF010000066.1 coordinate 2,564, forward strand.
GCTTCTTCATGGTGATGAGGAGCTTGCCGAGAAGTACATCAATCTTTATTGCACCAAGCAGGGCTGTACACGTCAGTATGTAAACGAATGGCTTGGCATTGTTGCTGCAGCAGAGCTTGCACGCGGTCGTGTAAAAGAAACAGAGTTCCTGCTTAAGTGGGTAAATGTTTATGATGCAATGTAGTTGGTTACAAGAACTTTAAACTAGCTGAGAAGAGCCTCGTCAGGGGCTCTTCTTTTATTACACTTCTTGTTGTTACATAAAGAAGCACAAGGAGTTAGCTATGTACGATATTGATCCAAAGCAGACCACCGCCAATTCAGAAAATAAGAAATCAAAGCTTGAGCGTATGAGCGCTGGTGAGTGGTGCGGTGGTGAAGCTGATGCAGAACAAAGCGCAGCTTTTTGGCGTGCTAAGGATCTTGCCTGGGAGTTTAACCAGACTCGCCCAAGCGATAAAGAAAAGTGTCGTCAGATTTTGACCGAACTTCTCGGCGAATTGGGAGAGGGAAGCGCAGCAGTTTCTCCTTTTCATGTTGACTATGGCTTCAACATCAAGATTGGTCCACACAGCTTTATTAACCACGGTGCATACCTAATGGATTGTGCGCCTATTACCTTTGGTGCTCATAGTTTTGTAGGGCCCCAATTTAAGGCGTACACCGTTCAGCATCCTCTAGACGCTGAGGAGAGAAACGCTTGGTATGAGCGAGCTTTACCTATTACGGTAGGGGATAACTGCTGGTTTGGTGGAAATGTAACGGTGCTTCCTGGTGTAACTATTGGCAACAACTGTGTTATTGGTGCTAATAGCCTAGTCACTAAAGATATTCCAGATAATTCTCTTGTTGTTGGATCTCCAGCAAAAGTTGTACGTCAAATTACTGAGGCGGATAAGCTGGGACTTAAGGAGCTTTTGGGTTAGTTTTGTTGGGCAGGCGCACGCGGCTTCGGGGTATAGGACTTTAAAGTGCACTGTTTCGGGATTGTTTAACTATTTATTTGATGTTAGAGGCATCCGCGCTATAATAAATATACGGGGAGCTGGGAAATGGCCCGGCTGAGAGGCAGCACCTTATGCTGCGACCCATAAACCTGATCTGGGCAATGCCAGCGTAGGGAGCCAATGCCGTCCTTACGCACTATAAGAAGGAGGGCATATGAAAAAACTTTCTCAGTTTACACTGCAGGCCATATCCCTTACTTCTTTTCTTGTGCTTTGGCAGCTTGTTATTGTTGTGGGAATTATTCCAAATTACCTTGTTCCAACTCCTGTTCAGGTTGTATTTGCACTGGTCAAGGATTTTCAGCTTCTTATGACTCACACAGGGATTACGCTGTTAGAATCCCTTGTTGGCCTGGCTATTGGAGTTCTTATTGGCTTTGCGCTTGCGGTTCTTATGGACTTCTTCAAAACGCTGGACAAGCTGCTTTCTCCACTTGTAACTATCTCACAGACTATTCCTATTGTGACCATCGCGCCGCTTTTGGTGCTTTGGCTGGGCTATGGTCTTTTACCTAAGATTGTTCTTGTAGCTATTTCAACGTTTTTCCCCATTACCGTAGCGCTGAACTCGGCATTTAAATCGATTGATCCCGACATGGTTGACCTGATGACCACCATGGGAGCTAGTCGTGTGCAGATTTTCTGGCACGTCAAGTTGGCTGCTGCTGCACCGCAGTTTTTCTCGGGACTCAAAATGAGCGTGACCTACGCCGTAATTGGCGCAGTAATCGCAGAATGGCTGGGAGGCGACGCTGGACTGGGCGTCTATATGACACGCGTCAGAAAAGCATTTGCGTACGACAGGATGTTTGCAGCAATCGTGGTGGTTTCTGCATTGTCACTGGTGTTGATGAAGCTCGTAGAACTTGTCCAAAAGCGAGCGCTACCTTGGGATACCTCTCAGAAAACCAAGGAATCCGCGCGGTAATTTTGACGGAACTCAAAGAAAGAAGTGATTACACGCATGAACGCATCTAATCGCAAGGGTATAACAAGAAAAGGCTTTCTAGCTGCGATGGGTTTCTCGACAGCAGGTCTTTGCGCAGGTTGCTCGCTTGAGCAGCCTTCCGCTCCGTCTAACAGCAGCAAGGGCGGTGGGCGGAATTCCGGTGGAGCTACAGAGATTACGTTTGCTCTGGACTACACTCCAAACACCAACCACACCGGCATTTATGTAGCACAGAAGAAAGGCTACTTTGACGAGGCTGGTCTCAAGGTAACCATTCAGCAGCCACCTGCTGACGGTGCGGACGCGCTGATTGGTGCGGGCGGCGCTCAGATGGGCGTTACCTACCAGGACTATATTGCTAACAGCCTCTCGTCTTCTAATCCGCTGCCGTATACCGCGGTGGCTGCTATCATTCAGCACAATCTTTCGGGCATTATGAGCCGTGAAGAGGATCACATTGTTCGTCCGCGAGACCTGAATGACCGTACTTACGCTACGTGGAATCTCCCTGTTGAACAGGCTACTATCAGGTCTGTTATGGAATCTGACGGCGGAGATCCTTCAACGCTTAAGATGGTACCTTACGAGGTAGACGACGAGGTATCTGGCTTAAAAGCAAAGATGTTTGATGCTGTTTGGGTGTATGAGCAGTGGGCTGTTCAAAATGCTCGTGTTCAGAACTTTGCGTACAACTATTTTGCCTTTGCAGCTATTGATCAAAACTTTGACTTTTACACACCAGTTATTGCGGTAAACGATGGTTTTGCAAAAGAGAATCCAGACGTTGTTAAGGCCTTCTTGAGCGCCGCAAGAAAGGGTTACGAGTTCTGTGTTTCTAACCCTGATGAGGCGGCAGAGATTCTGCTCAAAGCTGTTCCAGAACTTGACGCTGACCTGGTTAAAGCCTCTCAGAAGTTCTTGGCTGCTAAGTATATTGACGACGCCGAGAAGTGGGGCGTCATTGACTCCGCTCGCTGGCAGCGTTTCTATACCTGGCTCAACAATCAGCAGCTGCTAGAGAATAAGATTGACCCATCTGCAGGATTTACTAGTGAGTACCTTGGATAAGAAACTTACTGACATAACAGAAGGCACAATCGTAGAAGCTCCTGGCGAGAAGGACCTTGCAGCTGCAGCTGCATGCGAGTCGCAACAGACTGCTCCAGCGCTTGAAGCGTGCAGCCTTACGCTGGTCTGGGGAAATGGCCAGGTTGTTGCCAAGGACATCTCAATTGAGCTGCAGCCGGGTACAATCACCTGCCTGGTTGGCCGCTCAGGCTGCGGTAAGACTACGCTGCTCCACGCACTTGCGGGGCTTTTGCAGCCGCAAGAGGGCAAGGTGCTGCTGCATGGCTCCGACGTCACGGGACATCCGGGCCACATCGGCTACATGCTCCAGAAGGATTTGCTCATCCCAAGCAAACGAATCATCGACAACGTAGCACTTCCGCTTGAGCTGAAGGGCGTCTCGCGCGCTGAGGCACGCGCACGGGCCCAGGAGATGCTGGAACGCGGCGGACTTGAGCGCGTGGCACAAAGCTGGCCTCACGAGCTCTCAGGAGGCATGAGACAGCGTGTTGCGTTCCTGCGCACGGCACTTATCGGCTCAGACATCATGCTGCTGGACGAGCCCTTCTCGGCGCTTGACGCTCTCACACGGCGAGAAATGCGTGCATGGCTCATGTCTTCCGTGAAGGAGTTTGGCCTCTCCGTACTGGTGATCACGCACGATGTTGATGAGGCTGTTGCAATGGCTTCTCGCATTTACGTGATGGCGGGAAGTCCCGCGCAGGGTGTGGTAACCAAGATTGTGGGCGTTATTGAGCCACAGGGCTGCACGGATGCGGCGGCAGTGGACTTTAGCAAAGACGCTGGTCAAGGTACTGACCTGGCTTCGTTTGACCTAAGCGAAGAGTTTTTGGCTGCCAAGCGAGAAGTGCTTTCGTTGCTGGGATAGTTGTCCTTTACGAGCGCTGTGAACTGCCTCCCATTTCTTGGACATAAGAAATGGGAGGCAGTTCATATGCGGG
>CALKRF010000067.1 GCA_937990665.1 uncultured Atopobium sp.
GTGATTTTTGTTTTGGGGATAGAACATGAAAAAAAAGACGCGTTATTCATGCAAGCCTTCTACACAGAAGCTAATTGTGGCCGCATCTCTGAGCATGGCTCTACTTTGTGGTCTACCTGCAGCTCCGGCTCTTGCAGAGACTACTGATACTTCCACAGTAAGTGCTCCTGAATCAACTTCTAAATCCTATTATCCAAAGTGGAAAATAGTTGATGGAAAGTTTTATTTTTATACTGAAGATGGAACTATTCTAAAAAGTCAGTGGATCACTTATAACGATAGTCAATATTATGTAGATGAAACTGGAGCTGCAGCATCTGGTTTCTATACTACACCTGATGGCAAAACCTGGTATTTTCAGCCAGGGTCAGGGTTACCGTATGCTAGATACGGCTTAATGATTTTTCTCGAAAATAATAATACTCCTAGTTATCACTACACTTTCTACTACGTAGATAAAGATAACGGCTTGATAAAAAACAATTGGGTTAAAACAGATCATGGTTGGAGCTGGGCCGGCGCTGATGGTCGTTTTATTGAAGGATGGTTTACTGCTCCTAATGGTACAACCTGGTATTTAACTGTTAAGACTGAAGGGGGTGCTCCGGTTATTACTGACGCTGCCTCAGTCAATGGAAAGCTGTACTTCTTTGATCCTTCGACAGGACTTTTACGAAATTCTTGGGTAAATATGGGCCAGGGTGTAGAAGCTTGGTACTGGGCTGGTCCAGATGGCGCTGCTGTCTCTGGCTGGTTTAAAACTCCAGATGGCAAAACTTGGTATGCCGACCCAAAACATTCCAATAGGGTGGTAATGGGCGGAATAGATATTGATGATAAATATTATTTCTTTGATCACAGTAATGGCCTCGTTACCCATGGTTGGATCGGTGGTGGTGATGATGGTGAATGGGCTTGGATTGAAACAGTAGGCTCTGTTTATTCTGGCTGGAAACACATGCCAAATGGTAAGTGGTTCTATTTTGGTGAAACAGAATTCCCTATGATTAATAAGGATTTTGTCTACACTACTTACAGCTTCCCTGTGCTTAAGAAAGGTGTCTTCACTATTTCTAGCGGAACTTATTACGTTGACGTAAATCAAGGAATGACTTCTAACGATTGGGTGCAGCTCCCTAATGGCGGTTGGGCTTGGGCACAGTCGAGCGGTGCATTTGCCTCTGGTTGGTACACCACGCCTAATGGCAAAACTTGGTATTTTGATCCATCAGATCCGCAGCATCCTGCACTTATTGGAGACGCTGAAATTAACGGTCAATCATATTATTTTGATTTAGGTTATGGTCTTTCTAAAAATGGATGGGTTCATAGAGCTGATGGTTCTTGGTCTTGGGCTGGAGAGAGTGGGGCGCTTCAATCAGGTTGGAAGCATATGCCTAATGGCAAGTGGTTCTACTTTGATCCAAAAGACCCTTATCACCGTATGCTTGTAGGTGTCATCCAAATTTCTAGTGGAACCTACTACATTGACGAATCCGCTGGTATGACTTCTAACGATTGGGTACAGCTCCCTAATGACGGTTGGGCTTGGGCACAGTCGAGCGGTGCATTTGCTTCTGGTTGGTACACCACGCCAAATGGCACAACTTGGTATTTTGATCCATCAGATCCGCAGCATCCTGCAATAATTGGTGAGACTGAAATTAACGGTCAATCATATTATTTTGATTCAGGCTATGGTCTTCTGAAAAATGGATGGGTTCATAGAACCGATGGCTCTTGGTCTTGGGCTGGAGAGAGTGGGGCGCTTCAATCAGGTTGGAAGCATATGCCTAATGGCAAGTGGTTCTACTTTGATACCAAAGATTCCAAGCACCGTATGCTTGTTGGTGTCATCCAAATTCCTAGCGGAACTTATTATATTGATGAGTCTGCTGGAATGACCGCTAACAGTTGGGTACAGCTCCCAGAAGGCGGTTGGGCATGGGCACAGTCAAGTGGCGCATTTGCTTCAGGATGGTATACCACACCAAATGGCAAGACTTGGTACTTTGATCCAGCAAAACCAAGCCATCCTGCTTATACTGGAGAACACACTATTGATGGTAAAGACTATTACTTTGACGCAGGATATGGTCTTGCTCGCAATCAATGGATTACCCGTTCCGATGGCGTAAGACGCTGGGCTGGACCAGATGGAGTGCTTACCTCATATAAGCACTAAATTAGTTTGAACTGCTCTTTATTACCTGGATTTATTGGAGTTAAAACAATGGAGAAGAAGATGCGTTTTTCCTACAGACCTTCTACACAGAAGCTTATTGCGATTGCTTCGTTGAGTACAGCTCTACTTTGCGGACTCCACGCTGCTCCTGCTTTTGCAGAGACTGCTGATACATCCGCAGTAAATGCTCCTGCTGTAACAACTGAAACTACTGCAACATCTGAAAATACTTCTCCTACAGCACCTGAAAACTCTCAGCCTACCTCACCTGCAGCGCCAACAACAACTCCAACAACAAACCAGACACCCGCTGTTCCAAAAGAGAATACTTCGCCAACCCCTCAGTCTTCTGGATGGAGACAAGAAATCGGCCAATTCCACTATTACAGAGAAGATGGAACACTTGTCACAAGCCAGTGGATCAAAGATGATTCTGGTTGGCACTATGTAGACGCTGCTGGTAATGCAGTCAAGGGTTTGTACACAACACCTAATGGAAAAACTTGGTATTTTGATCCAACTGACCCGCAGCATAAGGCAATCTTCGGTGAAGTTGAAATTGATGGTAAGTTTTACTACTTTGATTCAACAAACGGACTTGTAACAAATGGATGGGTATATCGTTCAGCAAGTTCTTGGTCATGGGCAACTGAAGATGGTACTTACTATTCTGGATGGAAGCATATGCCTAACGGCAAGTGGTTCTATTTTGATCCAGAAGAACCTCGTCATCGTATGTTAATTGGAACAATTCAGGTTTCTGGTACCTCATATTACATTGATGAATATGCAGGTATGATTTCTAACAGTTGGATTCAACTACCAACTCGTGAGTGGGCTTGGGCTCAAAAAAATGGCGCTCTTGCCTCTGGTTGGTTTAACACACCAAATGGTAGAACTTGGTACTTTGATCCATCTGTTCCACAGCATCCAGCGCTTATTGGCAACGTCGAAATTGACGGCACATATTATCATTTCGATGAAAACTATGGAATCCTTAGAAATAGTTGGATTCACAATGATGATGGTTCATGGTCTTGGGTAGATTCTTATGGCTCATTCTATTCAGGTTGGAAACATTTCCCAAATGGTAAATGGTTTTACTTTGATCCAGAAGACTCAATTCATCGCATGAAAACTGGACTTTTCCAACTTCCTAGCGGTTCATATTACGTTGATGAAAATGCTGGTATGACTTCAAGTAATTGGGTGTCCCTACCAGACGGAAATTTGTCCTGGGCTCAATCTAGCGGCGCGCTTGTCTCTGGATGGTTTACTACTCCTGGCAATAAGACCTGGTATTTTAATCCAAGCTCAATTGATCACGCTGCTTATGTTGGTGAACATTCTATTGATGGAAAGAACTACTACTTTGATAAAAGCTATGGTCTAGCAAAAAATGAATGGGTTACTCTTTCAAATGGCGTAAAACGTTGGGCAGGTCCAGATGGAGTACTGACTGGATTCATTTCTCCCGAAGGAGTCTTCTCTACAGATGACGGTTCACAGCCAACAGGAACGGTACATCTTCCAGGATTGACTGTAAACGTTGGCTCTGACCATAAAATTAAGACGGGATGGATAAAAGAAAATAGTAAAGATTTTTACTATCTTTCTAATGGTGCACCAGCAGATGGATGGCTTAATATTCATGGAACTTGGTACTATTTTAGTTCCAATGGAGAAAAACAAACTGGTTGGATTAATTCAAAGGGCAGTTGGTACTTCCTTGATTCTGACGGCAAGATGAAAACCGGATGGATTAAAGATAACGGCAAGGACTACTATCTCAGTAATAATGGTTCCATGCAAACTGGTTATGTATCCTGGGGTGGAAAACTGTATTGGTCAGCTGCTGATGGCGCCATGGAGGAGCAGCCTTGCTACTACCCCGACATGTATCGTTATGCGCAGAACTATTACAGTGCTACTAACTGGCTCATCCAGATTGATACTACCGGCAATCGCTTTGCTGTATATAGGGGCTCGCACGGCAACTGGGTTGTTTGGTACGAATGGCAGTGCACTACAGGAGCACCAGGCATGTGGACTCCTCATGGTCAATTTACCGTAGGTAACAAGGGTCTTTACTTTGGGTCTGGCTTTAGATGCTGGTATTACACGACCATTTCTGGTGAGTATCTTATTCACTCCATTCTCTATAACTCCGACGGTTATACCGTCCGTGATGGTAGGCTTGGATACAACGGTTCCCACGGTTGCGTACGTCTTGCAACAGAAAACGCTAAGTGGGTTTATGACAACATTCCTTATGGAACTAAGATTGTTATTTGGTAATCCAAATAACCATGAAGCTCTATAGCAATAAACCCCAACTCATATTGAGCTGGGGTTTATTTGTTAGCTTATAAAACGTGGTTACGCAAAATACTTTGCTTCAAAATCCTTAAATTGCTCTGGAGTAGCATTTTGATCTACCGAGAAGGACTGTGCAACCGCTACTGCCTGCTGTCTTCTGAGACCAGCCTTATCCTCATCTCCTAGTTGATCATAAACGTGAGAGAGCCTGTCGAGAGCATATACCACATACTCTGCAACTGAATCAGCTACGCCGGAGAGCAACATCATCGTTACAAGAGAGTCTGGCGAAAGCGCAAGAGCAGTCTCTGGACTCAAATCAATGAGCTCTGCAACAGCTGCCTCTACCCCATCAAGTGACTCTTCAGTTTGAGCCTCTAAAGCATTTCCCAAACCTGCTGTGACCGTTGAAGTAAAGTCATCGATTACTTCCAAAATGTAATCTCGTTGAAGCATTTTGTTCCAATCTACTAGTTAGTAGGAACAGGAATACGTAAGTGATCAAATGCAGCATGCGTTGCCTGTCTACCTTGAGGTGTTCTAATAATAAGCCCTTGTTGCAAAAGATATGGCTCATAAACATCTTCAAGTGTAGACGGATCCTCTGAGACTGCACTTGCAATGGTTGTGAGACCAACCGGACGACCTCTGAATGTCTCGCAAAGCGCACGTAAAACACGCACGTCCATTACATCTAGACCAAGCTCATCAATCTCAAAGAATGAAAGGGCTTCTGAGGCTACCTGCCAGGTAATAGTACCTTCGGCTTTAACTTGTGCGTAATCTCGTACGCGTTTTAACAGACGGTTTGCTAAACGCGGTGTACCTCTTGATCGAGAAGCAATTTCTGCAGCACCCTGCTCATCAACTTCCACGTCAAGGATGTTTGCCGAGCGCATGACAATAGTCTGAAGCTCAGGAACAGTGTAGTAGTCAAGGCGATACGAAATACCAAAACGATCGCGCAAAGGACCAGTCAAAAGTCCGGTTCTTGTTGTTGCAGCCACAAGGGTAAAGCGTGGAATATCAAGCCTGATTGACCTTGCCGCAGGACCTTTGCCAATAACAATATCTAAGAAGAAGTCTTCCATTGCTGGATACAGAATTTCTTCAACCTGGTGATTAAGCCTGTGAATCTCATCCACAAAGAGGATATCTCCCTCTTCAAGATTGGTGAGAATTGCTGCTAAATCTCCTGCTCGCTCAATTGCGGGACCAGAGGTTGTATGAAGCTTTGAGCCCATTTCTCCTGCTAAAACACCAGCAAGTGTTGTTTTACCAAGGCCTGGAGGCCCAGAAAATATAACGTGATCAAGCGGCTCATTACGACTTTTTGCAGCCTCAATAAGAACACGGAGATTTGATTTAACACGTTCCTGACCAAGATACTCATCAAGAGTTTTTGGTCGCAAGTTTCTATCTTGCTCCAGATCTTCTGCCTGAAGTCCACTAGAAACTACACGTTGAGAAGTGTGTCCTGGAAATGGAGCTGGAGTAGACGACGACTCAAATAAGTTATCTGCATCTGCTTCCCACATTAATTACCACTTCCCAAACGCCTTAGTGCATATCCAATAGCAGCTTCAATTGTAATAGCACCAGCCTCTTCATACCCCTCAAGAGCAAGCGTTGCTTCCTGAGAAGTAAAGCCCATTCCAAGAAGAGCCTCAATAGCCTCTGATTCTACAGAGGTTACAGCAGGTTTTGGAATAGCAGCAAAGTCTGCAGGAGACGTAAGACCAACAAGCTGCTTAAGCTCTGCATCTTTTGCGAACACATCAGAAAGTTCAATTACTAAGCGCTCTGCCTTCTTTTTACCAAGGCCAGAAACGCTCTTAAGACGATTTCCGTCATTGGTAGCCACAATTACTGCAAGTTGCTGTGGCGTAAACGTAGAAAGCACGGAAAGAGCCAATTTAGGACCTACTCCAGAAATTGCACGCAAGCGATCAAAGAGCGCACGCTCTTCTCGCGAAGCAAATCCAAAGAGTTCCATTGAATCTTCTCTGACCACCATACGAGTTAAAACGGTGACGCCTGCTTCACCCGCTTGTGGAAGCGCAGCAGCTGTTGAAGCTGATATACCTAGCTCATACCCAACGCCATTAACGTCGAGAACAGCAACTGAAGGAGTAACGGATACAAGTGTGCCCGTAAGTTGGACAATCATAGTTGTATTCTTCCCTTTCCAAGCGAGGTGGTTCTTACAAGATTAGCGTGACAAACTGCAGCAGCTAAAGCGTCAGCCGCGTGATCTGGATGAGGCTGATGGTCCAAGCACAATATGTTTTGAACCATATACATAACCTGCTGTTTATCAGCAGCTCCTGTACCAACAACAGCCTGCTTTATCTGCATTGGAGTATATTCTCCAACCGTAAGACCTGCTTTAGAACAAGCGACAATAGCGGCACCGCGAGCATGTGCAGTAGGAATAGCAGATTTAACGTTTTGTCCAAAGTAAATGCTCTCGATAGAAAGAGCTTCTGGTGAAAACTTATCTATAACCTCAACAATCTGGTTATAGATTCTTCCCAAGCGCATATCTATTGGTTCATCTGCGGTTGTAGTTATGCATCCATAGGCGCGTGCACGGCATTCAGAACCCCTAGTCTCTACAATTCCCCATCCAGTGTGAGCAAGACCAGGGTCTATTCCAAGAATTACCATTGCACCTCCTAATATAGAACGTTCGTTCTATATTATCACAGAGTATGCGCAAACGATGCAACTAATTTTCTGAGAAAGGGCCTCTCCACATTTTGGGATCGACCATGCCAATTTGCGTGTCAGTTTCTTGAGCAAGCTCCTTTAAAAGCTCCAGCATATCCTTAAAGCCTTCCTGAGCCTCTGTTGGGTCAACTGACAACTCAGGCAAATGCATAGAAGTCCCCTGAATTTCTCGCAAAGAATTGCGTAAGGACTCTACCAGGTTAGATTCTGAAGCCTTTGTATCTCTAATTCTGTCTTGCCAGACTGACGCGTGTGGAATTTGAGCATTTGTGAGGCTCTTAGAAGACATCTCCAGTACCTCAGTGGTGTTTCTACGGTCTTTTTGGCGAGCGTGGAGCATAGAAATAATTGCTTTGACCTCGTCAACCTTTCCCATTTCTTCCACAATGGCAGAAATGCTTTTATTCCACTCAAGATAGCTGGTAAGCACGTAATCAACAAACTCGATGCGCTCTTGAGGCGTTGGCGCAGCATTCTCCAACCCATCAGTTACAACCTCAGAGATATTCTCGAGAACTGCATGGTCAATAGCTGGCGAGAAGGTATTTCTTACCCTTGCAAGGTCAACAATGTCTGCATGATACATATCTCCAAGAGGCCACAGAGAATGCGCACTAGAAATCTCTGTTCCTTTGAGCGCAAGAATGGTTTTATCGGCAGTCTCAAGCGTTAGGTAATTGTGCTGGTCAGCGTATGCGTAGCCGTATGCGCTCACCAATTTTGTATCGGTAAATGTCGAGAAAACCGTGCTATCTACAGCAACTTTATTAACCCGAAGTCTTGCGGTAAGCAACTCCGCAGCGCTTGTTGCTCGAGAATCTTTGTTTGGAAGCAACATTACGTGGACGCGCATAGGACCTAAAGCGTCTGAAGCAAGCGCAACGGTAACAAGAGAATTGAGCGAGCCATCAACTGCAATAAACACGCCGTCAAAGCCAGACTTTACCGTGTAGTCTCGCACTCCTGTAGCCAATACGCCCCAGGTAGTAAGCGCGCTGTTATAGACGCCCGCAGTATCTTCTCTATCAAAGTTTTCGATAGTATCTTGATCAACATCGCAGACAACCATATCTTCTGAGAAAGACGCTGCTTGTTTGACCAAATCTCCTGAAGGAGACAAGAAGAAGCTTGAACCACAAAACACCTGGTTACCATAGGCGCCAACAGCATTAGCCGCAATAAGCCAGCTATCAAATTCTTCAACATCTCCCAGATAGCGGCTTTCTGCCACTGCCATGCCCATGGCGGACGACGAATCGTCAACAGCAAAGCCAAAATACGGCAGGTAAATGACAGCATCTAACGAGTCGTCGACATCTTGCCACGCGTCAAGATCGTCGTAGGTAAAAGCAACACCAAACGTAAGGCCGCCTGCTTCAAATTTTGCGAGCTCAAAGGTATTCTCGCCAGATGTTTGTGCAGAGCTAGCAGAACGAGCAAGAGCGCTCATGTGCGCTATCTGGGCAGTCAATTTCAGCGGGGTTACGGCTCCGTTTCTAACGAGAAGAGCCTCACTAGCTGCACTTCCATCAAACTCTGTTACAACAGGAATAAGGGCTGCAATTGGAAGCTTTTCCGAAAGCGAATTGATAATCTCCGAGAGGTCTGCAAAAAGTCCTTCTATGTCAGCCTCTGGCACGCTTAGCAGCCCTGTAAGAGTTGGCGCAGGATAAATGACTAGCTCAGCACCTTGTTGTTGGGCTCTCTGAGCATATTCCAGCATAGTCTGAGCGGTAAACTCAAAATCACCAGCCTGAGTGTTCATTTGTGCAACTGCTATGCGCATACCATTCCTATCATGAACTGCTTAGTTTGTTTTTACCCAAAAACAAACAGGTGTAGTAAGAAAAAACGGAGCTGCAGGTAGCAGCTCCGTTTCAATTCACAGATTAACCTTGCTCGTTGAATAAGCAACCAGTCTTAGAGGGAAACCTTCCAAAGACCGTGAAGGTTGCAGTACTCATAAGCCTCTGCCTCAACACCCTCCTCAAGAGTGAAGGTAGCAACTGGCTCCTGGCCAGGCTTAAGCTGTGCAAACTGAGCGCCGTTCTCAGAAACAAGAGCGATGAACTCAATGTAGTGCTCTTCGAGCATTGGATGAGCAACCTCACCAACACGGACGGTAACGGTGTTGCCCTCACGAGTAACAAATGGAACGTGCTTCTCAGCTGCAGCGTCAGTAACGCCAGCCTGGAGAAGCTCAAGGTCTGCTGTCTCTACGTTGCCTGCGACACCGTAAACAACAGCGCCTGTTTCCTTGTTACGATAAAACTTTGCGTCGATCATTTTTTTCTCCTCTCACAACATCCGAAGATGTCAGAATTTCTTAGCAAGTGCTACTTAAATAGTAACAGTTATTACTTAAGAGTAACCTGCAAATTTAGAATCGACAAAATCTAAACAATCTGTGCGTATCCGCTTTGACCAATAAAATCTTTAAGCTCGGTCAAAAGAACCATGCTACGGCCATCAATCCTGGTAGGAATTTCCATGCGCATAACATCGCCCATGTCTGTTTCTACCCTAATCTCAATACAGTCCATGCCGGGATAGCGCGAGAAGATCTGTCCAAGTGTCTCGATAGCCTGTCTTTGAAGTTGAGATGCAGGCATATGAATAACGAGTGTCTTTGGTGTGTTGTTAGCACTGTTAAGCTCAATAGGATTAACTTCTTGAGCAATAACCTGGTCTCCTCTATCAGAGCGCTCAAGCTTTCCAAGAACAGAAATGAAGATGTCGCTCTGGCTCTCGCCAGTCTCTGGGTCAACATCTCCAGCAAGAAGTCTTGCAGCCTTCTTGTAGAGCTTAGGGAACATGACAATAGTGATGCTACCCTCCATGTCTTCAAGCGTAACAATTGCCATTGGATCACCGTTTTTAGTAGTACGTTTCATAACATTAGTAACCATGCCCGCAAAGCGAATAGGTTTACCTTCTGGAACTTTAAACTGCTGAGACATAGCACCGTTAGGAAGCTGAACCTCTACATTCTCTTCGATTTCTGCAAGGGCATAATCTCTGCTCTTAGCGAGGGCGTACTCGTATGGACGAAGTGGATGATCAGAGACATAAATGCCTAAGACCTCGTACTCTTTAGTAAGCTTGAATCGCCTATCCCACTCAATGCCATCTGGCTCTGGGACAATATCACTAAAACCAGAACCCTCTACCTCTGCAAACATATCAAACATAGAGAACTGGCCAACAGCCTTATCTTTTTGACGCTTAGTAGCAGCATCAATGATGTTTTGCGGGTTGTTCTTATCCACAAAGCTCATCATCTGCATACGGGTATAGCCTGTTGAATCAAAAGCTCCTGCTTTGATAAGAGCCTCAACAACGTTGCGCTTTGCCTGACTTGCATCAACACGATCAACAAAATCATGAATGTTGGCAAAGGGACCGCCTTTTTGGCGCTCAAGCATAATGGCTTCACCAACACCAGCTCCTACGCCGCGAATTCCCGCAAAGCCAAAACGAATACCCTCTTTAGTAGCCGTAAAGTCTTTACCGGACTCGTTGATGTCTGGTGGAAGAATCTTAATGCCCTCATGACGGCAAGCGCTTACGTAATGAACAATCTTATCTGTCTTGCCCATGTACGAGGTAAGAACTGCTGCCATAAACTCATGTGGATAATGCGCTTTAATCCATGCGGTCTGCATAACAAGAATTGCATAGCCAGCAGAGTGAGATTTGTTGAATGCATAAGATGCAAACTCAAGAACATCGTCCCAAATGCTTTCTGCAACCGAGCGATCAAATCCGTTACGAACTGCGCCGTTTTTCCAGTGGGCTTCCATGGTCTCATCAGTACCGTCATCCCAGTGCTGGAC
This sequence comes from uncultured Atopobium sp., assembly GCA_937990665.1. Classification (GTDB taxonomy): domain Bacteria; phylum Actinomycetota; class Coriobacteriia; order Coriobacteriales; family Atopobiaceae; genus Lancefieldella. The sequence continues at coordinate 11,074 of CALKRF010000067.1, forward strand.
AACTTCCTGCATGAGCTTAATCTTCTTTTTAGCTACTGCTTTTCTGACCTTGTCAGACTCGCCCGCGGTAAAACCAGACATCTTCATAGAAATCTGCATAACCTGCTCTTGGTAGACCATGGTTCCGTAGGTTTCTTCCAAGATATCGTGAAGACGTGGATCGTAATCTTTGACTTCTTCTCTGCCGTTCATTCGGTTGATATAACTGGTAACCATACCAGCGTTAAGAGGACCAGGACGATACAGGGCGATAAGTGCGACGATATGCTTATATTCTGTTGGTCTCATGCCCTTAATGGTTGCAGTCATACCTGCAGACTCAACCTGGAAAACACCAGCAGTTCTACCTTCTCTAAGAAGTCTATAAATTTCTGGATCAGTAAACGGAATGTTATCTACATCGATATCAATACCGTAGTTATCCTTCACATTTTTGATTGCACGAGAAATAACCGTTAGAGTTCTTAGTCCCAAGAAGTCCATCTTAAGAAGACCCATGTCTGCGACAGAGTGACCCTCGTACTGCGTAATCTCTACGCCGCCCTTGGTATCTACCTTGGTAGGAACATGGTCATTTACAGGCGTAGGGGCAATCAAAACTGCACAAGCATGCACGCCCTCACCACGGTGCAAGCCTTCAATAGATAGAGCGGCATCAATGATTCTTCTAGCATCAGGGTCATTCTCGTACGCGTCTTCAAAATCAGCGGAATACTGATCAGCGCCTTTTTGTCCTTCTTGAGCCTTATGAAGAACAAATTTAAGGTGAGCGTTAGGATCTCCTGGAATCATCTTAGATAGACGCTGTCCCATATAAACGGGATAGCCCAAAACACGACACGCGTCATTTATTGCCTGTTTAGCCTTGATAGTTGAATACGTAATAACGTGAGAAACACGCTCAGATCCATAAATCTGACGAACATGCTCAACAACCTCAAGACGACGCTCATCGTCGAAGTCCATATCAATATCTGGCATCTCTGAACGCTGTGGAGACAAGAACCTCTCAAACATGAGGCCATTCTCAAGAGGGTCAAACGAGGTAATATCCATAGCGTATGCAACAATAGCGCCTGCTGCAGAACCACGACCAGGACCTACGCCAATACCATTCTCTTTTGCCCAGCGAACATACTCCTGAACAATCAGGAAGTAATCTGCAAAGCCTTTTTTGCAGATGATGTCATATTCATACTCAAAACGGTCTTTAACGTTAATCTCATTGATGACAACGTTTTGCCAATCATCTCCATAACGTCTTGCAAGACCAAGCTCACACTCTTTTCTAAAGCGCTCCTCTGAGGTCTCCCCCTCTGCCAAGTCTGGAAACTTTGGCAGGTACATATGGGTCCAATCCAGCTCATAGTTACACTTATTTGCAACCTCAATGGTGTTCTCGATAGCTTCTGGACACCACGAGAAGATCTGGCGCATTTCTTGCTCACTCTTAAGATAGAACTCACTGCCTGTCATGCGCTTGCGGTTCTCATCATCAACGCGAGCGCCTGAACCAATGCAGGAAGCAATATCTTGCACACTTGCGTCTTCTTTAGTGAGATAGTGGTTATCGTTGGTGGCAACTACCTTAATACCAAGGTCATGACCCATCTTTACAATGCGTTCAGCAAGAGTTCTATCGGTATAGCCACCCCAGCTTGGATCAGACAAACCGTGATCTTGAATCTCTAGGTAGAAATCATCCCCAAAGATATCTTGATAGATTTTTGCCCAACGCTCTGCTTCTTCTGGGCGACCTTGAAACAACATACGAGGAATGATGCCAGAAACACAAGCTGAAGTGCAGATAATTCCCTCGTGATAACGCTTGAGCATCTCAAGCGTAGTGCGTGGCTTGTAATAGAACATATCTTTTGAGCCCGCCTCTGACATCATTTTCATCAGATTGACATAGCCGGTCTCATTTTTAGCAAGCAGGATAAGGTGATAACGTACCTGCTTAGTGCCCTTCTCAATGCAATCATCAAGAATGAAATAAGCTTCACAGCCAAAAATTGGCTTAATAAGTGGAGAAGGTTTATTGGCCTTTACGGCCTCAATATCATGTGTTTGATTCCAAATTTGGACGTCAGAGGCCCACTGAGCATGAACCTTATCATGCTCACCAGCATTGGGATCATCTGCAGGAGGCTCTTCTAGATCCCAGCCCTTTTCAAAACATTCCACATCATGGCACCACTGGCCAAAGTCTTTAAGCGCCTCATTGTACTTACGGCATGCAAGGTCAAAATCTGGAATACCAAAGAGATATCCATGATCAGTAAGAGCAAGTGCTGGCATGCCAAACTCTACAGCTTTACTAACCATGTCTGGGACACGGCTAGCTCCATCAAGAATGGAAAAATCTGAGTGGTTGTGGAGGTGAACAAATGCCATCTTTTTCTACGCTCTTCTCTTTGTGCTTCAAAATTTGTTCTTTTACCAAGGGCTCTTAATTTCTTTGTATAGTGTAGCCGATTCGCCAGACAATAACTACTAATACAAACATATGTTCTATGTGCTAATACTTCTATTGCCGCTGGTAAATTGGATGAAAATATTTTCTCGCCAATTTAATAACGTCACAAAATCTCGCTGAATTTGCAAAAACCGTTTGACCAAAAAACTTCTCAAAAATAAAAGTTTCAAACTGGTAACTCTTAGACTAGGGACCCCTTAATTGGGAATATAGTTTTTGTATTACCTATTCCAATTAAGGAGATCACATGGATCAGATGAAAAGCATTTCCTTTGACGACATTACAGCGGCTCAGAAGAACTTTGAGTCCGACCGCGCTCACACAGTAGCTAAGAATGCTGCTACCAGCGCTGGTGTTAGAAAAGCAGCTCGTGTACCAGAAGGCGTTGCCCTTAATCCTCTCACCTTCGACGTTGAGGTAAAGCAAGGAGACCGCACTAATCAGAAGCGCTCTGGTCGTTGCTGGATGTTTGCATCGCTCAATACGTTTAGATACCGCATCATTAAGAAATATAACCTCTCTACCTTTGAGCTTTCTCAGGCATATCCACTGTTCTGGGACAAGATGGAGAAGTCCAACTGGTTCCTTGAGAACATTCTGGATACCCTTGATGAGCCTCTAAACGGCCGTCTTGTATCCTTCCTGCTTACCGACCCAATTGGCGACGGTGGCCAGTGGGATATGTTTAAGAGCCTTGTAAAGAAGTACGGTGTAGTTCCAAAGAGCGCTATGCCAGAGACTGCTAACTCTTGCAACACCCACGAGATGGACGCATATCTCACCCGTTATCTTCGTAGTGCTGCAAAGCGTCTTCGTGAGACCGCAAAGGCTGGCGAGTCTCTTGAGTCTTTGCGTGAGATGAAGAAAGAGATGATGGAGGACGTCTATACCCTGCTGGTAACCTGCCTGGGTCAGCCTCCAGTATCTTTTGAGGCACGCCTGCGCGATAAAGACGATAACCTTGTTCTTTCTGGCACCTTTACCCCTCAGGAGTTCTTCGCTGAGACTGTTGACATGAATCTTGATGATTACATTTCAATCATCTCTGCACCAACCGCTGATAAGCCTTTCAACCACACCTACACCGTTTCTCGCCTGGGCAACGTTGTTGAGGGTGGCGGCGTTCGTTACCTCAACCTTGAAATTCCTGAGCTTAAGCGCCTTGCTGTGGCTCAGCTCAAGGACAACCTGCCTGTCTGGTTTGGTTGCGATGTTGCTCAGTCCTACCTTCGCGAAGAGGGCATCATGGACACCCGTGCGCTTGACGTTGACGGCCTCTTTGGCTTCCCTGTTGAGGGTGCACTTGACCGCGCTGAGCGCCTTGACTACGGCGAGTCTCTGATGACTCACGCAATGGTTCTTGAGGGTGTTAACTTTGACGCAGAGGGCAACACTACTCTTTGGAAGGTTGAGAACAGCTGGGGTAAAGATCACGGTCGCGATGGCTTTGACACCATCTCTGACCCTTGGTTTGACGAGTACGTCTACCAGATTGTTGTTGACAAGAAGTACCTCACTCCTGAGCAGCTCAAGACCTTTGAGACCGAGGAAGCAACTGTCCTCGAGCCATGGGACCCAATGGGCTCTCTTGCAACGCTTCGCTAAGGCACAAACCATCTGGCGAGAAGATCGGTCTTCTCGCCAGGTTTTTTTCTAAACGCTACAAACAAAAGGAGCCGCAATGGCTGATCAGACCGTAAATCCACAGTGGGCAAACGAGGAAACTGCTGCTTTTAGCGCAGACCGTGCTAACCGCGTTGCTCGCAACTCCGTAACCTCTATGGGCGTTTCCGCAGCTGCTCGCGACATCACCACCATGCGTACCTACGCTGATACCTATGGTGTTGCTGTTGCAAAGACGGGCGACGTCACCAACCAGCGTCAGAGCGGTCGCTGCTGGATGTTCTCTTCTTTCAACGTACTTCGCCAGGAGGCAATCAAGAAGCTTGACGTTGATACCTTTGAGTTCAGCCAGACATACGGCATGTTCTACGACAAACTTGAGAAGGCAAACTCTGCACTTGAGTACATCATTCAGACCGCTGACCAGCCAACCGATTCTCGTGTTGTCAACACGCTTCTGACCGAGGGTATTGGCGATGGCGGCTACTACTCATTTGCCATGAGCTTGGTTGAGAAGTACGGCTTAGTTCCTAAGGATGCCATGCCAGAGACCGCTTGCTCCAAGAACTCCACTCAGATGGATGAGCGCATTGACCGCCTGTTCAGAAAGAGCGCTGGCGAGCTCCGCGCAGCATACGAAGCTGGCAAGTCTCAAGACGAGCTTCGTGCGCTTAAGCAGGAGCAACTCAAGGGCTTCCACCAGATCCTTTCCGTCTGCCTTGGTGAGCCACCTCTAACCTTTGACTTTGAGTGCAAGGTTGGCAAAAACGCACAGGTAGATAAGGCAAAGCTCTCCCCTGTTGAGCCAAGTAAGACTTCTGACAAGAAGGACGGCGAGAAGGACGAGGAGAGCACCCAGATTCTTCGCGACTTTGGCATTACTCCTCTTGAGTTTGCTGAGCGCTATTGTGGCGTTGATCCTCGTGGCTATGTCCAGCTCATTTCTGTTCCAAGCAAGAAGTATCCTTACGGCAAGGTGTATCACCCAACCTTCATCGATACCGTTTTGGGCGGCATTAAGACTCGCTTCTTAAACGTTGAGCCAGAGGTTCTTGAGGCAGCTACCATTGCTTCTTTGAAGGACGGCAACCCTGTCTGCATGGCCTGCGACGTTATGCAGGAGTTCCCTCGCCACAATGAGGACTTCAACTACGTCCTCTCAACCGACACCATGGATTACAACGGCCTCTTTGGCGTTGATTTTGACATGGATCGCACCTCAATGATTGAGAACTATGAGACTTCCCTTACCCATGCAATGACCTTCCAGGGCGTTGAACTTGATAAGGACGGTAAGGCTAAGCAGTGGCGCATTGAGAACAGCTGGGGTAAGGACTCCGGTAAGGACGGCTACCTCATCATGAGCGCAGACTGGTTCCGCCTCTACGGCGGCGAGGCTGATGTTCGTCGTCAGTACGTTCCAGAGGACCTGCTCAAGGTTTGGGACGAGGGCGAGGATGTCCAGATTGATTTCTGGGAGAACCTTGGCTATTCCCTTGGTGGTCGTAACCGCAAGTAAGGTACGCGCAACCATAGCCTACTAAGCACGCACATAAAAGCACCTATGGCCGGTACAGAATTTTCTGTGCCGGCCTTACTGGTCTATACTGATAAAAAGAGAAGTTCAAGCTTACTTTCTGGAGGCTCTCATGAGAGCAATTTCAAAAGAGCGCGTCATTTTACGAGCTACTATCCTAGTGTTCTTTCTATTAATCTGGTATTGCGATTCCAGGGGCATGCTTCCAGAAAATGGCCGCACTATCCTTACTATTCTTTTATTCGGTATTTTTTGGTTTATTGAAGCTAGATTTATTAAACCCACTAGAACAGATCAAAACGCGCCTCGGAGACCTCGGCTGTAATCTTTCCAGCGCTGAGCTCTGTCAACGCGGCCGTAAACGCCGCTTCTTCTCCGCACCTAAAGTCTATGGCGAGAAAAACATCCGCTCCAAACTCTGTCGTTATAACCTTGCCGCCGGTATCTGAGACCAAGCGCTGAATCTGCTCATAAAGGTTATATGGGGCCGACAACTCCACCCTCACAACCAACTCCACACTAGATAAGTACTATTTCTTTAAAGATGGTGAGTTGATGTTATTATTTGCATCAACTCACTTTTTATGTTAGACTATTAGTAACAGGCAAGAAAGTTTGGTGATTTTATTATGTTTAATTTCTTAATATATATTACTAAGCTATGTAATCAACTTGAATCAGTGGTGATTAAATTTCTTTAATTCGGCAAAGTCTATATACACTTCTGCTGAAAGGTTTACACCATGAAAAAAATGACTCATTTGGTAAGTATTATTTCATTAATGCTTGCTATTAGTGCTCCAGCTACAGCTTTAGCAGCTAATTCAAACAATTACTCTACTAACACAGGTTCATCTATAAATCAAACTATCAATCAATCTACAATTGATTATCTCTCTACTTTTGTAAGATTAAACTCTTCTTCACACAATTATGAAATTATTCCTGAAGCAAGGCTTTCTCTTTCGAAAGAAGATTATCAATTTTTATCAAGACGAATTGAGCAAACAAATCAAATGATTAATTCAGCTGACTTTTCTACGGGTCAAGCTAATGTTATTGCTCCACAAGAAGAAAGAAGCACTAATACGTACTCTCTAATGAGCGTAACATCTGAAGGTGTAGATAAAATTGACTTTTATTGGTGGGGAGCCAGAGTCTATCTATCTAAAAGTACCGTCCGAACCATGGGAGCAACTATTTCAATCGCAGGAGTTATTATTCCTGAGGCTGTTGTATCTAAAGCTGCCTCTATCCTTGGTATTGTAATAGGAAATACTCCTTCTGGAATCGTATTTGATTATAATTATGCATTGGCTGGAATTGGATCTTTAACTTGGCATTCATGGCTTAATCCAGTAGGAATTACAAATGTGAGGTTCCAATGAAACTAGCATCAAAAAAATATTGGATTACTCGTCTTCCTACACTCATCCTATTCTTGATATTTATTTTTCTTAGAGGCGCAGGAATATTACCTGATAGCGGCTATACAGTTGCGGTGGTTCTATTGTTTCTCATCTTTTGGTATTTCGATGCAAAGGTACAGCAAAATAAGAGGTAATACTTGATGTAAAAAAAAATAATGAGGCGCTTAACTGCGCCTCATTATTTTTACCCACTAGAACAGATCAAAACGTGCCGCGGAGACCTTAGCTGTAATCTTTCCAGCGCTCAGCTCCCGCAACGCCTCTGTAAACGCCGCTTCTTCTCCGCACCTAAAGTCTATGGCGAGAAAAACGTCCGCTCCAAACTCTGCCGTTATAACCTTGCCGCCGGTATCTGAGACCAGGCGTTGAATCTGCTCATACAGGTTATATGGGGCCGACAACTCCACCCTCACAACCTGCAGCATTTCCTGAACAGCAGATGCTTCCTCAGCAGCAGCCAAAGCCTTTTGAGTTGCTACCGTATACGCACGAACAAGTCCACCAGGACCCAAAAGCGTTCCGCCAAAGTAGCGTGTGACAACGCAGCAGACGTTCTTAAGCCCCGCTCCGCGCAATACCTCCAGCACCGGCATTCCCGCCGTTCTGGAAGGCTCTCCGTCGTCGGAAGCACGTTCTGTACCGTCCTCCAAGATCCATGCAGGAACGTTGTGGCGAGCGTTATAGTGCTTCGCCCTCACTGTGGCGAGAAACTCTTGTGCTTCTGACTCTGTTTCTACATGACAAAGCTGGGCTATGAAGCGGCTCTTTCTGTCTTCGAAGAGACCTTCCGCAACAAAGTCCAGCTTGAGTGTCTTGTAGGATGTGTCAGACATAGAACAGCTATAAAGTCGCAGTTATGCGAGTACACAGACCTTCTCGCCAGCAGAAACTGCCTGGTCAGCGGAAGCAAGAACCTCAACGTTGCCGTACTCGCTAGAATTGGTGATAGCAAGAATGACTACCTCAGGATGACCCGCGCCCTTAACCTTATCCAGGTCAAAGGTCATCAACGGCTGACCAACCTCAACATGCTGATCCTGCTCAACAAGAGCGGTAAAACCGTCACCCTTCATCTCAACGGTATCAACGCCCACATGAATCAAAACCTCTTCTCCAGAATCGGCCGTGATTCCAAATGCGTGAACAGTTGGAGTAGTTGCGGTAATAGTGCCCGAAACTGGCGCGTACACAACACCTTCAGAAGGCCAAATGCCCAGGCCCTGACCAAGCATACCACCTGCAAAAACAGGATCGGGAACGTTCTCTAGCGCAACAACTTTTCCGCTTGCTGGTGCATAAATTGTTTTAGCAGTGTAATCAGAAACAACAAGAGCCTCTGGCGTGGCTTCCTTGGAAGATTTCTTGAAAAGATCAAAGAGTCCCATGCTAGTCCTTTCGTATGTAAGCTTATCCATCATAGCAGCATTCAAAGAGGCAACTGTTGCTTTTCATGAACACAGCGTGCCAAATCACACCCTTCTCGCCACTCAACGTGTAGCGAGAAACCCGCGTCCTCGCAACATCTCATTTTACTTGGAGATTATTTGACTTCGGAGCCTCCAGCCTTATGAACGTGATACAATCGCCCATGCAAAGTGGACCAGACAACCGCGGAGTGCCCATCCAGCTAATTGGAAAGGTGCTATGAGGAAAGTCCGGGCTCCACAGGGCAGGATGCTGGCTAACGGCCAGGCGGGGTGACCCGACGGAAAGTGCCGCAGAAAAGAAGACTCTCACCTGCGCATTCGCGTAAAGAGAAAAGCTGAAACGGTAGTGTAAGAGACTACCAGCATGCTGGCAACAGCGTGGCTTGGTAAACCCCATCCGGAGCAAACGCAAATAGGAGCGCTATGGTGTGGCCCGCACTGCGCTCGGGTTGCGCGCTAGAGACCAGCAGCAATGCTGGTAGTAGATAAATGGTTGTCCGCGACAGAACCCGGCTTATACGTCCACTTTGCCTATTGAATGCAAATCCCCCGCACGATTTCTGTGCGGGGGATTATCTTGTACGAGGTCATTTTTAGCAAGATATTGTCTGGACAGCTACACGCGTTGCAGAATCACATAGCGATTAAGATTGTTATCTTTGCCATCCGCACTAAATTGCGCACAAACGTGCACGTCAGAGCCAAGGCTTCCAAGAAGCTCATCAAGCTCCTCTTGCGAGAAATGATGACAATAGCGCCAGGTATTGGCCTTATCTTGCCAGCCAATCAGATAGTCATGCTCCTCAAGTTCTGATGCATCTATACCCAGCGCACGCAGCCCTTGAGTAGTGGTTTCTTGAGCTTTAGCAGCAAGTTTTTGGCTGTTCATAAACTGCCAGAAAGAAACGCACACAAAACCGCCAGGTTTAGTCCTATCTAACAGAGTGCACAGAAGCTGGATTCTCTTTTGTGCGCCTGGCACATGATGCAAAAAGCCAAACGCAACCACTAAATCACAGGCCGGAACAGTCAGACGCGAAGAAAGCGTGTTATCAAGCAGACTCTGTATCACATCTAATTCGATAAATGCCAGCTCAGAGACATGAGTGTCTGTCTCACCACTCTCTACCAGTGGCTTGCAATTATCTACAGCAAAATACTTTGCAGGAACAATCCCTGCCTCATCGCATAAAAAGCGAGCAAAGCGTAGATTTCCGCAGCCTACATCAAGCACGGAGGGTTTCTCGCCAACTAAAAGCTGAGGTATGGCGTCTAGGCACTGCTGCCATCCCTGCCAAGGCATTTGTCGTGTGGCCGAGAAACTCTGCGTCTGCTGAGCGTAAAACTCAGAAGTTACGTAGCTCAGCTGCTCAGCGGTAGACGTGCTGATAGATTGAGTATGTGTTATGTGAGAAGAAGCATCCATACAGAGATTTTACGTCATCGCCTTGCTCCCAAAGGTCAGAAGCTCACCTTATTGCCTATACTGTTTGTATGGATGAACTCATTTTGGACATATTGAAGCAGCTCAGAGATGGCTCACAAGGTGCTCTTGATACGCATCAGCTTGAGATGCTCATTAACTCGCACAACAGCGGAATTGACTCTAGCGCCCACAGTACAGAGCGCGAGAAACTCATTCCTAAAAGAGCAATTCTCCCCTATTTTTTGCAGGTAAAGCAGAAAAATGATGAGCTATGGAAATCGTGGAAGGTGACGCCTGAGCTGGAAGAAAGATTTATCCGCTCTGTACGCATGAAGCCTCGTCGCACCGCTTCTGGCGTGGCAACCATTACCGTAATTACCCGGCCCCACACCTGCTCAAGCAATTGCATTTATTGCCCGTGTGATCTGCGTATGCCCAAGAGTTACCTTGCTAACGAGCCTGCTTGCCAGCGCGCTGAACTCACGTTTTTTGATCCATACGTGCAGGTTGCAGCCCGTCTTCAAGCGCTTCATCAGATGGGTCACTCAACCGACAAAGTAGAGCTCATAGTGCTTGGTGGTACCTGGAGCGATTATCCAGAGGGCTACCAGTACTGGTTTATCAAGGAGCTTTTCCGCGCGCTTAATGAGTGGCCCAACTCTCCTAGCCACATCCAGGAGCGTCTGAATTGGTACACCTCGTTTGGCTTGCAGAACTCTGAAGAAGCACTTTCTTCTTTTGTTGCTGAACAGCAGGCGGCAATCTTTGATAACAACACCACGTATAACCAGGCTTTTCATAAGCTCTACGACACTAGTCAGCCTCACCAAAGCGCCTGGTCACAGATGCAAAGTACCTATGATGAGTTGGTGGAGCAACAACACGTTAATGAAACAGCTGCTGCTCGCGTGGTTGGCCTTGTAATAGAAACCAGACCAGACACTATTACTCCCGATAACCTTCGCATGTTTAGGCAGCTTGGGTGCACCAAAATTCAAATTGGCATTCAGAGCACGCGCCAAGAAATCCTTGACGCAAACCAGCGTCAGATGAGTGTTGCCCAGATAAAACGAGCGTTCTCGCTGATTCGCTTGTACGGATTTAAAATCCACTCTCACCTGATGGTTAACCTGTTAGGCGCAACTCCTGGAGCAGACAAACAGGACTTTAAAACGTTTGTCACGGATCCAGGATTTCTCCCTGACGAGATTAAACTCTACCCTTGTGCACTGGTATCTGGAACGCAATTGGTCCAGAAATACCGTGAGGGTACATGGCAGCCATACGCCAAAGATGAGCTGGTAGACGTGCTTGTTCAAGACGTGCTTGCAACGCCTCCATACGTGCGTATTTCTCGCATGATTAGAGACATTAGTGCCACCGATATTCTGGTGGGAAACAAAC
>CALKRF010000068.1 GCA_937990665.1 uncultured Atopobium sp.
GAGTACTTTGGACCTGGCATTGAGCTGGACGAAGAGATCAAGCTGGAGTGGTCGCGCATTCCTCATTTCTACTACAACTTCTATGTCTACCAGTACTGCATTGGTTTCTCGGCAGCTATTGCTCTGTCCCAGCGCATTCTTTCCGAGGGCGAGCCTGCGGTTAAGGACTACATTGGCTATCTGTCCGGCGGCTGCTCCAAGACCCCAATCGAGCTGCTCCGCGGCGCTGGTGTTGACATGGCAACTCCAGATCCTGTAAACGCTGCACTCAAGTACTTTGGTCAGCTGGTTGACCAGCTTGAGCAGGAGCTCAACTAAGCGTGTAGCTGAGCCAACCAAGCTCACGACCGCGCACACGATTGCGTCGCAACAAAGGAGGATTTATGCAGGCACGTTTTGTTCACCGCTGCACTCATGTTTTGGATAACGAGAAAACCGTCGAGTTCTACAAGAAGGCTCTGGGATTCCGTGTTGATCGCGTGAAGGGACCAGAGGATGGTTCTTGGACCAATACGTTTTTGGTAAACGATTGGTCTCCCTTTGAGCTGGAGCTCACCTGGAATCGTGGTTGGGTAGAGCCTTACGACAATGGTGGAAAAGACACGCACATTGCGTTCCGCGTTGATGATTTTGATGCCTTCCACGCGCTTCACGAGGAGATGGGCTGCATTGTTAAAGAGAACCCAAAGATGGGCCTCTACTTTATTGCAGACCCTGATGGTTGCTGGATTGAGATTTTGCCAGAGAAGTAACCATGGCAGATTACGGCTTACTTGCAAAACAGATTGTCTCGCTAGCTGAGGTTGATGCTCACTGGCTGCCGGTGCTGTCCAACACTGCCGCTCTTCTGTGGGATGCTTTGGATGACATTAACTGGGCAGGCTTCTACCTGGTAGATCCTTCTACTGCGGTGGAGCCGGGCCTGGAGCCGAGCCTTCCCGAGCTGCGGCTGGGACCTTTCCAGGGAAAGGTTGCCTGCGTGCGCATTCCCTTTGGACGGGGAGTGTGCGGTACAGCCGCGGCAACCAAGACAAGTCAGCTGGTAGAAGACGTGCATCAGTTCCCCGGACACATTGCATGCGACTCTGCATCAAACTCCGAGGTGGTTGTACCTATCTTCAAGGACGAGCAGGTAGTTGGCGTGCTGGATATTGATAGTCCAAGCGTGGCAAGGTTCACCCAGGAAGATCTTACCGGTCTTGAGCAGGTGGTAAAAGCGCTTGAGAGCTGTGCGAATTTCTCGGACTT
>CALKRF010000069.1 GCA_937990665.1 uncultured Atopobium sp.
TGGTCGACGCGCTGGAACTTATTCCAGTGGTAGGCTACGTCGGAAGCAAAATAGGTATACTCGCCATTTGTTTTGATGAGTACGCGGTCCTTATCGTCACCAAAATCAGTAGAACGGAAGAAAAGTGCGCCCTCGTCAGAACGATAGAGGTAGCCAAGCTTATCAAGAGCATCAAGCGCGCGATCGACAGCATCTTTGCCCTGGTCATCCTTAACGTAGAGAGAGCGCTCAGAGAACCACACATCAAAGTCGGCGCGAGCGTTGTGGCAGGTGTTTTTGATGGACTCAAGCATCATCTTGTAACCGCGCTCACGGAACTCAACCATGCGCTCATCTTCGGACTTGTCTGCCCAGACCTCTCCGTCATTTTTGAGGAAGAAAAGACCCAGGTCAACAATGTAGTCTCCGGCGTATGCATTGCCGCCAAGAGAGTTAATAAACTCATCGGTAAATGGATGCTCCTCTGGATGTGCATCCTCTTCATCTGCAACGTAAGCATTGCGATCTTCAGCCAACACCTGAGCAGCAGCATCAGCGTCAATGCCGCGCTCCTGCATGATGTCAATAAGCTGCAGGTAGCGCTTAGAGATGGAGTGGCCAAAGACATCCATCTGTGAGCCGTGATCGTTTACGTAGTACTCGCGCTCAACCTCGTAGCCTGCGAATGCAAGAATGCGGCTCAGAGAGTCTCCCAGCGCTGCCCAGCGACCGTGACCAATATGCAGAGGGCCAACAGGGTTTGCAGAAACGTACTCTACCTGAACCTTCTGGCCAGCACCAAAGGAAGAACGACCAAAATCGGCGCCCTGCTCGCGAACGGTGTTAAAAATCTCATTGCCCGCAGCGGTTGACAGATAGAAGTTTACAAAGCCAGGACCGGCAACCTCAACGCGCTCAATCTGCGCGTCCTCGGCAATATGAGCTACAAGAGCTGTCGCAATATCACGAGGAGCCTTGTGTGCTAGCTTTGCAGAACGCATTGCAACCGTAGAAGACCAGTCACCATTTGATGAGTCCTGTGGACGCTCAAGCCCCACATCATCAATCTGGAATTCAGGCAACTCACCCGCAGCCTGGGCATCTGCCAAGGCTTGACGTACAAGTTCCTCGATCTTCTCGCGCATGGTTCTCCTTTAAATTCAGTACACGTATGCAGTGTAATTACGTAGTTGGTTGTGTAGTTGGTTGTGTAGCTTCTAAAGGACTACTCAGTTTCCTCGGAAGATTTTACCTGATGCTGAGCGGCAAGTTCATGACGCAAATTAGCCAGACCACGCTCAAGACCCACAGGATAAATCTGAGGATTCAAGAAACGTGTATACGCAGCATCCAGGCGCATAAGCGCAGCGTGGCAGCGATCGCGAGCAACCTCAATAGACTCGCTCTCCCCTACACGCTTACCCCCTTCTACCAGCCTTACCATCAGCTCGCGAGAAGTTCCTTCAAGCTTGTGGGTTGAGTATGGGTCAATGATGTCGACAACAGTTGCCTTAGACTCTGGACTCTTGGTTACCAGGTAATCTGGGTCGAAAATCATGTCGCCTGCAGGACAGCCGTTTGCATCGTAGAAACGGCGAATGTGCTGAATGCCTGGGACGGTACGCTTGTAAGCCATCTCGGACAGCTTGATAACAGGAGTCCAAGGCTCAGTGGAAGACTGACGACGAGCGGTTAGCTTGTAGACGCCACCAAGCGAAGGCTGAGGATCGCAGGTAGCAAGCTTGGTGCCAACACCAAAGGCGTCAATAGGTGCGCCCTGAGCAAAGAGCGACTGGATGGTGTACTCGTCAAGATCATTTGAAACAGAAATCTTGATGTAAGGAAGGCCAGCTTCGTCGAAAGCCTTGCGAGCTTCCTTGGAAAGGCGTGCAAGGTCTCCGGAGTCAATACGAACAGCACTTAAGCGCTCGCCACGCTCTTCCATCTCTTTTGCCACAATAATAGCGTTCTTGATACCTTCGTGAACATCATAGGTATCAAGCAGAAGTGAGCAGTTAGTTGGGCTAGATTTTGCAAACGCCCTAAAGGCATCAAGCTCAGTGTCAAAGGACATTACCCAAGAATGTGCATGGGTGCCAAACACAGGAATGCCGTAGATTTTGCCAGCAAGGACATTTGAAGTACTTGAAGCACCTGCAATATAGGAAGCACGAGCAACTGCCAAGCCACCATCTGGGCCCTGCGCACGACGCAGGCCAAAGTCAGAAACAGGATTGCCCTGAGCAGCCTTGATAACACGAGCACACTTAGTTGCAGCCAACGTCTGGAAGTTGACCAGGTTAAGCAGGGCGGTCTCAATAAGTTGACAATCAACAATGGAGCCCTCAACGCGGACCATAGGCTCACGAGGGAAAACAAGCTCTCCCTCTGGGATTGCATCAATGGTTATATTGAGCTTGTGGTTACGCAAAAACTCAAGGAATGCTGGCTTAAAGAGACGACCGCCACCAGGAGAGTTAATGCTTGCCAGGTAGTCAATATCGTCGTCTTCAAAGATAAAGTTCTCAACTAAGTCAGCAATTTGACCAGTACCACAAGAAATTGCAAATCCACCATTAAAGGGGTTCTCGCGGAAGAATGCGGTAAAGCATGCCTCTGCATCAACAAGACCGGCTTCCCAATAACCTTGAGCCATCGTGAGCTCATACAAGTCTGTATTAAGGCTAACGTCTGAGGGTTTGGTACGATCAGTGAGTGACATAGTTGCTCTTTTCGATTGGTCAAAAACTGACGGTGAGACGATATATCTAGAGTAGCAGTCCTACAAAATAAATTGGGTTACAACAAAGATAACTGCGAGAATTACCACAGTTCCAATAACAATTTTTTGCCCCAGAGGCATTTTGATGTCTTCGTCGTCTTCATCTGGTTCCATAAGGGCGCGACCCTTTGCGCGCTGCTCTTGAATGCGGCGCATCTGCTCGGCTTCCTGCTGAGCCGCTTGACGTGCGGCACGCTGCTGAGCTGCAACAAGCTGAGCATCTTCAGCGGCGGCTGCCTCTGCTTGCTCTTGAGCTTCTGCTTGGGCAGCATGGGTCTTCTCGGCACGAAGCGCTTCCAGCTCTCTGCGCTCTTTCTCCGCGCGAAGAGCCTCGAGCTCCCTGCGCTCTTTCTCTGCGCGAAGCGCTTCCAGCTCGGCGCGCTCTGCATCCGTGAGTGCAGCTGCCTGTGGCGTTGGGGTGGTTTGGAGCTCTTCGGGTTTCTCGACAGACATGGTTACTCCTCGGTTTGCGTATCGGGGATGCTGGTGGTGGTGCGGGCTGAAGCGTCGGTAGCACGGGCATCAGCGGTGTTGCTACGAGCCGAGCGGAGCTTGAGCGCAGGGCCCTCAACGCCTGTTGCGTCAAAAGCTGGCACAAAACTCTCGGAGACGGTTCCACCCTCCTGCCACCACAGGTTCTCAAAGCCCAGGTCATCCGCATGACAGAGCACCAACTCGTACTCCTCGTCAGAAAGCGTTCCAGAAAGAGGTCCGCCAGCTGCACGCATGCGCTCATTAGGCGTGTACTGATTCATGATTGATACGTCTACATCATTATGACAAAGATTCCAGATGCGGTTGAGCACCTCGCAGGAATCGTCCGCGTGCGTGGGCATGACCAGGTGGCGCACAATGATGCCCTGCAACATGCGACCGTCATCTGCAAGCTTGCGCCCGCCACGACTCATCACCGAGTCATGCATGACTTCAAGCGCGGCCATAGACATCTCGGGATAATCCGCTGCGTACGAGAGCTCCTTTGCCAGCGCAGGGTCTGCGTACTTGACGTCTGTCAGCCAAATATCAATGACGCTCGAAACTTTCTGTACGACCTCTGGCAGCTCATATCCCGAGGTATTGCACACTATTGGAAGCGTCAATCCCGCCTCTTTTGCCAGTGTCACTGCTTCAATTATGTGTGGCGAGAAGTGCAAAGGAGTTACAAGGTTGATGTTGAGCGCACCCTGAGCTTCAAGCTCAAGCATCATCTGGGCAAGACGCTCGGTTGTGACTGGCTTACCAAAACCTTCTTGCGAGATTTGATGGTTCTGACAGAACACGCATCTGAGCGGGCAACCTGTGAAAAATATGGCGCCTGATCCGGCCTCGCCCGAAATGGGAGGCTCCTCCCAGAAGTGCAGTGCTGAACGAGCTACACGAATGGTACTTGAAGCTCCACAAAGACCTGCTTTACCAGCGTTTCTTTGAGCATGGCAACGCCTTGGGCAGAGTTCACAAACGTCGTAGGCAGAAAACGTAAGGGTATTAGGTGATGGTGCACTACCCAAGGGTTTCTCGCCTCCCGTCGTATCTGCCCAGGCAGATGGTGGTATAAAAAACGCGCAGGATCTCTGCGCGCGTCAAAGTCATGGTGGAGATAAAGGGATTCGAACCCTCGGCCTCTGCCTTGCGAAGGCAGCGCTCTCCCAACTGAGCTATATCCCCGTTGCGGTACTTATTGTGGCAATCAGGGGCAGGTATGTCAATGATTATGCGAGCGGAATGAGCGGCTGTAGGCTTGTGAGGAGACTCGTGGCGTTTCCGCGGACCATCGCGACTCTTCCGCGAGCCATCGAGGCTTTAACACAGGCTACCGAGGTAGAAAAATATCCTTCCCCGCAGTCATCTATGAACCCACCTTCATAAGGTGGGTGCCGCGCTCGAGCGTTCCAGCTTCCTTAACAACGAAGGATGCCTGTACTGAACACGAGATTAGGCTCCCTGAAAAAACTTGTCGGTTCACCCAGTTTAGACCGCGGGAGAAGGACAATTTTTACTATAAAGAAATTATAAAAAGATTAAAGTCTTGACTTGTTTTTTAATGAGAAGCACAATTAAATGGTGTGGATTTTAGCAGTTAAATACTGTTTTTTGGAGGGTATGTAGCTTGAACCTCTGGGTAACCATGTTTTGTGTTTTCCTCTCGGCTGGTCTTGGTTCAGCTCTGATTACCCCTGCCGTTCGTCAACTGGCTTGGAAGCTTGGAGTTGTCGATAAACCCTCTGCACGTCGAGTCAATAAAAAACCTATTCCCCGTATGGGTGGCGTTGCAATTTTCTTTGGGTTAGCCGTTGCTATGCTGGTGCGTTATGGCGTTGAAGCAATCCTTGGACATGCCGAGATTACGCTTTCTTCTCGCTATTACCTGAACGTCAACTTCTGGATTGTTGGCGCCGCATTTGCGGTAATTTTCTTGACCGGCTTGCTTGACGATATTTTTTCTCTCAAGCCTATTCAGAAACTCGCTGGTCAGGTAATTGCAGCAAGCATCGCGGCTGCGGGCGGCCTGATTATCGGTAACGTTGTTGATCCGTTTTCCGCGTACGGCTTTGTGGATCTTGGATGGCTTGCCTACCCAGCAACTGTCATTTACCTGGTTGCTTACGCCAACATCATTAACCTGATCGACGGTCTTGATGGACTTTCTGCAGGTATTTCTTGCATCGCATCAACCACGATGTTTGTGCTTTCTATCTGGGCAGGTCGCTTCGATGCAGCGCTTTTAAGTGCAGCCATCGCGGGCACTACGCTGGGATTCTTAGTTCACAACTCCTATCCTGCAACAATCTTTATGGGCGATTCCGGTTCGCTGACCTTGGGTTTTGCCTTGGGAACAATTTCGCTTTTGTCCGTCACTCGTTGGGCGGGACTCACAACCATCATTGTTCCTCTCGTCGTTGCAGGTATTCCAATCATCGATACCTTCTCCGCGATTGTTCGCCGTACCCGCGCGCACGTCAGTTTTGCTACTGCCGACCGCGGACACATCCATCACCGCTTAATGGCTCACGGTTATAACCAGCGCCAAGCAGTTCTTTTGATGTACGGTTGGACTGCCCTTCTGTGCGTTGGTTCGCTCATTATGACGCAGGTTAATACGATGCCTCGTATTGCAATTTTTGTCATGCTACTTACTATGTCTGCTTTCTTTGCAAAGTACCTGCATCTTTTTGAGCCTGTTCTGCTTCACCATACTGATCCAAAGACTGGAGAGGATGAGCTCATCACCCCTAAAGATCCAGACTTCGACGAAGAGATTAAGCAGCTCCACGAAGAAGAGCACGAGCATCTCGAAGAGCTTATCCACAGAGATCACAACAAAAACGAATAAGCTGGGAAGCTCGCGGTTCCGTTCACAGCTGCGGTTGCGACTGCACGGGTTTCTCGTCAGATGCGCCAATGACACGCTCTTCTCACTAAGGACGACTTTCCAACATTGCGCGCCTTAAAAGTGCAAAGAATCTGTATTTGAGGTACAGATTCTTTGATGAAATCAGGCAAATCCACAGTTTCTTTTACATTTTTAGGCAAAATTTACAGATTCTTTGCAGAAATTAGGCGCATGAAAGATAGGCGCTTCGGCTCAAAATTTTGAGCCTGAAAACTGCATTATGTCTGAGTAAATTTACTCAGACATGGCGAGAAAAACCGGCAAAACCACTCATACTTCGTGTACTTTTCCGGCAAATTGCTCAGACATGGCGAGAAAATCAGGCGCGCCGTGACCTCGACCGGTCGTACCCCCCCACCGGGTTTCTCGCCAAAAGAAAACCCCGCACATCCGTGATGTGCGGGGTATAGCTATCTAGCTGCGAAGAGATTGCTCAAAGCGTGCGAGGTCACTTAGCCGAAGCTAATCAGCGTGTACCGAACCCGCTTAGCTGAAGTTACTCAGCGAGAGCCTTTTTAGCGATCTCTGCAAGATCTGCGAAGCCCTGCTCGTCAGAGTAAGCAATCTCTGCGAGAACCTTGCGGTCAAGCTCAACACCAGCGAGCTTGAGGCCGTGCATGAACTTGCTGTAAGAAAGGTCGTTGATGCGTGCTGCAGCGTTGATACGCTGAATCCACAGTGCGCGGAAATCACGCTTCTTGTTACGACGGTCACGGTAAGCATACTGACCAGAATGCTGTGCCTGCTCCTTCATACCACGGAAGGTACGAGAGGAAGTTCCGTAATAACCCTTTGTGCGCTCGACGAGCGTCTGACGCTTCTTGCGACCAGCAACTGCGCGCTTAACTCTTGCCATATCTAATCACTCCTTGTTATTTGATCTGGTGGGTGGCGCGCTTAGTTCTTAGCGCCCATACGCTGAGAAACTACTGCTGCATCGCCAGCGGAAAGAACAGCTTCTTTACGGAAGCCACGGATACGCTTCTGGGACTTCTTGGTAAGAATGTGGCTCTTAAAAGCCTTAGCACGCATAATCTTGCCAGTACCGGTGCGGCGGAAACGCTTTGCCGAACCCTTGTGCGTCTTCATCTTAGGCATACTACTTCTCCTCCTGTGTGGTGCCATCCTCAGCACCCTCGGGCTTCTCGTCAAACGCTCCCTTGATTGGAGCAACGAGCATGTGCATGTTACGGCCTTCAATGAGCGGTTTCTGCTCAATTGTGGCAAAAGGCTTCAAATCTTCAGCAAGGCGATCAAGTACAATACGGCCCTGCTCTGGGTGAGCCATCTCGCGTCCACGGAACATGATGGTGATCTTGACGCGTGCTCCCTTCTTGAGGAAGCGCAGTACGTGACCCTTTTTGGTCTCGTAATCGCCCACATCAATCTTTGGGCGGAACTTCATCTCTTTGACTTCGATCTTGACCTGGTTCTTGCGAGCTGCCTTGGCCTTGCGAGCCTGCTCATACTTGAACTTGCTGTAATCAAGAATCTTGCATACAGGAGGCTCGGCATTTGGAGCAATCTCTACGAGATCAAGACCGTGCTCACGAGCTCTCTTCATTGCATCGTTGACGCCAAAAAGACCAAGCTGACTACCATCAGCGTCAATAAGACGGCACGTGCGAGCAGTGATTTCCTCATTAATGCGAGGACCATCGTTCTTGGCTATCTTGTACACCTTCCCTCTTGGACAATTGCTTGTCCGCCAATAAAAAAACCCAGTGCACAAGCAACTGGGAGACAATACGCACAGGTAGCGTGCGAAGGTTAAATTGTCTGACCAGACAGCTGCTTTTGCGCTGTGTAGGTGGGGACTCACGTTCAATCCCGCTTCAAAAGTACCTTGTAAGGTTACCTCTAACAAGAAAACATTACAAGTGCCAAGTTAGATATGACGAGAAATTCACATCTAGCTTAAACTTTTAGCTGGTGCCCGAGGTGGGACTTGAACCCACACGAGTTTCCTCAAAGGTTTTTGAGACCTCCGCGTCTGCCATTCCGCCACTCGGGCTAAAAAGTTTGCATAGGTACTATACCGCACCTATGCAAATCTGTCTTGCTAAATCATCAAAGTTATAGCTGATTTAATCCTGTAAGAAAGGGTTAGTTGCTATCTCTGCCTCAAGAGACGTTTGATTTCCATGTCCTGACAAAATAATGGAGGTTGGATCAAGCTCTGTCTTGATGCGGTTCAAAGAAGCCTTAAGCGTTTCAAAGTTGCCACCTGGAAGGTCTGTTCTTCCTGCAGAGCCCTGGAAAAGTGTATCGCCTACAAAAACGGCGCCAGTAGCAGTTCCCTCACCCACCAAAACAATACCGCCAGGAGTGTGGCCTGGAGTTTCCATAATCTTGAACTGTGCAGTTCCAACAGAGAGAACATCCCCCTCGTGAAGAAAACCGTCTGGCTCTGGAGCATCATCATAAATCTCGTTTGAGTTATGAGCCCTCTGCGCAAGTTCATTATCTGCTTCGTTGATTAGGTACTGAGCGCCAGGTACAGCAAGCTTCAAAGCCTTAACGCCACCAACGTGATCAGCATGGCCGTGAGTAGCAACAATGTACTTAAGCTCAAGGTTCAAGAGCTGTGCAGCAATCTCTGCACCCGATGCACCGGCATCAATAATCATGCACTCATTACCAGAAACGTAAATGTAGCAGTTAGTCTCAAAAGGACCTACTTTGAAGACGCCAATCTGGTCTTTTGCGTGATGGCAACCACCATGACCGTGATGGCCGCAGCAACCGCCATGGCCATGCTCACCATGGCTATGCTCGCCATGATGACCGCAGCAGCCACCGTGTCCATGCTCTTCCTCGTGATTATGACCGCAAGAGCAGCCCTCATTTTGATTAGCCATAGAGTCTCCTTCTCATCTGATTAGCGCCTTCACCTGGCATAATACGACGAGCGTCGTAGACAGAAGGCACGCGAGTTACAAATGCAAATAAGGTGTCAAGCAAGCTGGTATCAGAGATAGAAACCAAGAAACGCATACGTACTACGCCCTGCTCGCCCACTTGTGTAGCTGCAGAAAGAATGTTTGCACCAGCGTCAGACAGCGCAACCGTGACGTCCTTAAGAAGGCCCATACGGTCTGTTGCCTCAACGACAATCTCTACCCTAAACTCAGTAGCGCCGCTGGCATCCCAAGAAACAGGGATGATACGCTTTGGATCGTTGAGCAAGTCTTTAACGTTAGGGCAATTGGCGCGGTGAACAGAAACACCGCGACCGCGTGTAATGAAGCCCACAATATCGTCACCTGCAACAGGATTGCAGCAATGCGCCAGATGAACAAGCAAATCCGGATCGCCGTTTACCACAACGCCACAGTTAGACTTCTTGGGACGGCTTCCCTTGGCGGTACGAGAAATAACGTAGGAGCGAACCAAAGGCTGATCGTTTGCAATTGCCTTGTTCTTCTCCTGAAGGCGTGCCGCATTACGCTCTTGCTCAGTAACAACCTCGGGATTTTTCTCCTCTAAGATTTCACTCACGCGATTAACAACCTGCTTAGCAGACTGATTACCTGCACCAATTCCCGCAAACAGGTCATCTACGCTGCGATAATCAAACTGCTCGGTGAGCTGATCAAGCGCCTTAACCGTACGCGTAGCGCTGATGCCATAGCCACGCTTGCGCAGCTCTTTTGCAAGCTCAGAACGACCGCGCTCGGCATCGTCAGACTTGTTCTCTTGCGAGAAATACTTGCGGATCTTTGCACGTGCAGACGGCGTTTTTACCAGCGTCATCCAGTCACGAGAAGGGCGAGCGTTCTTGTTAGTCAAAATCTCAATGCGGTCACCCATCTGAAGCGTATGCGTCAGCGGAACTACAGAGCCATTGACGCGCGCACCAACACAGTGATTACCCACCTCAGTATGAACGGCGTAAGCAAAGTCCAGAGGTGTTGAATTAACGCGCAAGCTCATGACCTCGCCCTTTGGCGTGAAAACAAAAATCTCATGCTCAAAGAGGTCTACGCGCAAGTTATCTAAGAACTCGTGAGGATCATCAATATCGTCTTCAACGGCCCAATCAAGACTGCGGCGAATCCAGTTGATAGTTGAATCAATAAGCTTGTCTTCAGAGGACATCTTGCCCTTTGAATTGCCCTGCTCCTTATATAGCCAGTGAGCAGCAATACCGTACTCAGATGCCTCGTGCATCTCGGCGGTTCTAATCTGAATCTCAATAGGGCGTCCATCAGGGCCAATAACTGTTGTGTGCAAAGACTGATAGAGATTTGCCTTTGGAGTTGCAATGTAGTCCTTAAAACGACCAGGCATTGGATGCCACAATGCGTGGATGGCGCCAAGTGCAGAGTAGCAATCGCCTACGTTCTTGGTGATAACACGCAGAGCGATAAGATCGTAGATATTGGAGAACTCTCTGCCCTTGCGGACCATCTTTTGATAAATGGACCACAGGTGCTTAGGGCGACCCGTAATCTGGAAGTCAGTAAGACCGGCAGCATTAAGCTCATCAGTCAGAGTCTTTTTAGCGTTGTTGAGGTCATTCTCTCTTTGTGCACGAGAGTCAGAGACCATGCGAGCAACACGCTGGTACTCCTCTGGTTCAAGCCAGAAGAAAGACAAATCCTCAAGCTCCCACTTAACCGAAGAGATACCCAGGCGGTCAGCAAGGGGTGCATACACGTCCATGGTTTCTCGCGCCTTGAACAAGCGACGATCTGGTGGAAGTGCTGCCAACGTGCGCATGTTGTGGAGGCGGTCAGCCAGCTTGATGATAACAACGCGAATGTCTTTTGACATAGCAAGGAACATTTTGCGCAGGTTAAGGGCTTGTTTCTCGTCCATTGAGCTGACCTCAATAGATGTGAGTTTTGTGACGCCGTCAACAAGCTCTGCAACTGACTCACCAAAGCGAGAAGAGATTTCGTCGAGTGAGGCAGACGTATCTTCTACGGTATCGTGCATAAGGGCAGCGCAGATGGTGTCTTCATCCATATGAAGATCGTGCGCAAGAATAAGGGCCACTTCAACTGGGTGGTTGATATAAGGCTCGCCAGAACGACGACGCTGATCTTTGTGATAGTCAGCAGCAAAGGCATATGCAGCAGCAATCTTTGCCTGAGCTTCCTCAGGCAAATATGTGCGTACAGCCCCCTCAAGCAGACGGTAATTATCCGCGCCTGGCGCTTTGGTCTCTTTTGTGGTCCTCTCGTCACTCATCAGAGGACTCCCTTCCCCCATCAAACGTTGAACCAATTTCTGGAGCGATGGGTTTTGTTATAGCATCTGCCAGCTCATCTGGTGAAGCAGAAAGTACCCACTGAGCAAATGATTCAAACTCAGCGTGCGCTTTAAGTCCCTCAGCGTAGCGTGCAGACTCCAGCAAGTCCATGTGCGAAGCTTGACTATTGACGGAAATTGTTCGCGTTTGATCAAATCCCTCAATGCTAATAAACCCTAGCTCAGCAAAAACGTCAAGTGCAACACGAACGGTTTGCTCGTCAGTCTTAGATCGCGGGTCAATTTCTAGCGCCATCTGCGCAATATCTTCATCAGTAAGCGCTGGCTCATCGGTATTTACGCCAAGTTTTGACTGCAGTGCCGTAAGCGCGCGGTACACAGCAACAAGAGCTTCTCGCTGTGGTGCATGAGAAGAAAGGATGCGCTCGTTAACACGCATATCATGCGCATCAAATAGCATCTGAATTACAGAAGGCTTACCGTCTCTACCTGCGCGTCCGCTCATCTGATTGAAGGCAACGCGACCAAACGGCAGGTGATACAGAATAACCTGGCGAATATCAGAGATATTGACGCCTTCGCCAAATGCACTGGTAGCAATGATGCAACAAACGTCTCCACGCCTAAAAGCGCGCTCAACGTTCTTGCGTATCTGAGGCGTTAGGCCCGCATGATAGAACGCAATCTTGTGACCAAGTTCTGGAATACGATGGCGCAACATACGCGTCAGTGCCTGCGCCTGCTCCCTTGAATTGACGTAGACAACCGTTTTTGTGCCATCTGACACAAGAGAAAGCAGCGCACATTCCCTATCCTTAGCACCGCGAAGGTCTTTGAGCTCTAGGTTAGTACGAGCTGTTTTATCTTTGTATACATGCTCTGCTTCAATGGAGAGAAGCTCACAGATGTTCTGAGCCGACTGCGTGGTAGCCGTAGCTGTTGTGGCAAGTACCTGCGGACTCCCAAGCATCTTTAGTACCTGTGGCATTTGTGCATATGCAAGTCTGCCCTCAGAAGCATTCATGCCCACGTGATGTGCCTCGTCAAACACTACAAACGAGATGTTTTGCGCCTTGGCAAATTGATCAGCGTGGAGCGAGAAGAACTCTGGAGTAGTTAGCACAATATCAAGCTCATTGTTTGTCATGCGAGCAAACAGGTCTTCTCGGCTGGAAAGGTCTGTTTCTCCGTTGAGCACCTCAACAGAAATTCCTAGAGGCTCAAAGGTGTTATTTATGCTTTGGACTTGATCGTTGATGAGAGCGCGCAGCGGGTAGACAAACACGCTCATTTTATGTTGCAGCAGCGCAACACGAGCGGCATGGATCTGGAAGATAAGCGATTTACCTCTACCTGTTGCCATAACAGAGAGACAAGACGTTCCTTGAGAGAGAACCTCTAGTGTTTTCTTTTGCAGAGGCAAGAGCTCTCTTGAACCAATCATGGACGTGACCAGGGCCTGGGTAAGCTCCTCAGAAGAAAGACTTTCCAGCTCACGGCGCTTTTGCTGCGCCTGTTCTTGAGAGGCCTCATCA
Source organism: uncultured Atopobium sp. (assembly GCA_937990665.1). Lineage (GTDB taxonomy): Bacteria > Actinomycetota > Coriobacteriia > Coriobacteriales > Atopobiaceae > Lancefieldella. The sequence continues at coordinate 12,908 of CALKRF010000069.1, forward strand.
GCCTCTGTAGTCTCCTTGGTAACCACAAGGGGCAAGTCAGCAGCGCTGCCGAGAAGATCTGCTTCAATGGGGCCGTCATCTTCATCGGTAAAGTCTCTGTAGAGAATATCTCTGACCATGAGTTTTGGCTTAGTTCTGCCCTGCCAAGTCTCGTTAACTGCCTCAAAAATCAAATCAACAGCTCCGTCATACTCAGCCGCCGCCTCAACATGAGGCGTTCTAAACATGATGGATGAAATTGAAGAAATGCCATTTGAAGCCATAAAGCAAAGATGAGCTCCGCCTGCGCCAACACGTGAGCGATTCTTCATCACTACACCCTTGACGCCAAAGAGCGGTTTTTTATTACCCTGACCAAAAGGTTGCAGTGCCTCAAGGGCGTCAATGGAGTTAATGGTAATTTCATCAAGGTTTACTAGTGCTGTTACTTCTCCTGAAGCCTCAAACTCTTCTTCTGGAAGCTCTGCCATAACCTTTGATAAACGCTTTCTAAATGCGTCAATCTTTGCTGTTTCTACCGTTACGCCAACGGCACCTTGGTGGCCACCAAAACGGACGGTAAGGTCTGCACACTGTTCAACGGCGTGGAATAAATCAACGGAGCCAACAGAGCGGCCAGAACCGCGAGCAACTCCATCTTGGATGGTAAACAGAATACAAGGTACGTGATAGCGATTAACAATTCTTGAAGCAACAATGCCCTTTACGCCCTCATGCCAACCCTCTTTGGCAAGCACAATTGCGTGGCCGCCGTCGTAAATTTCTTTTGCCTGCTCAAGTGCTTCATCGGTAAGCTTTGCCTCAATAGAACGACGCTCGGCATTAATCTCTTCTAACTTGCCGGCAAGAATAGTTGCCTCTTCAGCATCTTCTGTAAGAAGAAGGTCAAGCGCAATATCAGTAGTGCCCATGCGCCCTGCTGCATTAAGGCGAGGAATAATAGAAAACGGCAAATTATCTGCAGAAATCTGAGCAATATCTTGACCAGCAACAGCAGCTAGAGCCACAAGACCTGGACGAAGACCTTTCTGGAGACGCTTAACACCTTCAGAAACCAGCGCACGATTCTCTTTGTTGAGCATCATCATGTCAGATAGTGTGCCCAACATAGCAACATCAATATAATCAAGCCAAAGCTGAGGCTGATCTTGAAGCTGTCCTAAAACCTGCACCAGCTTAAGGGCAACGCCTGCACCAGCAAGTTCTCTAGAAGGACAATCTTCAACAAGCTTTGGATCAGTGACTGGAACACCCTGGGGCACCAGATCTGCGGGCTCATGATGATCGGTAACAACAACATTAATCCCCTGCTGCAAAAGCCAAGCAACCTCTTGAGCAGCAGCAATGCCATTGTCTACCGTAATAATTAAATCTGGCTTTCTATCTTGCAAAACTCTTGCAAGAGCCTCTTTAGAAAGTCCGTATCCCTCACCAAAACGATGCGGAATATACGGCAAAACGTCTGCTCCCAATCGACGTAAAGCCAGGGTAAGCAAACACGTTGAGCTCATTCCATCAACATCAAAATCACCAAAAACGGCAATCTTTTTATGCTCAACAATTGCCTTATGAACGTGGGCGGCAACCTCAGCCATTCCAGGAATACACTGCGGATCAAGCCAATCCCTTTGCAAGGATGGCGAGAGAAACTCTTGAGCTGCGGCTACATCAGTAAATCCACGTGCTACTAATACACGAGCAACAAGTGGCGTAACGTGCAATTCTTTTTTAAACAGCGACTCTAAATATACGTCTTGTGTAAGAACACTCCAACGAGTGCTTTTCTCGATGCCGGGCATCATGTCCTCTTTTCTGTGGCGGCAGAGCCAGCCAGGGGCACCTCGGGCGCCCGCGAATGTTTATCTCTTTTATTTTACCCGTGTCACCAGACAAAAAATGACTAGCTCGCAAATTAGTGAGCTAGTCATAAAAAATTTAAAACAAAGTTGTTTGCGCAGAGCTTTCAAAAAGACGGGTTTCTCGCCAAATAAACTTAGAAATCAACCACACCTTCAGAGTTTTCCCACTCCTCAACAAACTCGCTATAGGTACCTGCAAGAATTGCTTCTCGTGCCTGATGCATGAGCTCAAGCAGGAAGTAAATATTGTGCATAGAAAGCAGCTGACCGCCCAGCATCTCGTGCTGTTTAACCAGGTGATTGATATATGCGCGAGAATATCCGCCCGTACAAACCGGACAGGTGCACTTGGCATCAAGAGGGTCTGAATCTGCAAAGTACTTTGCGTTCTTGAGGTTCATACGGCCCTCGTGAGAAAACGCGGTGCCCATACGAGCAGTGCGCGTTGGAAGCACGCAGTCAAACATATCAATGCCACAAGCAACACCACGAATAAGCGTAGTTGGATTTCCAACACCCATAAGATAGCGAGGTTTATTACGCGGCATGTAATCTGCACAAAGCGGAGCCAGTGTCTCAAACATGACCTCGTGAGGCTCTCCGACGGAATAGCCGCCAATGCCATAACCAGGGAAATCACCTATAGACTCAAGGTGCTCAATGGAACGCTTACGCAAATCAAGGTGCATACCACCCTGAACAATACCAAAGAGTGCCTGATCAGGACGGGTATGAGCCTTAAAACACCTCTCAGCCCATGCACTTGAAAGCTCAACACCACGCTCAACTTTTTTGCGATCAGCAGGATAGCCTACGCACTGATCAAGCTGCATAACAATATCTGCACCAAGGTTCTGAGCAATCTGCATGTTAGTTTCTGGCGTCCAATACGACCATGCGCCGTCATAATCTACCGCACGGAATTTAACGCCCTCATCAGAGAGCTTCATGAACTCCTCGTGGCTAAAGACCTGGAATCCGCCTGAATCCGTCAGAATAGGTCCATGCCACTGCATAAAGTCATGCAGACCACCCATCTGCGCCACCAGCTCATCTCCGGGACGTTGAGACAGGTGATACGTATTTGCCAGAATAATCTTGGCGCCAAGATCACGGACGGTATCGGTCATCAAACCTTTAACGGTTGCCTTAGTTCCAACCGGCATGAAAATAGGCGTTGGAATATCACCATGAGGCGTATGGAAGATGCCAGCACGCGCGTGCGTTTTAGGATCTTCGGCGAGAAGTTCGTAGGTAAACCAAGAATCTTCTTTTTTCTCTGCCCAATTTTCTGTGTGTACGCAGGAAATTTTGGTGGTAAACCCCTGTGCTTTTTTGGAGCCGTCTGGCATGTAACCTCGATTACAACGTGCGAAGAGCATCGACCAAAGCTGTCTTGCCCTCTGTCTTCTGGTCCTTCATTTTTATCACACGTGCAGGACATCCCGCTACCACAGCATTTGCTGGAACGTCCTCAACTACCACAGCGCCTGCTGCTACAACAGCGCCTTCTCCAACACGAATACCCTCGATAACCACGGCATTTGCGCCAATAAGTACGTTGTCTTCAACAATAACTGGCGTAGCGGAAGCGGGCTCAACAACACCTGCAAGAACAGTGCCAGCACCAATGTGACAGTTCTTACCAACGGTCGCACGGCCACCCAACACAGCACCCATATCAATCATGGTGCCTTCACCAATAACGGCACCGATGTTAATAACAGCACCCATCATAATGACGGCATTGTTACCAATCTCAACGCGCTCACGAATCAGCGCACCTGGCTCAATACGGGCGTTTACGTCCTTCATGTTAAGCAGAGGAACGCCGGAGTTTCGACGGTCATTCTCGATGTCAAAATACTCAAATGCGTCTGCATTCTGCTCAACAATGCTCTTGAGCTCGGACCAATCGCCAAAGACTACCTTTGAGGTGCCCTCACCGTACACGCGAGAAGATCCATACGACACAGAAGCACCCTCGCGCTCTTTGACGTAGAGCTTAATGGGGGTCTTCTTCTCTGACGTAGCAATATAATTAATAATTTCCTGGGCGTCCATGCGCGTCCTTTCTTAGCCAAACAGGCGCTGACCTATAAAGGCCAGCGCATGCATTTATCCAAAAATCAACTCTTCAAAGGTATAAAAACCTGGAGTTTTTGTAAGCAATTTCTGTGCGCACGCAACCGCACCGTTGACAAAAATCTGACGAGACGTTGCGCGATGTGTCAGGCAGACTTCTTCATCCTGTCCAAAGAAGTGCACCTCATGAGTACCGGCCACCGTGCCGCCTCTGAGCGCAAACACGCCAATCTCATCTTTGGTACGGGCTCCACAGAAACCTTCGCGACCAGAAACAACCGGACGAGTACCTTCTGGATCAATTGCAGAAAGCAGGAGCTTTGCTGTACCGGATGGTGCGTCAACCTTCTGGTTGTGGTGCGTCTCCACAATCTCGGTATCCCAACCATCAAGCGCCTCAGCAGCCATAGCAACCGCACGCCTCAACACGGCAACGCCCACCGAATAGTTTGCCGCATGAATCACCGGCACGCTCTCCCCCAGTTGCTTCAACTCTGAAAGCTGCTCTGGCGAGAAACCCGTGGTACCAGAAACAAGCGCGCACCCGCGCTCACGTACAAAACCAACAACAGCATCAAAAGCAGCAACACCAGAGAAATCCACAACCACATCAGGCGTCTGTTCAACGGTATTCAGCTGATTGATATTCTCGTGACCAAACGCACCAAGTACCTCAAAACCATGAGCAATCAGGGTTTGCTCAATGAGCTTTCCCATCTTGCCGGTACCAATTACTACTGCACTAGGCATCAAGAAGACCAGCCTTTCTCATAGCGTTCTCAAGCACCTCTGCATGCTCTTCTGTCATCTTCCACAGAGGCAGACGATAATTCTCTTCCATAAGTCCCATACGAGCCAGAGCGGCCTTGACAGGAATTGGATTAACCTCGCAGAAGAGGGCGTGAACCAGGTCAAGATACTGAAGCTGAAGCTCGCGAGCAAGGGAGACCTCGCCACGGTGCCACGCAGTAACCAGGTCATGAACCATCTTTGGATCAAGGTTAGACCAAACAGAAATAACACCAGAAGCACCAAGAGAAAGCAGCGGCACAATCATGTCGTCATTTCCAGACCACATAGTAAAGTCATCGCTCAAATAACGAGCAACCTTTGTTGCGTATGAAATATCTCCAGAAGCCTCTTTAATGCCCCATGCATTTGGATGTGCCGCAAGCCTTTGAACGTTACGCTCAGAAATTGAGCAGCCCGTTCTACCAGGAATGTTATACAAAATACAAGGAACATCAACGCGGTCTAATACATACGAGAAGTGCTGGTAGATGCCCTCTTCGTTACTCTTGTTGTAGTAAGGAGTAATGAGCAGCAAACCATCAACACCCGCCTTCTCTAGAGCCTCTGCTTTGCGCAAAGACTCAGCAGAAGAGTTGGAGCCAGCACCGCCAATAACAGGAACTTTGCCCTGAGCTCTGGCAAGGATTGCCTTAACTACCTCGATGTCCTCCTCGTCTGTCATGGTTGAGGACTCGCCAGTAGTACCAAGGGCTAAAATACCGTCAATTCCCTGCTCAATCTGGAAGTCTACAAAGTGCTCAAGTGCCTCGAAGTCAACATTTCCCTGAGCATCAAATGGGGTTACTAAAGCGGTGATTGCACCAGTCAAATTCTTCATGTCCATAGTTTTTCTCGCCCTCTAACGTGTGGTGTTTGTAGTTGTTTGTTGTGCAAGATCTGAAAAATCGGAGCCGTCAAATGCAAGCGTTGCAAAGTAATCAGCCTCTGTCTCAGCGCGGCGAATAAGCTGCACGGATCCGTCTTCTAGAAGCAGCAGCTCAGCGGAGCGCAGACGGCCGTTGTAGTTATAGCCCATCGAGAAACCATGAGCGCCCGTATCGTGAATGAACAAGAGGTCACCCACAGCAGCCTCTGGGAGCTGGCGATTCTTTGCAAACTGATCGTTATTCTCGCAAAGTCCGCCCACAACGTTGTACGTATGAGTTGCAGGAGCATCCTCTTTGCTCATAACAGTGATGTGATGGTAGGCGTCATAGATTGCAGGACGCATAAGGTTTGCCGCACAGGCGTCTACGCCAAGGTAGTGGCGGTATGTCTCTTTTTGGTGCAAAACACGAGTAACAAGCGCACCAGCGGGACCCAAAAGCCAGCGTCCAAGCTCGGTGTAAATGGCAACGTCTCCCATACCTTCGGGAACTAGAACCTCTTCAAAGGCACGTTTTACGCCCTGACCAATAGCTTGGACATCAGGCTCAACTTGGTCTGGCTCATACGCCACACCAATACCACCAGAAAGATCAATAAATCCAATATGAATATCAAGCTCTGTGTGCAGCTTAACGGCCAACTTAAAAAGGACGCGAGCAAGGTTTGGATAGTAATCTTCCTCTTGAGCGTTACTAGCCAAGAATGCATGAAGGCCAAATTCAGTGACGCCTTTGGTTTTAAGATACGCAAACGTCTGAAATAGCTGCTCTTCTGTCATGCCAAACTTAGCATCATCGGGATTTCCAATAATGCCGTTTTGCGACTCAAACACACCGCCTGGATTAAGGCGTGCGCACATGACCTGCGGCATGTTGCTTCCCACTGCTTCTTCAAGCGTTGTAAGCATGTCGCCGCCAGCGTCTAAGTTAATAATGGCTCCCAGCTCATGAGCGCGAGCAAAGTCAAGTACTGTAGTGTCGTTTGACGAGAGCATAATGTTTTGGCCAGAAACACCGCAGGCTTTTGCAAGGGTGAGCTCTGTGGCATTTGCACAGTCACAGCCACAACCAAGCTCTGCCAGCAATCTCACAATGTAAGGATTTGGCGTAGCCTTAACCGCAAAGTACTCTTTAAAGCCAGCGTTCCAGCTAAAAGCCTCTTGTAACAGCTTTGCGCGGCGAATAATCTCTGCTTTGTTATACAGATGAAATGGCGTTGGATACGTCGTAATGATTGCCTCTAGGGCATCTACAGAAACAAACGGTTTCTTACTCAAAGCTCCCCCTCAAATTGGGGGCGCAATACACCGTCAAAGTAGCACCCCCGAAATCTCGGACAGTCTTGCATGTATTTCATACAAGCCCACCTGACAACCACGCCTGATTGCCAAGTTCGGCGAACCTCGCCTCCTTCTGGGGTCACTGCCTGCCGACTAACCCAGAACCCATCGTGCTCGCTCCTCTATTGACAGTAAAACCCTACCACAGAAAGCTCTGTATTTGGGCTAGTTTTGTTCTACTCGCAAAGTATTAACAAAAGTCTTGAGGCGAGAAAGGCCTTCTATCAGATTCTTGTCAGAAGCAGCATAGCTAATGCGTATATAGCCCTCAACACCGAAGAAAACACCAGGTACCAGTGCTACACCAAACTCCGCAATTGCACGCTCGCAGAACGCCTCAGAATCAAGAGCAAATTCCTTGATTGATGGAAACGCATAGAAAGCGCCTTCTGGTTCTTCAACAGGAAGATTCATCTCTGCAAGCGCAGAAAGAACAATCTGCCTGCGATTTTTATAATTTGTACGCATAGGCGTAACGTCGTAAGAAAGCGCATAGACAGCTGCAGGCTGAAGAAATGAGGGGACGGAAGCCACAAGCTGAGCATGGACTTTTCCGATATCTGCCGCAAGCTCGTCAGAAGTGGCAACCCAGCCAAGTCTCCAGCCCGTCATTGCCCATGGTTTGGAGAAACTATTTGTCACAATGCAGCGATCAGACAAATCTGGGTAGAGCTCAACAAAACGTGGAACATCCTCAACATAGGCAAGCTCTCTATAAACGTCATCACACATCACATAAAAGTCGTGTTCACGGGCAAGATGAGCTACCGCATCAAGCGACTCTTTTGTATAAACACATCCCGTAGGATTGTTGGGAGAAGTCAAAACAATAAGCTTTGTCTTGTCTGAAATTTTTGACTTGAGCTGCTCTTGATCAATCTGGAAATGATTGGTGCTGGTATCAAGCGGCACAACTACACCACGATTAAGATGGCAGAGCGTTCTGTATACCAGATACGCTGGTTCAGGAATAATAACCTCGTCACCTGGATTCATAATGGTCAGCATAGTTGCAGAAATGGCTTCCGCAGCTCCCACGGTAACTACAATACCGTCTGGACCGACCTTCATACCACGTGCAGACTCCCAGGCAGCAATGGCCTCCCTAAGTTCAAGAGTACCAGCGTTGGGTGGATAATGCGTGTTTCCAGCTGCAAGTTCTCTGTCTACTAAGTTACAAATAGGGGCTGGAGTGTCTTCTCCCGGCTCTCCAATAGTTAAAGAAATACATCCTGGTGTTGCAGCAGCAAGTGCCGAGAAACGCCTGATACCAGAGGGTTTGAAAAGCTCTAGTGTTGTATTTCTTGATAGCGACATACAAACTCCTCAACATACTTTCAATCCATAATAGTTATCATTTAAATCATACGACACTTGACTGATACGAGGTTCGCATGAAAAGAGTTTTGTCTCTTGGGTTTAAGTTTATTATTGGGGTACTAAAAAGGGTTCTTGCGCCTCTTTTTAAATTTGTTGGCGGATTATTTGTTCTTGCTCTGCTGGTTCTTGGTGGATATGTCCTCTACCTGCAGCTTACTTACTATCGCATTCCTGACAATACTCCTGTATCTAATCAAGGTGCTTCTCCTGAGGCTACAACCGTACAGGTAGGCCAAACTTACACAGCTTCGACCTACAACATTGGCTTTGGTGCTTACACCCCTGATTACACCTTCTTTATGGATGAAGGCATCATGCAGGATGGCACACGCACCGTGGGAACTCACGGACGCGCGGTAAGCAGAAACTCCGTGCTTTACACCACAAACGGTGCCCTGAACACCGTTTCTTCTCTGAATGGTGGTACAGCTCCTGACTTTATTCTTTTCCAAGAGATTGATACTTCATCTGACAGAAGTTGGCATGTGAATCAAGTTTCTGAAGCAGAGAGCCGCTTTGGATCCTACGCATCATATTTTGCGCAGAACTTCCCCACCGCGTTTCTTGCCTATCCACTTACGGAGTTCCACGGAACCTCCAACTCTGGAATTCTGACGCTTTCAAACGTACTTGCTTCAAGTGCAACTCGTCGTACCTACCCCATTGACGAGTCGTTCCCAACAAAATTCTTTGACCTAGACCGCTGCTTTATGATTACACGCTATCCTACCAGCGATGGTCATGAGCTGGTACTTATCAACAGTCACATGTCTGCCTACGACAAAGGCGGCACCAGCCGCGCTCAACAGCTTGCACTTCTGACCAAAGTTATGTCCGAAGAACGCGCTAAAGGCAATTACGTTATTGCAGGCGGCGACTGGAACCATGCCATTTTGGGCTCACTTACACTCTATCCTTCTGTTCAGCAGGTACCAGACTGGGTAGCAGAGCTCAAAGATTCTGATTTGCCAGAAGGCTTTAGTGTTGTAGCTCCAGACAACCTTACCAACGTTCCTACCTGCCGTGGAGATGACATTCCATACGAGAAGGACAAGACATACACCACCACAGTTGATGGCTGGATTGTCTCGGATAACGTTGTTGCAACCGCCAGAAACATTGACACGCAATTTGCTTACTCGGACCACAACCCGGTTCTGTTGTCTTTTACCTTAAAGGGCGCAGAGTAGCGTTTATTTGATTGGTAATACATGTCCATATTATGTGCGTGTTATACCTATAATGCGCACATATTTGTTGACTTTGCCGTCATCATCTTGTATAACATAGCTACAAGAAAGGCGGGTCATTATGGCAAAAGTAAGCACAAATATAAATTTGGATCCAACACTTAAAAAGAATGCCCAGGAACTTCTCAGAGATTTAGGCATGGATCTTACTACTGCTATTACCATTTTTCTTCGTCAGACTGTTCGTGAGCAAGGAATCCCTTTTGAAATTAAGCGAGAAATTCCTAATGCTCAAACAATAGAGGCTCTTAATGAATACACCAACATGAAAGAGCATCCAGAAAATTACAAGCACTATGCCTCATTCTCCGACGCAATGTCGGAGGTCCTAGATGCTTAAAATCTTTTAGAACCGGTTCTCATTCTGACCTCTTTTAAAACTAAAGAATAATTTCTGTTTTGTTGTAACCACAACAAAAGCCATATGGAAGTCCTGTCACACTTTGGGTATAAAGTAAGCCGTAGTAGACTTTCTAAACTTATCCGAGAGGAGCCCGTATGGCACAGGTTCTTGATTTAAGCAAATCCGTTTATGAGATTTGCACTAAGTATCCCGTCATTAAAGGCCTTATGGCAGAAAACGGCTTTGCCGAGATTACCGAGCCAGGCCGTCTTCAGACCATGGGTCGTTTTATGACCATCCCTAAAGGCTGCGACCACAAAGGCGTAGACCTTGAGGAGCTCAAAGCAATCTTCCGCTCTCACGGCTTTACCATTCTTGGTGATGAGGAGCCTGCAGCAGCAGAAACCCCAGCTGACGAGAAACCCGCAGAGGCAGAGAACGCACCTATCGCGCAGACTCCTGAGGAGCGCAAAGCTCTTATCGCCCAGTATCTTGAGCGCCTCAACGACGGTGAGGACATCGAGGCTGTTCGCGAGGACTTTACCCGTAACTTCAAGGACGTCTCTGGCTCAGAGATTTCTAACGCTGAACAGGAGCTCATTGCTGGCGGCGTTCCTATGGAGAAGGTCCTCAAGCTCTGTGACGTTCATGCCGCTCTCTTTGAAGGCAAGGTTTCTTGCGCACCAACAGGTGCTGTTGAAGAGACCCCTGGCCATCCTGTTTGGACCATGCGTCAAGAAAACGACCGTATTCTTGCCTTTATCCACGACCGTGTTGCTCCAGATGTTAAGCGTGCTCGTACGCTTACTGAGTCTTCCAGCAATGAAGAGTGCGCTGGTGTTGCAGCAATTCTAAAGGCTGATATGGACGCCTTTGACGAGGTCTTTGTTCACTACAAGCGCAAGGAAGAGCTGCTCTTCCCTCACCTTGAGCGCCACGATATCACTGGACCTTCAAAGGTTATGTGGGGTAAGGACGACGAGGTACGAAACGCTGTTAACGGTGCAGAGGCTCTGCTTGAGACTGCGTACGGCCAGTATGATGCAGGCCTTATGGCAGCCGTTGCTGACTATCTGGATGAGGCTATTGAGGGCGCTGAGTCCATGGCATCCAAGGAAGAAAATGTCCTCATTCCACTTTCCCTTGAGCACCTAACTGCTACTCAGTGGACCCAGATTGCTGCTGAAGAGAACGAGTTTGGCCACGCATTTGGCGTCAATCCTCCTTCATGGCACGCAGATCCTCTTGAGCTTGCAAACGACAAGCTTAAAGAGATGGAAGCTGCAGCCGCTATGGACGAGAATAACGCTGAAGCAGAAGAGGAAACAATTTCTGCTGACGGTAAGGTCAAGCTCTCTACCGGTGAGTTCACCATTCCGCAGCTTGAGGCTGTCTTTGCAACTATTCCGCTCGACATTACCTTTGTTGACGCTGATGACAAGACACGTTACTTCAGCCACGGCGACACCCGTGCTTTCCCTCGTCCTAAGAGCTGCCTTGGCCGCGACGTATATGACTGCCATCCACCAAAGAGCCAGGAAGCTGTTCGTCGCATCCTCACCGAGTTCAGGAGCGGTCGTAGCGACTCCTCCGAGTTCTGGTTTGAGGTAAGAGATAAATTCCTCTATGTCCGTTACTTTGCTGTCCGCGATGAAAAGGGTAACTACCTGGGCGCACTTGAGACTACTCAGGATATCGGACCAATCCGCGCTCTTGAGGGCGAGAATCGCAGAGGATCTGACAGCTAAGGTCTTATGTACGTAAAAGCCTTAAATCCTCTCTAAAAATTTTGTACGACTCAGTAGGCGATGTGTCCTTTTTAAGGCACATCGCCTACACTATTTCTGGCCAAAAGAGAGGAGCCTCGGTGCTACAACGTTTACTAGGCACTAAGTACGCATACGCTATTGTTGCAACTTGTATTGTCATCATGTTTTTGCCTTGCGCCATTATTCTTACGTGCTTTGGCATCTTCATCACACCAGTTTCACAATACTTTGGCGTCCCCCGTGTTGCTTTCTCTGCGGTCTTCTCGGTACTCTGCATTGCTATGACGGTAGTTCTGCCGTTTATAGGCAAGCTCTATAAAACGCACGACACGCGCCTAGTGCTTTCTGCAAGCGTCATCGTCTGCGCAATCTCATATGGAGCTATGTCAGCAGCTCAAGAGATGTGGCATTTTTATCTCTGCGCGGTGGGACTTGGCATTGGCGTACCTGCGCTCATGTTCTTATGTGTCCCCGCCCTCATCAACGATTGGTTTGACCAGCGCGTTGGTACTTTTATGGGACTCTGCTTTGCATTCACCGGTATTGGCGGCACTGTCTTTAACCCCATCGGATCTGCCATTATCTCGTCTGGTCCTGAAGGTTGGCGAGCTTGCTATCAGATTTTTGCCGTGATTATGCTAGTAGGAACACTCCCCTTCACCCTTTTTGTGGTGCGCGAGAAACCCCAAGACCTTGGCCTTACCCCTCTTACCTTCTCCTCTACTGACGAGAAAAACGTTGAGGTTGCAGAGACTTCTTCAACCGACATCTCTGCTGATGACGCAATGAAATATCCAGAGTTTTATATGGTTGCTGCGTTTTACGCGCTCATTACCTTTAACCAGCAAATCTCTCAGTACTTCCCTAGCTATGCCGCAACGTTTGCAGAAACCGCTCCTGCCATCGCCGCTGCTACGGGTCTTCTTGCTGGAACAACTATGCTGGGTCAAGCTATTGGAAAAGTGCTGTTGGGTGCTTTGAGTGATATCTCTGTAAAACTTGCTTGCTTTGTAGGAATTTTCTCGGGTATTGTTGGCTTACTTTTGCTGGGGATTAAACTTCCAGTATTGCCACTCTTGCTTTCGGGAACCTTCCTTTTTGGAATTGCCTACGCCCTTACAACGGTCGGCTCACCACTTTTGGTACGCACAGTTTTTGGAAAAAATGATTCCACTCTTATTTACTCAAGAATTGCAGGTGTCAGCAGCTTTGTCTCTGCTTGTGCGCTCATTATTTGGAGTCTAATTGTAGATGGCTCAGCCCACGGTTTCTTGGTGCTCTTTGGCATTGGCATTGTACTGATGAGCAGTTGTCTTGCGCTTGCACTCGCCGCACTTAAGCGCGCTGACAAACGAGCATAAGGTTATCTGGCTCTCCTGGGTCTGCTTCTAGATCCAAAGGAACAACCTCTACCTCTTCAAACACAGCGTGCGCAACATCCATGAGTACTTCAAGTTGATGTGCGTCCTCTCCTACCTGTGCAGAAACTACATTTGTGAGATATCTTCCACCAGGAGTAAGACAGTGTGCTACTTGGCTCATCCACTCAACAGTCATCATAGCTGCAGGTGGAACTTCTCCGCTAAAGCAGTCATTCAAGATAGCGTCATAGCGTTTGTTATCAGAGATAGCTAGGTTCTTTATATACTCAACGCCATCAGTTACCTGCACCTGAAGCCTACCATTGCTCTCTCTAATAGCTTCATCCACAAAGAAGTAGTTATGAGCTAGAGCTGCAATTTTAGGGTCAATCTCCAGTGCGTCACAAGAAACCTCTGGATAATGAGCCACTAAATATCGAGGATACGAGCAACCACCAGCACCCAACATTAAGACTGAGTGTACGGAACAAGCAGCTTCAAACAACAAGTCATACAACTCAAGATAAGGAAATATCAGCTGGTTCTTTCTTGAATCTGTATACGTTGCACTCTCATAGGCGCCGCCCTGCCACAACACACGTATTTCTCCACCCTCACCATCTGAGATAGGAAATACCAACGCAGGGCCATTCAGTGCCTGAGGTTCAACGTAAATTCCTGCACAAGTTAGGAGCTCCATATCATGAGCAGTAAGCTGTTTTTCTGACATGAAGCTCCTTCAAGTAATGTGTTGTATGCGGTATGTCTAAGTATAGCTAGTACACGGGGTTTCTCGCCAGGTACTACCTCAACTCAAACGAATCGGCATCGGTGATGCAGACGCAGGTGTCATAGAACGCCTTGAGTGCTTGGTATCCCAAAAGCGTGTCTTTGGTGCCTGCGGTTTCGTACACGGAGTGCATAGCAAGTTGTGGCAGGCCCACGTCAACGGCATGCATGCTGGCCTGAATGTTGGAGAGGTTGCCTAGCGTTGATCCGCCTGGCATATCGCTTCTGTTAGCAAAGACCTGGTAAGGAATGTTTTGCTGCTTCCAAATAGCCTCGACAATGGCGCGACTAAACGCATCGGTGCAGTACGACTGACGTGCTGCTTCCTTGATAACCATGCCGCCATTGAGATACGGCTTGTTGGCCGCATCGTGCTTCTCGGGATAATTGGGGTGCACCGCATGCGCATTATCGCAGCTTACCAGCAAAGATGCCGAGAGCGCTCGGTAGTAATCTTCCTGTGTAAAGCCAAGCGTGGCGTTTACGCGTTGCAAAGTGTCTTTAAGAAATGTGGACTGAGCTCCCTGCTTGGTATTTGAACCAACTTCCTCGTTATCAAAGCAGGTATACACAGAGATGTCCTGCTCATTTGAAGCCGCAAGGAAAGCCTTGAGTGCTACGAATGCACACTGAAGGTCATCCAGATGGCCAGCGGAAACAAACTCCTTCTTAGCACCCCAAATACGGCCGCCCGTGTGATCAACTAAGAACAAATCGCGAGAAAGAATATCTTCTTGAGACACGCCTGCTGCGTCAGCTACCAGGGCGTTAAAGGCGCCAGGATTAAGCTCTCCAGCGCTAAAGAGTGGCATCAGATCTTTAGCGCGGTTGAACTCTGGCGAGAGACCATTTTTGTGCTCAAGATGAATAGCCAAGCTTGGAATCATAACAACATCGTCTTCAATGTTGACCAGCCTGGACTCTACCTTGTTTCCTACCTTGACCAGTACACGACCGGCAATACCCAAAGGACGGTCAAACCACGTGTGATCAAGCATGCCGCCGTATACCTCAGTGTTCAGGCGAAGCGAGTTGCCGTCACCGATAAGCTCTGGCTGAGCTTTTACCTTGTAGGTTGGAGAATCGCCATGGGCAACAGCAAGCTGGAAGTGATAAGGAGCATCAGCGCTTGAGGTTTGGGGCTCACGGTACTTCTCGCCAACTTTCCAGGCAACAATTGAAGAATTGTTGCGCGTGGTAAAGTAAGAGCCGCCAGGCTGAACATCCCAAGAAGAACCCTCGGATAGAAAGGTAAAACCGCTCTCTAGAAGGTACTCTTTGATGGTTTGTGTGGTATGAAACATAGAAGGGCTCTGCTTAATAAAAGCAAGGAGCTCCTCAGAAAGAGCAAGTGACTCGTTTAAATCAGACATGCGTAAAACCTTTCATAGAACTGTGTTGCACCCAACAGCCTAGCACGCATTTTTGGTGAGGCGTCCACTTTCTAGAAAATGACGCAAAGAATACGCGCTTCAGGGTAGATACTTATATGTTGAACTAATTCTCACCCACCAAAGCGAGAGTGTATGGATATCAATCAAGCTATTGAGCACGCAAATGCGTTTGTCATACCTGGACTTCTTGTTGATGATCAGTCCATCATCGGCGAGGTCAACAAAAACTGTGACGCTATTAAAACGCTGCTTGATGCCTGGAAGGAAGCTCCTCTAGGCCAAGAGCCTGTAGAGTTTTCTGTCATTCAGCAACTTGCTGATAGAACGCGCTCGCTCTGCGACACCTACGGCGTGGAGAGGCTCAGAAACCATCGAGGCGTTGGCCTTTCTCGCGGTCTTTCCAACGACGATCTTGCGGCTGCCGTTGCAAAGATGCAGCGTCGTCGCCCTAAGGCTGTCTATAAAACCGCAGGTCCCCTTCTTAATGACTTGCAAATTGCGTATGTCGAGAAGAGCGTTTCTGGCACGGTGCTAGGAATTGATATTGAGACTACCTCGCGTTTTCCTGAGCTGGGCTACATTGTTAATGTGGGCTTTGAGTTCTGGAATCTTGGTCGTAACACCGTTCCGGTAGAGCCCCACACCGCTTACTTTGGCATCCCAGAGATGTACAAAGAAAAAGGTGTCCCTCTTTCCGATATTCACCAGATTATCTGGAAAGATGTTGAGGGTAAGAAATCATTTAGAGACGATAAAAAAGCCCAAGAGGCCCTGCTGGCAACTATGAAAAAGATTCCTTTTATGGCGCATAACGCTGCCTTTGAGGATTCTTGGTTCATGTTCAACATTGACGGTTACGCAGAAGCCAGAAAAGCAGGCAAGATTATTGTCATTGACTCCCGCGACATCTGCCGCCGCCTGGATCCAGAAATTAGGTCTCTTCCCCGTGAGTCTTCCCCTGCTGCGCTTGAGAACTGGGCACGTCGTAGGCACACGCTTGCAGCAGACGAGAAGGAACGTCACCTGGGACTTGAAGATGTAGACCTTATGATTCGTACCGTTCAAGCAGAGTTTGCAGACCACAATATGTTTGAAGACTAGGCAACGTTGTCGGTCATCTGTGTTCAAGCGTTATACTAAAGAGTGCATAAACTAGATTTTCTCGCTAGAAAATAACTGCCAAGGAGGAGTTTTGTCAGAGAAGCAGGTTAGAGTACGTTTTGCGCCATCCCCAACAGGTAAGCTGCACATCGGAGGTGCGCGTACTGCTATCTATAACTGGGCTTTTGCTCGCGCAAATGGTGGCAAGTTTATTCTTCGTATTGATGACACAGATCCTACGCGCTCTACTGAAGAGAACACTCAGATCATTCTGCGCGCCATGAAGTGGCTTGGTCTTGATTGGGACGAGGGTCCAGATAAGGGCGGCGATTGCGGTCCTTATAGCCAGACTGAGCGTCTTGACCTGTATCGTGAGGCAGCAAATAAACTGCTGGCAGAGGGCAAGGCATACCCTTGCTTCTGCACGCCAGAGAAGCTTGCTGAAGACAAGAAGGCTGCTGAGGAGCGCCACGACCCCTTCCAGGGCTATCAGCGTACCTGCAGAAACATTGATCCTGCAGAGGCACAGCGCCGCATTGACGCTGGCGAGCCTTATACCATCCGTATCAAGGTTCCTCTGGACCGCGGTGACGTTATTGTCCACGACGCTGTTCACGGTGACGTAACCTTTAACGCTCGCGAGCTTGATGACTTTATCATCTTCCGTTCTGATGGCACCCCAACCTACAACTTTGCTACCGTTGTTGATGACGCTGGCATGGGCATTACCCACATCATTCGTGGCGATGACCACCTGTCCAACACTCCTCGCCAGATTATGGTGTACGAGGCTCTGGGCGCACCTGTTCCAACCTTCGCTCACATCTCCATGATTTTGGGTCCTGATGGCAAGAAACTCTCCAAGCGCCATGGCGCAACCTCTGTTGAGGAGTATCGTGACCAGGGCTATCTTGCAGATGCCTTTGTCAACTACCTGGCCCTTCTCGGCTGGTCGCTTGATGGCGAGACAACCATTGTTCCTCGTGACGTTTTGGCGTCTCAGTTCTCTTTGGATCACGTTTCCAAGAACCCTGCTAAGTCCGATCCAGAGCGCCTGAACTGGATTAATGCAACCTATCTTGCCAACATGGACAACCAGACTTTTGCAAAGACTGTTCTGATTCCAGAGCTTGTGAGCGCAGGTCTTGAGCCTGTTCAGGGTAGTACTACTGACGCAGAAGAGATTTACGCAACTCGTCCAGGCTGGTATGACCTGCTTTCCGAGATTCTTCGTCCTCGCACCACCGTAAGCCCAGACGTCATTGAGAAGTCCCGCTTCCTGTATGAAGGCGCAAACGTCACCTTTGATCAGAAGAGCGTTGAGAAGGGTCTTACTAAAGACGCTGTTCAGAGCGCAACTGTTCTTGCTGCTGCAAAGACTGCTCTTGAGGGTGTCTCTGAGGACGAGTGGAAAGCCGCAGCAATTGACGCTGCCCTTGAGGTGCTTCCAGAGCAGCTTGACCTCAAGAAGCGCGTTATTTTCCAGTCCATTCGTGTTGCTGAGTGCGGCAACATGGTCTCCCCTCCTCTTGGAGAGTCCATGGAGCTTCTTGGTCGTGAGGTTTGCCTTGCTCGCCTTGATCGCGCTCTGGAGCTTTGCAAATAACGCACCGAATGCGCTTGTCGCGTATTCTCCCAAGCATAAGTGGGTATCAAAAGTAAAACCACACAAGAGCTGTAAAACAGATGGTTTTGCAGCTCTTTTATCGTTACCGTTTGTTTAGTTTTGGAGTAGTTATGATTTCTATGTCTGCGTTTGAGGTCCTCGGCCCCATTATGGTGGGTCCTTCTTCCTCGCACACAGCAGGAGCCCTACGCATAGCCCTGGTTGCACGCTCGCTTGCGCCAAAGCAGCTAGAGCGCGTTGAGTTTTGGCTCTACAACTCCTTCTCTCATACCCACCTTGGCCACGGCACCGATTACGCTCTGATTGCAGGCATCTTGGGCCTTGCTCCAGACGATACGCGCGTCCGTGAAGCGCTCGCCTTGGCAGAAGAAGCACGCCTCAACTACAAAGTTATTGAAAAAGGCGACGACGAGACTCTGCACCCAAACACTGTAGAAATTCACCTCTACGGCGCAGATAACGTTCATGTTTCTGTTATGGGCGAGTCTGTTGGTGGCGGCCGTATTCGCATCTCTGGCGTCAATGGCGTACGCATTCGCATGTCTGGCGATATGCCTACCATTTTTGTTTCACATCGCGATAAACCCGGTGTTCTTGCAGCTCTCACTACTATTTTGGCTACACAAAACATCAATGTTGCAACTATGCGCACTTTCCGCTCAGAGCGTGGAGGCTTTGCCCACACGGTCTTTGAGATTGACGAGCCCATTGAGCAGAAAGTCCTCGACCTCTTTCAGCTGGCACCTCACGTTTCGTATGCCGCTCAGGTTTCCATTCCAGGAGCAGCTCCACAGGTCACAAACGACGTGCTTTCAGGAGCCTTTGACAACGGCGCAGATCTTCTCGCCAGGTGCTCCAAGACAGGAGCTTCTATTGGCCAGATTATGCGTCAGCGCGAGAAGGACTTGCGGTCAGATGCCGACGTAGACGCCGAGATGGCTCACGTTCTTGAGATTATGCGCGATGAAGTTCACGACACTATTAAGACGCCTCGTCAGTCCATTGGTGGTCTGCTCAACGGTCAGGCCAAAACCGTAGCAAACACCCCAGCTGCAATCTCAAGTGCGCTTATGGGCACCACGCAAACACGAGCCGTTGCCTATGCTATGGCCGTGCTTGAGCGCTCGGCAACCATGGGCGTCATTGTTGCCGCTCCTACTGCAGGAGCTTCTGGCGTTGTACCAGGATCAATTATCTCGGTAGCAGAAGAGATTGGTGCCACCGACGAGCAAGTTATTTCTGCGCTTTGGAATGCAAGTGCTATTGGAGCCATCCTAACCACCAACGCAAGTGTTTCTGGCGCTGAGGGCGGCTGTCAGGCAGAGGTTGGTTCCGCTGCTGCCATGAGCGCATCTGCACTGACCGAGCTCTTGGGTGGCACTCCTCAACAGTGCTTGGACGCTGCTTCTATTGCCATCTCTAACCTTCTAGGACTAGTCTGTGACCCTGTCAGAGGACTGGTTGAGTATCCTTGCCAAGATAGAAACGCTATTGGTGTAGCCGCTGCCGTAAGCTCTTCTCAGCTTGCTCTTGCGGGCGTTGGTAACCCAATTCCGTTTGATGAGGTTGCACACGCTATGGCAGAAGTTGGTGCCGCGCTCCCTGTTTCTCTTAGAGAAACAGCTAAAGGTGGTCTTGCCGCAACTCCAAGCGCACCTACCGCATGCGCAAGCTGCAGCGGCTGTGCCCCTCTTGACCAGGCGCTTATTGATGCAGAGCGCATGCTCAGCTCAAATACGAGAGACGTTCCTTGCGCTTAGAGATGCGTTTTATATAATATTTTTTGCTGCAAACAGAATTTCTTGAAATTATTGCTTGCATCTCTGACGAGTCTCCTTTATAGTTATTTCTCGCGCTGATGCGCACGGATGACATCTTGGGATATCGTCTAGTGGTAGGACAGCGGATTCTGGTTCCGTAAACGGGAGTTCGACTCTCTCTATCCCAGCCATGTCCTCCCAGTTATATATGGCCCGTTCGTCTAGCGGTTCAGGACGCCGCCCTCTCAAGGCGGAGATCACCAGTTCGAATCTGGTACGGGCTACCAAATGTTCAAGGACTTCTTCGGAAGTCCTTTTTGTTTATCTCAACACCACTTTTGCTTCTATCGTAAAATAAACCAGTCTGTTTGAAATAACTGTCACGCCCAGTCGTGTGACCAAGAAGTATAAGAATTTTTACTAACACCTTGATTGGATCAGGATGTGGCTTGAGTTCTTCCAAAGTGTAGTTGTCATTATTGCCCTGCTCTACGTGCCGGGCGTCATTTTGTTGCATGCTTCCGGCATGTCAAAGCCCTGGGCACTTGTTAGTGCTCCTTTGGTAAGCTGCGCGCTTTACTTTATTGAGGGAGAGATCTTTAGCGCACTGAACATCCCCATCCCCTTGGCCGTAATGGTTCTTGTTCCGCTGCTTATCACAGTTCTAGTCAATGGCTACGTTTATTATGTTGCACCCAAACACAAAGAGGATTTCAGGAACGAGAAACCCAACAAATCTAAAGCAATACGCGCTGGCAAGCAATCAACTAGCTCTGTACCAGCATTCATCTGCGAAGAACTCCCTTTCTGGATACCTCTTCTGTACGTTGCAATTGGTCTTCTTACCGTAGGGTTTCTCTTCTTACCAACCCTGCCCTCTGCCAGCTCCTTTGTTCAGGGCTGGGACATTGTGCATCACTTAGATGTCACGCAGGCAATGATTGAGTCTCAAAAGTACTCATCAATTCACTATGACTTCTACAGCACCGTAGAAGCTTCAATTACACCTTGGGAGCCGGGGACTTCAGGATTTTATCCTTCAGGCTGGAACATCATTGTTGCACTAACAACGCAGCTTGTTTCTACAACCGTTCCTATTGCAGGTAATGCACTCAACTTTGTCAGTGCAGCAATTATCTTTCCGCTCTCAATCTGCTCGGTTATTGCAAAAGTTCTTCCTAAACATCGCATTGCGCTTATCAGTGGAGCTTTTGTTTGCCTAGCATTTTTTGTTTTCCCTTGGTCGCTTTTAATCTACGGACCAATTTTCCCTAACACAGTGGCCTTCTGCGTAATGCCTTCTATTTGGTGGGTTTTTATGCAGATGACTCGCTCAAAGACACCAAAACACGATCTTATCTGGCTTATTACCATTTTTATTCTTGGCTGCATTACCCTCTTTATCTTGCACCCTTCCACGATTTTCTCGTCAATTGTTGTGCTTTTGCCTTGGAGTTTTGCGCGCATTGGAGAATCAAAACGCAGAGTTATTCTCTTTGGAAAACAAATCAAGCCTGTCACGCTGGCATACGCATTCTTTATCTTTGCGCTGGTTATTTGGTCTGTTTTCTACTACGTTTTGATTGTTCGAGGCGTGGCTCTCAATTTCTGGTGGAGCGCCTACTCTAGCCTGCAAGATGCTATTTTGCACGCCCTTGGCATGGACTTTATTGGACAGTCGTACGCAGGTGGAGAGCTTGTTTCTCCACAACCGATACTTTCAATCTGCGTGCTTGTAGGCGCCGTATGGACGTTTAAGCACAAGCAGGCTCGATGGATGGTATCTGCCTTTATGTACCTGTCTATACTCTGCATTTTTATTATTACGTTTGACGTTCCTCTGAAGGGATATCTCTCGGGATTTTGGTATACCGATCCGTTCCGCATTGCGGCAAGCTGCGTCATTATGGCAATTCCGCTGGCAGCGCTTGGCCTGGCAACTCTTGCCGAAGCTGCGCTGGAAACGTTTGCCTCCTGGAGAGAAAAAGCTTCTCAGGCTCAGACCAAAGCTCAGACCTGCGTCTTTTGTACTGTTTGGGCTAAACTTCTGATTGTGGGAGCGGTCATTGCATGTGTAGTTGTACTCAACTATGTAGTCCCCATGCCAAACCTTAAATCGGAAGAGCCAATTCCTGCCGCTACTGCCTTTAAACAGGCTTCCGAGAAGGCCTATGGTGATCACTACATTTTGACATCGGAAGAATTGGAGTTTTTACGTCGCGTGGAGCTTACCGTGCCTGCAGGTGCTGTTATTGCAAACCTACCTCAAGATGGCAGTCTCTGGGCGTATGGCACTAACGACTTACATGTGCTCTGGCGCTTCCCTAACGGCTATGACGCTTCAGAACGTCCTGCAAGTGCAATTCTTCGTAAACGCCTTAATCGCATTGCGAGCGACCCTGAGGTGCTTCAGACAGCACACGACCTTAACGTGCAGTATGTCCTTATTCTGAACAACGTTGTTGATTACTCCAAC
>CALKRF010000070.1 GCA_937990665.1 uncultured Atopobium sp.
CCTTCTTACGGAACTTCAAACGAATAGGTGTACCAATCAGAGAGAACTTCTCGCGAAGTCTATTCTCAATAAAGCGCTCGTAGTTGTCGTCAACAAGGTCTGGAGCATTGCACCAGAACGAGATAACAGGAGGCTTAGAGCCCGTCTGAGTAGCGTACTGAATCTTAAGTCGGCGGCCGCGGTCAGAAACCGTGTGTCCACCCTCTCTAATCTGGGCGAGAAGCTCGTTGAGCTCGGAAGTCTTAAGCTGAAGTGCGCGGGATTCTGCAGCCGAAAGCGCAGCGGCAAGTACCTTATCAATAGCGCGGCCAGTAAGTGCAGAAACGTTGATGGAAGCAATCCAAGGTGCAAAGGCAAGGCGCTTTGCTACAGAGACTGCTACCTCATCGCGCTTTGCCTCAGAATCAATAAGATCCCACTTGTTAAGCAGGAGCACCAGCGCGCATCCACGCTCTACGGCCATGTTTGCAAGTTTCTGGTCCTGCTCGGTTACGCCAACAGAGGCGTCAACCACAAGAAGACAGACGTCTGCGCGGTCCATTGCCTGCAGACCTCTAACCAAACTGTAATACTCAACGTCTTCATGTACCTGGCTCTTTTTGCGGATACCTGCGGTATCAACAAGACGAATGGGAGTTCCCTTCCATTCAATCATGGTGTCAATAGCATCACGCGTAGTACCAGCAACATCAGAAACAATAGAGCGTTTCTTGTTAGCCAAGCGGTTTGCCAGCGAAGATTTGCCCACATTAGGACGGCCGATAATAGCCAAGTTCAGAATGCCGTCATCCTCTGGCTCTTCATCAGCCTCAGGGAAAGCATTGACAATGTCGTCCAGTAAGTCACCAGTACCGTGACCATGTGAAGCAGACAGAGGCAGAGGCTCGCCGCAACCAAGTGCGTAGAAGTCCCATAGACCATCCTGCTCTGTAGCAGGGTTATCTTTCTTGTTGACAACCAAGAACACGGGCTTGGCGCTCTTGCGGACAATGCGTGCAACCTCTTCGTCTTCATCGGTAACGCCGGTAGAGCCGTCTACCACAAAGACAATAACGTCTGCCTCTTCACATGCAAGAAGTGCCTGCTCACGAATGTGTGGAGCAAAGCGATCCTGCGATTTAATTGACTCAATACCGCCGGTATCAATAAGCTTAAACTCACGACCATTCCAGTCAGCATCGTGATACGAACGGTCACGGGTTACTCCCCTAGACTCGTGCACAATTGCATCGCGTTTCTCGGCAATTCTATTTACCAGCGTGGACTTTCCAACATTTGGGCGTCCAACAATAGCAACAATGGGCTTAGCCATGTCTCACCTTTCATTCAGTTAGTTTAATGATACCAGCAATATGTGGCTAATCCCACTCTTTGAGCGCTTTAATACACGACTCAGCAATGTTTGTGGGACCAGGAATTGACATGATTACTTTTGCGCCACGAGCCTCTAACTGCGCAGTTAAATCGGCCAGCGACATGCCATCAAGGGTGACCTTATCAAAGTTAAACATAACCTCAGGAAGCACTACTAGGACATCAGTTAAGTCCTCTGGCACCTGGGCGAGAAGATCAACGGCGCAGATAAGTCCTGTGACATTAACGTCTCCACCAAAGAAATCGTTGCGCACGGCAAAGGTAGAAACGTTGCCGTCAGCTGACCAGTCGTCGCAGAAGGTCTGGATGGTTTGCTGAGCAGCTTCTCCTACAATCAGCAAAATCTTGCGAGAACGAGCAGAAAGATAGGTATCTGCCTCATCAAGGGCAGTACGCATAGAGGCGCAAACCTCTTCAGCCTCGTCAAGGAAGCTTCTGAGCATACCAATACCGTCATAGAACTGAGGATAGCCGTCGTAGGTATATGCAGGTGGAATAGGTAGCTGGGCGTCTACGTAGAACTCGTCAGAGAGCTGAAAACGCGTAATGCCCAAAGAAGCTCGTGCACGCTCCTGGTAGGGCTCAACAATTTTGACTACAGAGCGGGATAACTCCACATCATCAGAATACGAATGCGTAAAGCGTTTGGAGTCTTTGGTATAGCCAAGCGGAACAATGGCCAAAGAGGTAATCTGCTGGTGAGCCTCTACCCAATCAAGCGTTTTATCAAGCTCTTCACCGTCATTGATATTAGGGCACAAAACAATCTGGCCGTGGATCTCAATACCAGCGTCCATGAGTTTCTCAAGAACTTCAATGCCCCTAGCAGCGCGAGCACCAATCAGATTACGACGAACGTCAGGTGAGATTGCATGGAGCGAGACGTTCATAGGCTCAAGCTTATGAGAGATGATACGCTCAACATCCTCGTCAGTAAGGTTAGTGAGCGTAACAAAATTGCCCTGCAAGAAGCTCAGGCGATAATCGTCATCTCTGATTGAAAGAGAAGGGCGCATGTCTTCTGGCAGCATAGCCATAAAGCAGAACTGGCACGCGTTTACGCAGGTCTTGATGCCATCAAAGAGCACATCAACAAAGTCAACGCCCCAGTCTTCTCCGGATTCACGCTCAAGCACGCACTCGTAAAGCTCATCGTCACCAGGCACAGAAACCTCAAGCTCACAGAGGGAGCCGTCGGCTTCCCAGCGCCAATCAATCAGGTCTTTTGGCACTACACCATTGACCTTCTCGATAATCATGCCGGGCTCAAGGCCAGCCTTCCACGCAGGACTACCCTCTTCAACGGACTCAATAAGCGCACCAAGTCCACCAGATTTTGTATTTCCGTAGTCTGCGCGCTGTTCCATATTAAGCGCCTACGATTTCCTCGATGGCTGATTTAACTGCGTTGATGTGAGCTTCTGGTGTAGAAGCTCCTGCGGTAATACCAATATGCTCCGCACCTTCAAACCAAGAAGCCTCTAGCTCATCAGCGCCTTCAATGTGGTAGGTTGCGGGGCAATAGAGCTTAGAAATCTCTGCCAAGCGAGTAGTATTTGCAGAAATCCTGCCGCCAATAATAATCATGACGTCAGACTCTTTTGCAAGCCTCATGCAAGAGTCCTGGTGGCCTGCAGTAGCCTCGCAGATGGTATTCATGACGCGAAGCTCGTCAACAAGCGGAAGTACCGCGTTAACTACCTCAGAGAGCTTAGCAGCGCTCATGGTGGTCTGTACCACTAGACCAACCTTCTTTGCAGCTCTCATGGCGTCCGCCTGAGCGGCAACCTCTTCCACAGAATCAATAGCCAAAGACCCTGGTACATGAGCCAGTGTTGCCTCTACTTCAGGATGTCCAGACTCTCCTACCACATACACGGCATAGCCCTGCTTGGCGAGAAGTTCTGCGGCTCCGTGAGCTTTCTTTACAAACGGACAGGTTGCGTCAAGTACGTCAACACAGCCGTCCTTGGCAATCTGTTCCTCTTGAGGAGTTACACCATGGGTGCGCAACAATAGCGCACTTCCTGCAGCTTCAGAAGCGGAATCAACTACCTCTACGCCCTGGTCTTTAAGAGACGTAACAACGCGAGGGTTATGGATAAGTGGACCAAGCGTGCGCACGGGCGCATGAGCATCTTTAACGGCCTGCTGGACCATCTGAAGAGCTCTTTCTACACCGTAACAAGCACCTGCCTCATCGGCAATTTTGATAGTAGGCACGAACTAATTCCTTCCGGGATGCTCTTTGAGCATTGCATCTCTTA
>CALKRF010000071.1 GCA_937990665.1 uncultured Atopobium sp.
AGGAGTATTTTTATTTTCGAGAATATAAAATAAGCCATATCTAGCGTGCGGTAGCCATGTCTCTGGCTCAAAATACCAGGTTTTGCCATCAGGTGTAGTATAGAAACCAGATGCTGCTGCACCTGTTTCATCTACATAGTATTGATGACTGTCATAAGTAATCCACTGACTTTTTAGAATAGTTCCATCTTCAGTATAAAAATATACCTTTCCATCAACTTCTTTCAATTTTGGATAATTGGATTTAGAAGTTGATTCAGGGGCACTTACTGTGGATGTATCAGTAGTTTCTGCAAGAGCAGGAGCAGCGTGGAGTCCGCAAAGTAGAGCTGCACTCAACGAAGCAACTGCAATAAGCTTTTGCATTGAAGGCCTGCTGGACAAACATGTCTTCTTTTTCATTTGCATATCCTTTTTTGAAGGGATAACTTTCTATATAAATAATAGTTTGATATGTCTGTTATTGTTCCCGTAAATTAATCCTATACAAATTCTCTATCTTCTATGAAAAAATGCTCAACTAATGAGATAAAAAACGTTTAATAGCAGATATATCCATAAATAAATGCTGGAAAACAGCTTGATTACCTGTGGCTCTTCCGGTAGATGGTGTGAAAATCTCCATGAGTGGTTTCTCGCCACATAAGTTGTTGATTAAGGTTATTATATTCCACGTGGCGAAACGTCACGGTATCGCGCTCCACAGGCGCAGTTTTGCCCTGCGGGGCTAAGAAAGAAAGGCACGAAATGGCTCAGGGTACTGTAAAGTGGTTTAATCCAGACAAGGGTTACGGCTTCATCTCTCGTGAGGATGGCGACGATCTGTTCGTACACTTCTCCGAGATTCAGATGGACGGTTTCAAGACTCTCGATGAGGGTCAGCCTGTCGAGTTTGAGATTACCACCGGCCAGAACGGTAAGCTCCAGGCTTCTAGCGTCCACAAGATCTAGTACTTGCGAACACTACCATCAAAAGGAGACCTTCGGGTCTCCTTTTTTGTTACATCGCTATTTTTACAGTTACAGTAACCAAGAGCTTTAATACCAATGCTTGATGGTAAGGTCGGCAAGTTCAGAGAGTTTCTCGATATCTTGATGCTCATCATCACAATTAACAGCACAGGTGATAAGGCCAACAGAATTTCCTGTCTGAAGAGCCAGTGGAATGTCTTCAAACAGAATTGTTTTCTCGACTGGAGCATTAAGGCGTTTAAGCACCTCAAGATACAGATGAGGCTCATCTTTTGCAGATCCAACATCTGCTGCAAACACCTGAGTATCAAACAGAGTGGATAGATGTAAACGAGGCTCAAGAAGAGCAAGAAGCTCCGGCTCGTTGACAGTTGCCAATGCAGTAGGGATGTCTTTTTCTTGTAGCTTGCCAATAAAATCAACAACACCAGGTCTAAGCTGCACGGAGTTTACAAAGAAGCTTTTACTAAGCTCTTTCCACTCGGCAACAATTTCTTCTGGATCTTCCTTTAGCCCATAGGTGGCAATTGCCCATTCAGCTCCCTTTTCAAATCCAAGAGGGGAGAGAATCTTGCCAATTTCTGGAGTGTAAGGGATTCCTCGCGACTCAAAAAACTCTTGGTCAACAAGCTTCCAAATATGGTGCGTATGAGCAATAGTGCCATCAAAATCAAAGATTGCTGCTTCAAAATCTGTTGCAAAAATATCTTCGAGTGTCGAGAAAATCACAGAGTTCCAATCAAGTTGCGGTGAGCTTGTGTTTTTTATTGTTGACGTGCCAGTCTAGTGTAAACTTTTAGCAAGTATGAAGAGGAGTAAACCAATACTTTTCGGAGGACCGCATGAAACGCAGCTTATTTAATACTCGCGGTAAATTGCTTGCTGTTTTGTTCTTTGTTGTCGCAGCATTGTTTGTAACAACAGTTCAAAGCGCATATGCAACTACCTACACCACAATGGATGCCCAAGGAAACATTATCCAGAGTGAATCACTAAAAGATGCCGTAGCACTTGCTCGTGCAACTGGCAGACCTATTGCGCTTGACCCAGGTCACAGTGATGGCCTTGAAGGCAGAGATCCAGGTGCCACCTACTTTGGACTCAAAGAGGGAGATCTGGCCTGGGCAACTGCCATGTATGCCAAGAAGTATCTGGAAAAATGGGGTGTACAGGTTGTTGTTGTTCGTGGAGAACACGAGGATCCATCGATCAAGACGCGCGTACAGCGTGCTGTTGACGCAAACGCTTGTGCCATCATCTCGCTTCACTACAATGCCGGCCCTGCATCTGCAACGGGCTCAGAGGTACTTGTTCCTCATAAGGTAAGCTACAACTATGATCTTTATCTCTCCGGTCAAATTTTTGCCGGCAAGGTTAACTATTACCTCAGAAATAAAGTTGGTATTGTTACCCGCGGTGACGGCGCAACAGAACGTGGCTACAACGACCAATACGGAACAGACTATTACGAGAATGGCGATGAGTCCGATTATTACGGTATTGTCCGCTATGCTCGTCAAAAGGGAATTCTTGGCGTAATTATTGAGCATCAATTCATCTCTAATCCAGCACATGCTGCTGAGTTTAAAGACCTTGGCGATAATTCCAAGGTTGACTACATTGGCTGGGCAGATGCATGGGCAATTTGGGAAATGTACAGCTCTGATACCTGGTGGAGCATGAACAGTGTTTCAGTAGCTCAAAAGGATAGTGACATCACTCTAAAGCCAGTTCTTACTGGCGTAGTTACTGACGCAACATTTACTTACAGCTATGTTGGTCCAGACGGAACAAAGGTAACGGTTGCATCTAACACTACGGCAACTTCGTCTACCTTTACGCTTCCTGCTAGCGGCCGTTACACCCTGTATATCACTGCAAGATCTTCTGATGGTCAAGAAGTAACTCGCCAGACAAACTATGACGCTAAGATTAAAGAATCCTATGGCTGGCGCAGAGCTGCTGAAGGATGGATGTATTCCGACGACAACGGCACTGCTTACGTAAGCAGATGGCTTAAAGACGATGACGGATGGCATTATTTTGATGCAAGAGGCATTGCTGTCTCCGGCTGGTTTACTACGTCAAATGGTAAGGTTTGGTACTTTGACGCAACTGCGCCTCATAACGCTGCTGCTCTTGGTCAGAGGACCATTTCAGGTAAGTCTTATTATTTTGATGAGATTAATGGAATGGCAAAGAATTCCTGGGTCCACCAGGCTGATGATTCTTGGTCTTGGGCAACAGGAGATGGCTCTCTGCACGCAGGTTGGAAGTACATGCCAAATGGCAAGTGGTTCTACTTTGATGCTAATAACAGCTATCACGCTACCTTTGGTCTTATGACTGACGGAAACAAGAAGTACTACATTGATCAGAATCGTGGTCTGATTTACGGCGGTTGGGTCAATCTTGCTAATGGAGATTGGATCTGGCTTAATGACGACGGCACTCTTTACTCTGGCTGGAAGTACATGTCTAACGGCAAGTGGTTCTACTTTGATGAGAATGCTGAGTATCCACTAATGAAGACTGGACTTGTTATCACAGCTAGCGGCTCATACTACGTTGATGCCAATAGCGGCATGAAGGCTAATGACTGGGTAGAGATGCCTAATAATGTCTGGGCTTGGGCTCAATCTAATGGTGCTCTTGTTTCTGGTTGGTTTAATACTCCAAATGGCAAGACATGGTACTTTGATCCAAATACAAAAGAGCACGGTGCTCTCTTTGGTCTTCAGGTAATTAACGGATCATACTATTATTTTGACCAGAGTAATGGATTGTTGCGCTCTCAAAATGTCACTCTTCCTGATGGTCGTGTTGCTTACGCAGATGCAAATGGCGTTCTTAACATCAAGTCTGCAGATAACAACAACGGTGGTAACGGTGGAGATAATAGAGACGCTAACAACACTCCAGCCGATGACGGTTCTCCAATTGAGCCAACTCGTGGTAATTTCTCTGATCGCACCAGCGTTCTTGGAGCACCTCTTGTCACGAAAGAGGATCTTCAGCGAGATTTCAACAAGCGCGTAGGCTCTGCTTATCCAGCCGTCTATGCCGAGAAGGGCGCTGCAACAGGAACCGATTTTGTAAACCAGCTATGGCAGGCTGCAATTGACGAGGGAGTTCGTCCAGAGCTCCTCTATGCGCAGGTCATGATTGAGACAGGTAACCTTCGCTTTGGTGGCGATGTCCTTCCTGAGCAGTGCAACTTTGGTGGTCTTGGTGCAACTGGAAACGGTGAGCGCGGACTCTCATTTGATACCGTTCTTAAGGGACTACGTGCACAGGCTTTGCACCTTCGTGCATACGCAGGTTATGAGCCACTGACCGTTGATCCAAGCGAGGCTCAAAAAGTTGACCCTCGCTACGGAGCATGGATTCTTGCTAAGAAAGCTAACATTATTCGTAAGCTTGCTGGAACGTGGGCAATGGATAAGAACTACGCTGTTAAACTTGTCCGCGTAATGAACGAGCTGTAAAAGCCACAGCACATTATGCAAAAGGAGTTCCGAGAAATCGGAACTCCTTTTTTTATGCCAATTCTATGTGAGTTTGAGTTGAGTTATCTTATCTATCAGGCTCTCCTTCAATGGAGTTGAGCATGTCAAAGTAGACGTCATCTTTAGTCATAATTCCTAGGTTCATCATGAAGTTCTTAGCCACACTAAAAAGCTCTGCATCAAGCGAGGCTCGCGTACCATCCAAGAAAATAGTAGAGACTTCATCTGTCGGAGCAACAGGAATTTGATTTTTTATGAGCGTGGCGTAAATCTCATCATCGTTCATATCTTCGCAGCTAAACTCAGGCTCACTTTGCGCGAGAATTGCTGTCTCGGTGCCAATAATAAATGTAGCTCCTGGTAAGAACTTCAAGGCAAATTGATAGCAAGCTTGAGCAGCCTTAAGATGTCTCAAACGCCACTGGAAGAATGCCATGCGATAGTAGCCAAACCCAATACTCTCTGGGTCGTGTGCAAGCAGCAGGAGCTTCTTGAGCTCATCTGCCGCTGCAGTAATGTCCAGCGACTCTTCAAGACAGTGGGAGAGGTGTAGCCTTGCACTCATGCTAAGAGGAGCAATCTCAACAGCCCTTCTCGCGTGCTGAAGAGCACTTTGAGTTTGCCCCTGGAGCGTCTGAGCAATAGATATCAGAAGATGTGCTTCAAAGTAAGACATAGGAGCTAGACGAGTGTTTTTCTCGGGATTAGAGAGAATTCTGTTGTAGAGCACTCGATCGACGTAGTTCATAAATACGCGCCACTGAGTGGTGGTTGTATCTGTGTAGGTGTTATTGCCATCAACGGAGTCCAGCGCTTCACGTAGGAGCAGTTCTGCGTCTTGATAGTTTTTCTCGCTAATAAGACGCTGGGCCTTGGTGACCGCCAAGGAAAGAACGCCTCCGTCAACAAACTCTTCTGAAATAGCCTCAAAGTCATCTTCTGCAAGCGTGCCCTTAATAAAGCGAGAAACCACGCGTTCTCCCGCTGCTCGCACCGTAGGATCGGTAGAGTTTGCGGTATACGACAAGATAGTGCGGACGTTTTCTTCTGTAGAAGAAGAGAGGTTGCGCAAAATTTTGGTGATAATCTCTTCTCGCGCCTGACCTTCATCAATAGAAAGTCCTGAAACCTCATCGGTTCCCAGCGCGTGAGCTGCGACGCTATCAAGGCGTTTTTGAGAAGACTCAACAAAATCGTACCTGCTTGGCGGACAGAAAATCTCATCATCTAAGGTAAAGAGTGGATGAACCGCATGAAGAATGCCATCTTCCTCGTCGATTTGCGCGTTCCAGAGCTGATAGACAGAAAGCGGATTAGTCTCTTCTGTAATGTTTGTATCTTCAAATTGCTTGCGAGTAATGTGGAACGAGAAAAGACAGGCATGCAGTTTGTTTGTATTGCAAATGCCAGACAGCCAAACCTCGTTGATTTTCTGCGAGCTTCTAAAGGCGCTTGCGGAAATGAGCATGCCAAGATGTAAGTTATAAGCGGTGGCTGCACGACAGAGATCATCAAAGGTTGCCTCTTTAATGCTTCCATCTGAGCTAAGAAAGCTTCTTGGGAATTGCTCAGGAAGGGCCAGATGCACTCTAAAGGCGGCAATACCTTTGTGTACGTTGGTTCTAAACTCAGTGACAAGACGCTGAGAAAGGCGCAGGCTTTCAATGTGTAGGGAAATGGCTTTGCGGACAACCCACTCGCCATCTTCCTGGGTGCTTTGGGTTGTAGCGCAGCGGGGTCGCGACTGCTTCATCATGGTAGAAACAATCTTTTGCTCAAAGGCAAGTAAGTCATGCTCAGATGCCATATTTGCATCAAGAAAGTATCGCTCTGCAAAGAGAGCCGTGTTTAGTGCACTTTCAATAGTAAGGAGCTGAATCTTCTGCTCATAGGAAAGTGCTTTTTGATTAACACGCAGATAAAAGAGGCCATTGGTGCGTAGGCGTACCACACGACAGGGGATAGTACTATCTTGCGCGTCAAGAACGCCTGCATCTTTTAGTCTTTGGGCCAGATGTAGTTCAAAGTCACTAGGCGGGATGGCAACAGAACCACCTTTTCGGTGAGAATCTTTTTCACGCAAAAACGCCGTATTCACAAAATGTTTAAGCACTTCAAGGGGAGTAGTGGACTCCGTAAGCGTAAGAGAAAGTGCTTCAATATTGAGCTTTGTATGCCAACCGGTCTGATCAATAGAACCAACTTGCTGATTAATTTGAGCAGCGTCTAGAGACTCATCAGGCAGAACGTCTTTGTTGACGAGAGACGGATAGAGTTTTCCAAGCCTGTTTCTTCCAGGTTGCTTAGCTTCTGGATTATTTTCCTGACGAGTCATCATACACCTCCCAGGTTAGGCATAGTGATTCATCTATAGTTAACTATATACCTTAGCTGGTGTGCGACATTTCAGCTGTCAATAGTTAATTCGGCAGGCGAGAAGAAAATGCCATTGACTGGTTAGTTTTGCGTCATCAACGGTATACTCACATACGTAGATGATTGGATTGACATGGCAATAATGCAAAATGTAACTGATACAAATAAAGCGCTGGTAACATCTGAGGTGGTTTCAGATCTGCAGCATCGCTCGCTTATTATTTTTGATTTTGATGGAACTATGGCAGACACATTGCCCACCATTGTTTCTACAGCAAAGATGGCAATGACAGACTGTGGTCATACAGACTTTATAGAATCAGATCTTAAAAAGCTTGTAGGACCACCGTTTCCTTATGGGTTTGAACTGGTCTTTGGTTTAAGCCACCAGGACGCTGTTGCGGTTACTAAGCGTTACCGTGAGCTCTATGTAACTACAGGAAAATGGCCTCTCTTTGAGGGTATGAGAGACCTCATTGATGACCTTCACGCCGCCGGTAAAAAGGTTGCCGTAGCAAGCTCAAAGAATCAGCCCATGTTAGAGATAGGGCTTAGGGACAACAATCTTATTGGTGTTCTAGATACCTATGCCGGAAGAATAGATGAGGCGGCAACCGATAAAATTACTGCTATTGCTCACGTTATGCGCCAGCTTTGCTTTGATGCTTCTGAAAGCGTCATGGTAGGAGACCGCCGTTTTGATATGGAAGCGGCATTCCCAAATCAGATTCCTTGTATTGGCGTTTTGTATGGCAAAACCACAAATAAACAGGAGCTTATTGATGTGGGCGCAGTTGCAATTGTAGATACCGTAGAAGATCTACACCACGTTCTTCTCGCCTAAGAAACTGTTACATACGCACAAAAAACGCCTTGCCACTAAGATGACAAGGCGTTTTGCATTACAGGGGCCAGCTGTTACTCAAGCTCAAAGGCGCCTGTGTAGAGCTGATAGTACGTTCCTCGCTTGGCGAGAAGTTCGTCGTGCGTGCCGCGCTCAATAATGCGACCGTGGTCAAGAACGACAATAACATCTGCGTTTCTAACCGTAGAGAGACGATGAGCAATAACAAAGGTGGTGCGATCGTACATAAGAGCGTCCATACCACGCTGGACAATTGCCTCAGTACGTGTGTCGATGCTGGAAGTAGCCTCGTCCAGAATCATGACTGGTGGATCTGCGACTGCCGCGCGAGCAATGGAAATGAGCTGACGCTGTCCCTGGGAGAGCGCACTGCCGTTGTCCTTGAGCATGGTGTGGTAGCCGTCAGGAAGACGTCTGATGAAGTCATCTGCACCAGCAAGCTTTGCAGCCTTTACGCAGTCCTCGTCAGTGGCGTCAAGACGACCGTAGCGAATGTTGTCCAAAACGGTACCCGTGAAGAGGTTAACGTCCTGAAGAACAATACCAAGAGCACGGCGGAGAGAGCTCTTCTTGATTTTGTTGATGTTGATGCCGTCGTAGCGAATCTTGCCATCTTCAATGTCATAGAAGCGGTTAAGCAGGTTAGTGATGGTTGTTTTACCTGCACCTGTTGCACCAACAAAGGCAACCTTCTGACCAGGCTTTGCATAAAGAGAAATGTCATGCAGTACGGTGTGGCCTGGCTCGTATCCAAAGTCAACATCAAAGAGACGAACGTCACCCTTGATCGGAGTGTAGGTAACGGTGCCATCGCTGTGTGGATACTTCCACGCCCAGTAGCCTGTACGATACTCGGCTTCCTGTACCTGTCCATCAATTGTTTCTGAGCTAACCAGGGTAACGTAGCCTTCATCAGTTTCTGTAGGTTCATCAAGCATCTCAAAGACACGATTAGCACCAGCAACGCCCATAACAACGGAGTTAATCTGGCCAGAAATCTGGTTAATCTGAGTGGAGAACTGACGTGTCATGTTGAGGAAGGGGACAGCCACTGCGATAGTAAAGGGCAGTCCAGAAATAGAAATGTTCTGAACATTCAGCGCAATAAAAACGCCAGAAACAATAGCAACAATAACGTACATGATGTTGCCCATGTTGTTCAGAATTGGCATGAGCGTATTGGCATAGAGGTTTGCATTTCTGGAAACAACCATGAGCTCGTCATTAATCTTGTCAAACGATTCAATGGTTTCTGGCTCATGGCTAAAGACCTTGACGACCTTCTCGCCATTCATAATCTCCTGGATGTGGCCCTCAACGTCTGCTGTAGTCTTCTGGGTCTTCACAAAGTTCTTTGCTGACTTGCCACCAAGATTTTTAGTAGCAAGAGCCATCAAAGAGGCGCCAAACAAAATGACCAAAGCCATCAAAGCGCTGTAGTAGAACATGATAAAGATGACTGAGATAATGACCACAGAGGTAAAAAGGAGCTGTGGAAGGCTCATACCAATCATCTGGCGCATAGCGTCAATATCGTTGGTGTAATAACTCATGATGTCGCCATTAAGGTGCGTGTCAAAGTACCTAATAGGCAAATCCTGCATGTGGGAGAACATTTTTGAGCGCCATTTTTGTAGTGCTCCCTGGGTGACAATAGCCATACCCTGGGTAGAGACGATGTTTGCAAGAAGTCCAAGGACATAGAAGGTAGCGAGAAGGGCCACGTTCTGGAAGACAAGACCTTCTGCAGAGCTCCAGTCACCGGAATCAATATAGTTGGAGATGATGGAGAGGATACGCTCAAGGAAGACGCTTGGAAGCGACTGCATGATTGCCTGAACAACAGTAGCAAGAAGCGCCACAGGGAGAAGAACAGGGTAGAACTCCCAGAGCATTTTAATGGTACGGGTAAGAATTTTTCCCACGGGAAGTTTTGGTCTTGTACCATTTGTTTCTGCTGTCTTACTCATGAGAAGTCACCTCACCTTCCTGGGATTGGTTTTCATCAACACTTTGTTTGTTCTGCGAGAAGTACACCTCGCGGTAGATTGGATTATCTTTCAGAAGCTCTTCATGCGTACCAATGGCGTTAATACGGCCGTTATCCAGAACAATGATCTTGTCAGACTCTTCAATACTGGATGTACGTTGAGCAATGATGATCTTGGTGGTATCGGGCAGATAATCTTTGAGTCCTGCGCGAATTAAAGAATCAGTCTTTGTATCAACAGCGCTGGTAGAGTCATCAAGAATGAGTACTTTTGGACGTCTTAGCAGTGCGCGTGCAATACAGAGACGCTGCTTCTGACCACCAGAAACGTTATTGCCGCCCTGCTCAATATGAGTTTCATATTTATCAGGGAAGGTTTGAACAAAGCTGTCTGCCTGAGCAAGACGTGCTGCTTCAAGAATCTCTTCATCAGTAGCATCAGGATTGCCCCAGAGAAGATTTTCTTTAATGGTGCCACTAAAAAGTACGTTCTTCTGAAGAACCATAGCAACGGCGCCACGAAGAGTATCGATGTCATAGTCTTTGACGTCATGTCCACCAACAGAAACACTACCAGCGGTTACGTCATAAAGACGAGGAATAAGCTGTACCAGAGTAGACTTAGCAGAGCCGGTACCGCCGATGATGCCAATGACCTCTCCAGATTTGATATGAAGGTTTACGTCAGATAGGGCTTCTCGACCTTCTGGTCCAGAGTAGGAGAATCCAACGTTATCAAAATCAATGGAGCCGTCAGCAACCTCGGTCAGAGGATTTTCTGGGCTGTTAATGGTAGAAGTTGCAAGCAGTACCTCGCAGATACGACGAGCTCCTTCTTCTGCGATGATGATCATGGCAAAGACAAAGGAGAGCATCATAAGCGACATGAGCATCATAAAGCCATAGGTGATAAGGGAAGAGAGCTGACCAACACCAAAGGCGGTTCCTTGAGAAGAAACAATAAGGTACGAGCCAAAGTAAAGAATCAAAACAAATAGCACGTAAATAGTAAAGTTCATAAATGGCGAGTTCAGAGCCATGAGCCTCTCGGCTGAAGTAAAGTCTTTGCGCAACTCTTCTGAGGCGTTAT
Source organism: uncultured Atopobium sp. (assembly GCA_937990665.1). Classification (GTDB taxonomy): domain Bacteria; phylum Actinomycetota; class Coriobacteriia; order Coriobacteriales; family Atopobiaceae; genus Lancefieldella. The sequence continues at coordinate 10,803 of CALKRF010000071.1, forward strand.
CAAACTTCTGGCGCTCAAAGTCTTCATTGACAAATGACTTAACAACGCGAATACCAGCAAGGTTTTCTTCTGCAGACTCATTAAGTGCGTCGTACTTCTTAAAGATCTTTTTAAAGATAGGGATAACTCTAGAAATAATAAGGTAGAGACCAAATCCCAGAAGCGGCATGATAGCAACAAAAATAATTGCAAGCCAGCCACCCATGATGAAGCCTGCAATAAATGCTGCAATAAACATGAATGGCGCGCGAACTGCCATGCGGATAAGCATCATGAATGCCATCTGAACATTTGAAATATCAGTGGTCAAACGCGTTACCAGTGAAGATGAAGAGAAAGCATCAATAGTGGTAAACGAGAATTTCTGAATATTTCGGAACATATCACGACGAAGGTTGCGGGCAAATCCAGTAGATGCCTTAGCAACAGAAATGCCAGAAAGGGTTCCAAACAGCAGAGATAGCATTGCCATAGCAGCAAGAATGAGTCCCGACTGAAGAATGGCGTTGAGATCAGCGCCAGCTCGAAGGGTGTCAATAAGAGCTGCTGTTCTAAAGGGGATGAGAATCTCTAAGATAGTTTCTGCCATAACAAAGACAGGAGTGAGAATAGTGTCTCTCTTAAACTTACCAATGCTCTTTGAAAGGATCTGAGCAATCTCTCTAAAAGAAAGATTATTTACATCAACAATGCCGGTCAACGATGAAGGAGCCAGGGCTGTATCGGCTTCAGTTGATTCAATTATGTTTTCAAGTTCTTCAGTTGAAGTTACTTCTTCTGACATGCTGTTTCTCCCTTCTCGTCTCTGTTAATTGTGTCCCAATGTTCAACTAAACGATCTAGATATGCGCAGAATGTAACTTTTTCTTCATCAGAAAGAACAGACAATGCGCGCGCTTCAAATGACTCGCTGGCCTCTTGAGCTTCTTTTGCTTGTTTTTGACCTTCTTTTGTCAAAGAAAGAAGTGTCTGCCTGCGGTCTTTGTCTACACGAGTACGTTCAACAAGACCTTTTGCTTCAAGTTTGCTCACCATTTCTGAAAGTGATGCAGACGTATTCTTTGTCTTGGCGAGAAGATCTTTTTGAGTCATATCTCCATCACGATATAGCGCAGTCAAAATAAATTGTTGACCGCCACGGCATCCGCGCGTGATGTAAAGATAGTGACCTAGATGGCCAAGATTGCGAATAATGCGCATCTCTTGAGTAGGTGAGGTAGGTGCTTGATGCATGAATACCTCCCTTAACAGAAATAATTCTTGTTAGGTATTTTACTCAAAATTTTAGAGATAGCAAGGTACTTAACAATTAAGTACCGAAGTTTTATTTTCTTGAAATAAAAGCAGGTAAATTGTTTAAAGTTCCAACGCTGTTCTTAAAGATGGTCAAAATTTGCAAAAATTCTTCGCACCACAGCACCAGGAGAAACCTTGGGGACATTGTGAGGGCAACCTGGAATAAAGAGAAGTCGTGCGGTTGGAATTGCCTCAGCGATACGACGAGTTTCCTCTGGATAAATTTCGTCGTACTCACCAGCCATGACAACAACAGGAACAGAGATATGTCCCAGGGTTGCAGGATCAATATGCGGGTTGTCTACCATGAGTTCAAGATGCTCTGCAATACGAGCTGCTTCTGCAGGCGAAGGAACAGGATAGCCGTCTTCTAGAACGGCGCCTTCCCAGCCTTCAGTCGCCCAGCGCTTATTGCCCTCAATGCTTTCATAGAGCCAGGTCATATCACCTAGCGTATCAGGCTCAAGATTTGCTCCGATAGAGACAAGAGAAGCAACAATATCGGAATAATCGCGCGCTAAAAGAAGTCCTAGGATGGCGCCATCAGAAAAGCCCACGATATGAGCTGAGGTAACTCCAAGCTGCTTGAGGACAACGTATGCATCTTCTGCCATCCGCTCGTAGGTAAAGGCAGCTGTTCCTCGGGTGCTTTGCCCCTGATCTCTGGAGTCTATACCTATTGCGTTGTAGCCACGCTTGCATACTTCATCAATGACGGTGCCAAAGATGCCATGTTCTTCTCCGTTTCCGTGGAGAAAAACAATGGGTGTAGCAAAGGTATCGTCGGTAACAGACTTCAAATAAGCCGCAGTTGAAGCGAGGTCTTCACAGGGTTTCTCGCCAGCAGAGACGTGGGGAGCGTAGACAAACGTTGCAATCTCCGCACCGTCATCAAGCAACACCTGAAGATGGCTCTTCAGGTGTGCTGTTGGTTTGTTATAGGGTTTTGGACGGTAGACGGGTGGAAACTCGACCACGTGTGCTCCTAGCTGCGTGTTTTAGTTCTTCTGGCTTGGATGTGCTTTGAAGAAGTCAAAGCGAGGAGGAAGCTCTTCAAGCTGGTGCTCTTCCGCGCTCTGACCAAGCTTTGCTGCAAGCTCCTTTGGACCCATAAAGGCGTTCTCCCAAGAGAAGAACTCCTCGTGTGGGAAGTTGAGGGCATCTGCAACGCGCTCGCAACCTTCCGGAACAGCTGGATGCATGAGCAGCGTGATGGTCTTGAGTGCATAGAATGCATCGGCAAGTGCCTGGTCGTAAGCCTCGTCACTGCCCTGAGCAGCCTTGGAAGCCTCGCCCCAACGCTTGTTTTCTGCGCGAGCATACTCGTCAACAGCGGCAAGTGCGGAATGCGCGTCAAAGCCGTATGCAAGCTGCTCGTACTTAAGCAGAACCTCTTGAGCAGCATCAATGACTTCCTGGTGAGGGTCGCTGACAGGGAGGTGACCGCCACAAGCATTAGCTGCACCATACAGGCAGCTACGAGCCATGCGGTTAAAGATGTTAGTGAGAAATGCTGACTCCTTGAGCGCTGGATCAACAACGCGAGGATCATCCTTTACCAGAAGATCTGGCTCGCCGTCCTTGCCCTTTCTTGATACGGAGGTGTCAAAAGCCTTTGGCGAGAAGGACACGGCGCGCTGATCAAGGCCAAGCGAGAGCCAGTGAGCGCGGAGCTGCTCTGGAGTGTAGAACTCAAGGAGCTCTTCAGCCATTGGAGGCTTGATAGCACCAGAGCTGGAAGCCTTCTTGTTCATAAAGAGAATGTGGTAGTTAGCAACTGGAGTATCGGTGATAAGACCCCAATCAAGTGCATCCCACAGTGGGTTCTGGACAATGCAGTAGAAGAAAATGTTGTCCTGACCAATGAACTGGTAGACAGCAGCATCGTCACTGCACCACCAATCGCGCCACTCGTCAGAAGAGTAGCGAGAACCACCGTTTTTAGCGTCTTCAGAAAGGGCAGCACGTGTGAAGGTGATAGGAGCCCAAAGGGACTCAGTCCAAACCCAGATGGTAAGGTCTTTGAGATCTTCAATGTCAGGAGACTTAAGACCCCAAGAAATATTGCCCGTCATGCGGTAAGGCAGGAGCGTCTTACTTGTTCTAAAACGAATTCCAGCCTCTTTGAGTTTCTCGCGAGCTTCATCTCTATCTTGCCAGTTTTCAAAAACAACAGAGAAGGAAGAAGCGTTACCTTCTGGCTCAATGACATTATGAGCTGGGAGGGAAGAGGCAACGCCGTCAAAGTCTTGGCGGTAGGAATTTTGAATGTAGATAATAGGCTCGGTCAGAGTCTCTTGAACGGTAGAGGTAACAACTGAGCGAATCTGTGGGTTGTTCTTCCACTTTTCTACCAGGTTGTTTAGGAACTCTTTGTATTGTGGCAGGTCAAAGTACCAGCTTGGTGCAGGGCGAAGCTCTGGCGTGGTGCCGGTGAGCTGCGAAACAGGGGCAATGAGCTCTTCTGGGTTGAACTGATGACCCAGGTCACATTCTTCTGCATAGGCTTTTTCTGACTTGCAACCCTTGATAGGACAACGTCCGTTGACCTGGCGGCCGTTAAGGAATGTTTGAGCCTCGGTGTCATAGAACTGCTTGGTTGAGAGCTTGGAGAGCTTGCCGCGCTCATAGAGGCGGTGCATGATGCTGTCAGCCATCTCTTCGTGGATCTTTGCGGCGGGTTCTAGCGCGGAACCGCCGTAGAAATCAAGCGAGATATTGTAGGCGTTAAGAGCGCTTTTCTGCAGGTTGTGATTATGATTAACGTAATCAAGGATGGTACCCTCGTAGCCCTCTTCTTCAACCTTTTTGCGATAGCCCTCTGCAATAGGAGAGCCATAGCAATCAGTTCCCGAGATAAACAAAACGTTTTTCTGGCCAATTCGATCTCTTAAGAAACGAGCAAAGAAATCTGCTGGGACAAAGACGCCTGCAATATGTCCGAAGTGGAGATTTTTATTACCATAGGGCATACCACCAGTGATGACAGCACGCTTAGGAAAATGTGGGCGGTTGTTCATGTCGTAGCTTTCGGCCATGGATACCTCGCAGTTGGAATTAGTAGATTACGCAAATTATCTTCTTATTCTAATCTTTTTTGATTCACTACACGAATAGATTCAGAAGTCGATACTATAGTGAGTAGAAATTATGTAAGGAGAGTTTGTGGGAAGAAAAAAGCCAAAGACAAGCCTTGAGTTTGTTCTAAAGGATCCACCAAAGTCTGTGGTGACGCCCTTCCTTGTGGCTGACCTTGCACTTTTACTTATGTTTGTGTGTCATGTTCCGTTGATGGTTATGGGAGAGCTCCCACCCAATGACATCCTTCCAGCCGTGTTGGGTCTTCTAGGAAGCATGTTGGCAGGTGGTTTGATCCTTGTGTGGATTACCCGCGTCAATAAGCGAGATTTTAGGTCTTTGGGTCTTCGAGTAAGCTCCTGGCCAGGATTTATGCGCGGAGTTACCTTTGGCTTTTTAATGGTGCTGTTTACCTTTGGCTCTATCATGCTCATTGAAGGCTTTGACTTTAACTTCAACGCTTCCTATAACATTTTTGCCGCTCTCTTCTTACTTGTGGCAACCCTTATTGAGTCCGCAGCAGAAGAAATCTTGTTTAGAGGCTATCTACAAACTGGTGTTGCAGCTAAGAGTTCTTTCCCTGTAGCGCTTGTGCTTCAAGCAGTGCTCTTTACCGCAACGTATGGGCTAACGCCTAACATCTCTATTGCCGCAGCAATCTCAGTCTTTTTGATGGGCATTCTCTATGGCTTGGTGTTTTGGCTTACCGATAATCTGCTCATGACCATTGCTATGCACTTTATCTGGAACTTTGTAACCGGCCCTATTCTGGGCATCTCGGTTACCACTACGCTTCTTCCTACCACGCTCTTAACAGCGTATCCTGCAGCATCTGAGTTTATCTCGGGTGGCGCCTACGGTATTGAAGCAAGCGTTGTTACCATTTTTGTATGCCTTGCTGCCTGCGCTATAGTAGGTTGGAAATGTTATAAGGCACAAGGCGAGAAGAACTAATGGCTTCAAACATGCTTCAGTCAATTGAGACTCTTTCAGTAGAGCCGGGAACACCGCTGCTGCTCCATGCATGCTGTGGTCCATGCTCACTTGAACCTTTAAAACATTTGAGGGAAGAGGGCTTTGAGCCAACCATCTGCTGGACTAATCCTAATATTCAGCCAGTTGAAGAGCACGACAGGCGCCTCCAAACCTTACTGACGTGGGCTCAAGAAGAAGCTCATGTTGAGGTGATTGTGGCAGGAGATCCGCGAGAGCAGTGGGAGCGCGCTGTGGCCCCTCAAGGATTTGAGCGAGACCGCCGCTGCCGTGCTTGTTACGCAATCCGCTTGGCAGAGAGTTGTCGTGTGGCGGCTGAGCGCGGGTTTGAATACGTTTCTACAACACTGGCCGTCTCGCCCTATCAGCTTTTTGATGCCTGTGAGGATGAACTGGTATCTATTGCGCATGCTCACGGACTAACGCCTGTATGGAGGGATTTTCGTCCGTTTTACCCAGAGGCTACAAAAGAGTCTCGTGAGCTTGGTATGTATCGGCAAAATTACTGCGGTTGCAGATATTCTGCGGCCGAGGCTCAGATAGAGCGTCATGAAGCTCGTGACGCAAGAAAGGCAGCACGTCATGCGAACTGACGATTTTGATTACAACCTTCCAGAAGAACGTATTGCACAAGCTCCTGCTGAGCCAAGGGACTCTTGTAGGCTTTTGGTGCTGCATAGAGAAGATGGCCGCATAGAGCACAAGCACTTCACCGATATTGTGGAGTATCTTGAGCCGGGCGATTTGGTTGTAGTTAACCAGACGCGTGTTATGCCAGCACGTCTTGTAGGCAAAAAGCAAAATACGGGTGGCGTGTCAGAAACACTGCTTTTAAAACGCCGAGAAGACATTGATGCTTTGGGCGGTGTATGGGAGTGTCTGGTAAATCCTGGTAAGCGTCTAAAGCCTGGCGCGGTAATTGAATATCGTGCAGGTGGCTTGCATGCCCCAGACTCAGCTCCTGTTGTGTTGACGGGCACCATTGTGGACTTTGTTGACGACAACAGGGGAGGTCGCCTGGTGCGTTTTGAAGCACAGGAAGATCGCACTCTTGACGAGGCTATTCATGAGGCGGGCCACGTTCCACTGCCTCCGTATATTACACAGTACGAGGGGGATCCAGAGAAGTACCAGACGGTCTACGCTATGCAGGACGAGCATTCTGCTGCAGCTCCTACTGCTGGCCTTCACTTTACTCCTGAACTCATTGAAACTATCAAAGCAAAGGGTGTTCAGTGGGCATCTGTGGAGCTAGAGGTTGGTATTGATACCTTTAGGCTGGTAACAGAGGATGATCCTACCAAGCACGTCATTCATACCGAGCGCTACCACGTAGCTCCAGAAGTTGTAGAAGCAGTAAAGGTTACCAAAGCCGCTGGTCATAAGGTTATTGCCATTGGTACTACCAGTGTTCGCTCGCTTGAAAGTGCTTGGGATAATCAGATTCCTGCAGCTGAGCCTCCTGTTGTTGCCCGTCGCTTTGAGGAGGCAGAAGACTCTGCTGCAGTGACTCATAAAGGCGATATGGTTGCCCGAGAAAATGCAACCACCAATCTCTATTTGATGCCAGGCTCTACGTTCCACGTGGTAGACACCATGGTGACCAACTTCCACGTTCCACGTTCAACTTTGATGATGCTGGTTTCTGCGTTTGCAACGCGCGAGCAGATTATGGACGCCTATCAAAGTGCCATTGACGAGAAGTACCGCTTCTTGTCATTTGGTGATGCCATGATCATCATTTAGCGAGTTGGTTGCGTGAAGACGATTTAGTGAAGATGACCCTTACTTTTAACTTGAGAGTTTAGATGTAGAAAAAGTGCCCACAGTATTGATGTGACCCCCAAAAGTTAGACTTTTATAGCGTAGCAGTTTATATGGCTGCTACGTTATTTTTATGCAGCCAAGAGTCTAAGCCTGTATTGCACTGGACTTAACCATCCTA